>JAESTZ010000015.1 GCA_016763315.1 Robiginitomaculum sp.
ATAAGTCATAATAATTGTTAGCTTTGGTATTATTTCTCCAAGACTAACATCTGGTACAGCCCGGCTGATCAGCCGGGCTTTTTATATTTTGGAGCTATTTTGATGACCGATATTTTGATGCCAAAAGCAACTGCCGTCTGGTTGGTTGACAACACGTCACTGACATTTTCTCAAATAGCTGATTTTTGCTCTATGCACCCTTTGGAAATCAAAGGCATTGCCGATGGTGATGTGGCACAAGGCGTGCGTGGTCTTGATCCAATTAGTGGCGGACAATTAACCCGTGACGAAATAAAAAAGGCCGAAGGCAATAGCGATTATCGAATGGTTGCGGTTGTTCCCAAACATGCTGATAAAATGCAACAAAAACGTAGGGGCCCTCGTTATACTCCGGTCTCACGTCGTCAAAATAGGCCTGATTCAATTGCCTGGATTGTTCGCAATCACCCGGAAGTTTCCGACGTTCAAATTTCCAAATTGATCGGCACGACCAAGCCAACCATTATTTCGGTTCGTGACCGTACCCACTGGAATGCCAGCCAAATCAAGCCTGTTGATCCGGTATCAGTTGGCCTTTGCACACAAATTGATCTTGATTCTGTGGTTAAAATAGCCGCCGAGAAAAAACGCATTGCTGATGAAAAGGCCGGTATCGTTCATGATCCGGTGGAAGAAGACACATTGGCACCAGCAGATGAAATTATCGACGATCGGCCAAAAAAGGTTAGCGCCGAATCAGTCTTTGGTTCGTTCTCAGACGACAAAAACTAGATCAATTTTTTAGGCAGGGTCTTAAGCGGGGTCTATTGTATAGTTCAACGCCAATCGTCCACCATCTGCATATAGACATTGGCCGGTAATATAGCTGGCGTCTTTGGACGCCAGAAATTGTACTATGCTGGCAATTTGTTCCGGCTCGCCGATATGACCAAGCGGTGTACGGGACATAATTTTCTGTTTTGCCTCAGGGTTGCCGGCAACGGATTTTAAAACATCGGTATTGATGCTACCAGGACCTACAGCATTTACCCGTATTCCATATTCTGCCAACCGCAGAGCCATTGCCTTGGTCATTTGATTTAACCCGCCCTTAGTGGTGACATAAACCAGTTGATCGGGGATCGCCATTACTGCGTTAACAGAAGACATGTTGATGATTGCATAATTGCCTAATCGTTCGCGTTCTCTGTCTTGTTCATTGTCAATTTGCTCTACCATTTGTCTGGCCGCTTCTCTGGCAACTAAAAAACTGCCGCGCAAATTGACCCCCATAACCCGATCATAGTCTTCGGTTTCTAGAGATAAAATATCACCGCTGGCAACGATTCCGGCATTATTGACTAAAACGTCAAGTCGACCAAAGGCCGACCTAATGCGGGCAAATAAATTACGCACCGATAATAGATCGCTAACATCACAAGAAACAAACAACACCTCGCTTTTTTCACTGCTCAAATCGTCAGCAGCGCGGTTTCCGGCTTTGTCGTCACTATCTGCAATAATTACATTGCATTTAGCCTGAGCAAACTTTCTGGCGCAAGCTAGGCCTATTCCTTTTGCTCCGCCCGTTATTAAAACAGTCCGTATATCTTGCATAATCTTTCCCGCCGAGAGCAGGATAAGACTGTTCTCGCTATTATGTTAGAGGTTTTAAGGTTTAATGTTGTCGTTTTAATCCAGTGAGCTGTTCTTTTAATGCTAATTTTTGTTTTTTAAGAGCGGAAATATAAACCGTGTCAAAAGCTGGCCTTTTTTGTTCTGCGGTTATTTTAGTTTCAAGTTTTGCGTGACGATTATCCAATTCTTTGATCCGCGCTTGTATAGACATTAACATCTCCTTTTGTAATGAAGACTGTTAGTATGACAGAAAACCGTGTATCCGTCACATCACATTTTGCCGCATGGGTAACTAAATGCAAACTCAGTCTTCCAATTTACCGATTGTTATTGGCGTTTCTGGCGCGTCGGGCAGCATCTTTGCTGTCAGGTTATTGCAAATATTACGTGAATTAAATGTACCGACCCACTTGGTGATGAGCAAGGCGGCCGAACTTGCCCTATCAATGGAAACTGATTTAAGCGCTGGTGAAGTAAAATCACTAGCTGATGCCGTCTATAAAGTAGCAGATGTTGGTGCGGCTATTGCTTCGGGCTCATTTTTAACCAGAGGCATGGTTATTGCTCCTTGTTCGGTGCGAACATGGTCGGAAATTGCTACTGGCGTTACCTCGTCACTGTTAACCAGAGCTGCCGATGTAACCTTAAAAGAACAACGCAAACTTTTGCTCATGATCCGTGAAACCCCGTTACACCTTGGGCACTTGCGATCGCTTACTGCCTTGGCTGAAATGGGGGCAATTATCGCTCCGCCAGTACCGGCTTTTTACCTAAAACCACAAAACATCGAGGAAATGGTCGACCACACACTGGATCGGGTCTTGGACAGTTTCGGGTTGGCACGAAAAGATGTGAAAAGGTGGAGTTGAGTATTTCAATGAAAGAAGGGTTTGAATTTGCAACTATCAGATGACTTAAATGAACTACGAACTTCTTTGGCTCTTTTGAATGAAGAACACCGCGACCTTGACAGTGCAATTTCAGCACTGATTGAAACCGGCGCTTCTGATCAGATAAAAATAGCCCGCCTGAAAAAAAGAAAGCTGTCTCTTAAGGACAAAATTGCCAAATTACAAAATAGAATTATACCGGATATTATAGCGTAGTCTTTGGATATTACCCGTGTCATTATCAGCACTGGTTATTTCTAGCAAAACAGTTACTTTGAGGTTTGTTTTGATCAATAGGGGGCTTAAATGACCATAATGAAATCTTCGCAAATTCTATCGGATTCCAGTAAAAGCTTTGAGCACGCAATGACCAATGCGGTTGATCGCTTTAGTAAAACGGTAAAACATGTCCGCTCGGCCAGCGTCAACCATCTTTCTGTTACGGTGAAAGATGGAAAAATAGACAAATATCGGGTAAATATGCAGATCACTTTTGAAGTGAAATAAATTTTGCATTATCCGCAAATTTAAGTTTCTTTGTCTTGACGATCTACGCTCAAAGCATGATCCTGCAAAAAAATCATTTTCATGAGGAAGTTTCGATGTCACAGAGCCAAGACCCTGTAGTTATTGTTGGTTTTGCCCGCACCCCGATGGGTGGTTTATTGGGCGAATTATCTACATTATCAGCTAATGAGTTAGGAGCGGTTGCGGTCGGTGCTGCATTGAAAGACGCCGGAATTGAACCAGAAAAAGTACAACAAATATTTATGGGTAATGTGCTGTCGGCCGGACAGGGGCAAGCTCCCGCCAGACAAGCGGCCTTAAAAGCTGATCTGCCTTTGTCGGTCGAGGCAACAACCCTAAACAAAATGTGCGGCTCTGGCATGCAAGCAGCAATTATGGCTAATGATGCGCTGGTTTCTGGATCGGCAAGTGTAATAATTGCTGGTGGCATGGAAAGCATGTCAAACGCTCCGCATTTGCTGGGATCACATCGACGGGGTCATAAATATGGTAATGACACATTACAAGACCATATGGCACTTGATGGCTTAACCGATGCTTATGGTGGCGAGCCAATGGGGGTTTATGCCGATGCTGCGGCGCAAAAATATCAATTCACCAGAGAAGCCCAAGATGCTTATGCACTAGAAACATTAGCAAGAGCCCAAAGAGCAAGTAAAGACGGTGATTTTGATCGTGAAATAACTGCGGTAACTGTCAAAAACCGCCGTGGTGATATTGTGGTAAGTTCTGATGAATTACCACGCAAAGCCCGCCCTGAAAAAATTCCCTCCTTAAGACCAGCGTTTACCAAAGACGGCACGGTTACTGCGGCTAATGCTTCGGCAATTTCCGATGGTGCGGCGGCCTTGGTAATGATGAAGCTGTCCGAAGCCAAGACTTTAGGCGTTACCCCTTTGGCCAAATTGGTAGCCAGCGCCGCCCATGCCCACGAACCAAAATGGTTTACTACTGCTCCGGTTCCGGCGATGGAAAAGGTTCTTGAAAAAGCCGGCTGGAGCAAAGATGATGTTGATCTTTGGGAAATAAACGAAGCTTTCGCCGTAGTACCGATGATTGCCATATCAGAGCTTGGACTTGATCCAACCAAGGTAAATGTAAATGGCGGCGCTTGTGCTATGGGACACCCAATTGGCGCGTCCGGCGCTCGAATTATGGCGACTTTGATTGCGGCGCTACAAAAGCGCTCCTTAAAAAAAGGCGTGGCCAGCTTGTGCATTGGCGGTGGTGAAGCAACGGCTGTGGCGATTGAACTTTGCTAAACAGTCAGTTTTAATTGTCCTCAAAGACAAAGAAGCTGTCCGGTGTCGTTGATTAATTCCACTACGGATCGTCATCGCCCGATTTATTCGGGTGATCCAGTTTTTCCACCATTGATCTCGCAGCAACGGCATAGATGGATTCCGGTCTGCGCCGGAATAACGGCATTTTTGGTATTTGACCGCGAGACAGAATAGAGGTGCGAACAAAGGTCACGCACCCTTCACACCCAACCCTTAACTAGCACTCATTGGCAAAGGTGTTATCTGAGCCAAGGGTTAATTGGTAAACAATGCACCCTCATTTGGCACTCATTGACACTCATTAGCAATCAACAGTCGGGGATAAGTTTCAACCATACCCGCTTTGTCTGTGCTTGCTATAATGGTGTTGCAAGTGGCTTTCATACGCCAGTTTGTGGCTCTTTGACATTGTGAATACGTGAGAAACCCAATGAAACGTGAAGTTTCTAATACCGTAGTGATCGGTATTGTAAGTAATACCTACTTTTTCTACCTAGGCTTTTATTAAATTATCCTGTGGGGAAATAACCCAAACCAGCATATTGTTTTTTATTAACTCCAGAATAGCAGTAAAATTGATCTCCATCATTGTTGGCAAATGCTAAACTTTTAGTAACAAAGACAAAGGTGACAAACGCACAATTTAGCTAGATAGTGCTTTTGAAAAAGTCATTTCTTTTCCAGTTAAAAAACATTTGCATGGGGCAATCAACAAATGAGTAAATTTCCGCTTTCTTTGGCCATATCACTTAGTGCAGCTTTACTAGTTGCTGCTTGTGGAACCACAAAACCCACTACACAAACTGCTATCAGCAAAAATGGTGAAAGCTATGTTGTACCGGAAGCTCTTGGCGGATTTTCAGATTATGTTCTGGTTGAAACCCAAATGGGAAACATTGCTCCACGAATAGTTGATCTTGATTATGTGTTGGCTGACCTGGCTGCTTATGATGTGGTGTTTGTTGGTGAAGCGCATGGCCATGTGACTAATCATTACATTCAATCAAAACTGTTTTCCGGCTTACATGAAAAGTCTGCAAACATTGCTTTATCCATGGAGCAGTTTGAACGCAGCCAGCAAAACATTGTTGATCAATATTTGGCCTCCGAAATTGGAGAAGAATCTTTGGTTTTTGATGGCAAAGCCTGGCCACATTATCGATCCTCTTATCGACCTTTAGTCGAATATGCCAAAGATAATAAATTGCCGGTTATTGCCGCTGAAGTTCCAGCCAATATAGTATCCTGCATCAGCGAAAAAGGGCCAGAGTTTCTTGGCGACCTACCTGATGAGGCTCAAAACTGGGTAGCAAAAGATCTAGACCTTGAAGACGGTGCTTATAAAGACAAGTTTTACCGCTTCATGGATGCTGCAACCGGTCACAGCATCGGCGGCGACCAAAGCGATGAAGATATTGCCCGCAAAAAACTAAACCGCTATGCCGCACAAGTAAGCCGCGATGACACCATGGCCGAAAGCATTGCCAAACACATCACCGACAATCCGGGACGCAAAGTCTTTCACATTACCGGCAGTTTTCATTCGGCAGAAATGCTGGGAACTCCGGAGCGGGTTCTAAGCCGTTTACCGGACTTAAAAGTTGCCAATATCCACCCAATTTTGGTCACTGATCCGAAAAACCCTTCATTTTCAAGCGAAGACCTTAAACAAGGGCGGTATTTGTTGTTACTGTACCCGGTACCAAAACGCTTTGTGCAAATGAAAAACATCAATGCCTTTATCAAACGCACTCAAGCCAGTCTCGATAAAGACACTTGTGCTTACTAGAGTATTTCCGGTTCACATTGAGCCGCAAATTTACTCTAAGTGTTTGTTTTATCGCATTTCTTATCGAAAAACCGCTCCACACTTTTTCGGAAAGGCTCTAATTAAAGCGCGGCCTCTAATTCTGGCAGAGCTTTAAACAGATCCATCACCAGACCGTAATCGGCGACCTGAAATATCGGTGCCTCCTCGTCCTTGTTTATGGCGACGATCACTTTGCTGTCTTTCATTCCGGCAAGATGTTGTATCGCGCCAGAAATACCAACAGCAATATATAGCTCTGGCGCCACTACCTTGCCGGTTTGTCCAACCTGATAATCATTCGGCACAAACCCGGCATCAACTGCGGCACGAGACGCGCCAACGGCTGCGCCCAGTTTATCAGCAATGCGCTCTAACATGGCAAAGTTTTCACCAGAGGCCATGCCGCGCCCGCCGGAAATAATAATTTTGGCGGCAGTAAGCTCTGGTCGATCCGACTTGGTTAGCTCTTCGGAAACAAACTCTGCGCCGAACGAGCCTGATGGCGCGGAAACTGTCCGCTGTTCGGCATTGCCACCCGATCCGGTGGCGGCAAAAGTTGTTGCCCTTACAGTAATTATCTTCTTGCTATCAGTTGATTTTACTGTCTGCATGGCATTGCCGGCATATATTGGCCGAACAAATGTATCAGCCGAAAGCACTTCGGTAATTTCTGACACCTGCATAACGTCTAATTTAGCAGCAATGCGCGGCATAAAGTTTTTGCCAGATGTGGTGGCTGGCGCCAGCACAGCATCATAATCCGCCATTAACGGCACCACCAAGGCCTCTACCGCCTCAGCAACCGCATGAGACAGCGACGCGTCATCAGCAACTAAAACAGCTGTAACGCCACTTAATGCCGCCGCCTCTGTGGCCACATCGCCAACGCCCGCACCAATTACAAGAATGTCCACCTCGCCACCCATTGCCAAAGCAGCAGTAACGGTTTTGGCGGTCGCGTCATTCAAATTAGTGTTGTTATGTTCTGCAATTACTAGGGCATGCATCAGATCACTCCTGCTTCATTTTTCAACTTATCAACCAGATCGGCGACACTTTCTAAAATCACCCCGGCTTTTCGACCCGCCGGTTCTTCGGTTTTAACAATTTCAAGGCGCGGTGTTATATCAACACCAAATTCATCAATAGGTTTGATATCTATCGGTTTGCGCTTGGCTTTCATGATATTTGGCAAGGACGCATACCTTGGCTCGTTAAGGCGCAAATCGGTTGTTATTACCGCCGGAACCGAAAGCTTTAAAGTCTGTAGGCCGCCATCAATTTCACGAGTAAGTAACAAATGATCACCGTCCTTAACCAGCTCAGAAGCAAATGTACCTTGTGGCCAATCAAGCAAAGCTGCCAACATCTGACCGGTCTGGTTGCTGTCATCATCAATTGCCTGCTTCCCTAAAAGCACAATTTCAGGATTTTCCTCAGCAGTGATTTTCGCCAAAATTTTCGCCACAGCCAAAGGTTCAACATTTTGATCGGTTTGTACTAAAATTCCACGATCAGCGCCCATCGCCAAGGCAGTACGAATTGTCTCTTGCGACTGTATCGGGCCAATAGAAACAGCAATGATCTCTGAAACCACGCCTTTTTCCTTTAGCCGCACCGCCTCTTCCACCGCAATTTCACAAAATGGATTCATTGACATTTTAACATTAGCCAGATCAACGCCAGAGCCATCAGCCTTAACCCGAACCTTAACATTAAAATCCACAACCCGTTTAACCGGAACCAGAACCTTCATTTTCTTCTCCTCATCTAAGCCTAATGGCTCTTATCACCTTTAATTACAGGATTGCCTACAAAAGGTGTCGCCGTGGGTCAACCGGCTGTTTGCCGACTTGCACCCGGAACCCATAAAACTTCGGTGTTTTCTTGCTTGTTTTCAAACCTTGCAGCAACAAACAAAAAATCCGAAAGTCGGTTCAAATAAACCAACGCAGCTTTGTTAGACGATTGAGTTTCTGCCAACAACAAAGCATCAATTTCAGCTCTGCGGCAAATCGCCCGCGCTAAATGCAATCTGGCTGCCGCCTCGGAGCCACCCGGTAAAATAAAACTTTTAAGCGGCTCTAAGCTTTCATTCATCTGGTCGATAGAGCTTTCCAATTGTTCAACTTGTTCAGAAACTACCCGCAAAGGAGTTGTTTTTGCTTGCTCATCTGGCCCCGGGTGCGACAGATCTGCACCAAGATCAAACAACTCGTTTTGTATTCGCGCCAAATCAGTAAGTAATTGTTTAGACTTTACCTCTCGTACCGCCAAACCTATCGCGCTGTTTAGCTCGTCAACCGCACCAAAGGCAACAACACGACAGTCGGTTTTACTGGTTCTGCTTCCATCAGAAAGGTGTGTTTGACCTGCATCACCGGTGCGGGTGTAAATTTTGTTCAACCGAACCACAACTCAACCCCCGTTTTGCGATTTCAAATAAAACCCAATTAGCAAAAACACAAGGGCAATAGCTTGCAAACCAACCCGCCAGCGCATCAGCTTGTTCGAGCGTTTATTGGCAGCCTCTCCTTTACGTCCCAAATTAAGCAACCCGGCAAACAACGTAAGAACAACCGCCGCTAAAGATCCAAAAATTAAAATATTAATCCACATTTTCTCTTACCTCTTTATGTTTTCTCATCAACTTCTCCACTCCAGTGTTTTTGGTTTAACCGGGTTTTGAAACGCTGTTCCTGATTTTTGACTCAATTCCCAGGCCTTCTTTAGCGAGAAATACCATTTTGCCTGTACATCTGAATCGTGAATCAACATTAGTTTTGGGTTATAAGCCAAGCCTTTCTGTTGTGCATTAACCGCATCACGGTCTTGACCAACAAAGATATCTAGACCTTTTCGTAACAAGGCGTTCGGCAGCAAGCTCATAACCGGGTGATCCCAATAAAGGGCGATGGTAATTTGGCTTTTGTCCTCATTAACCGGAGTAATGGCCGTAAACCCAACCACATATTTCTCGGCAATTTTTATGTATTCAACCCTAACTCCGGGTAACTGAAAGCGTATTTCAGTTTCTGGTTTTGCTCCCAGCAACCGATACAAAAACGAATTGCTAGATGGTGTATGCGGCAACATTGTAAACCCGCGCTCTACGGGGCCAAAGTTTTTACTTTTCTCATGCATGCTTTTTTCAGTGCGCCACCACCATTGTCGGTGAATATACGCAATATGTGCCGGATCCATCAAACCAATCACTGCATGGTCAACATGGCAATTAAAAACCGTTGTTGTTGAAAGCTTTGGTGTTGCAGCACCCACAAGGTCAACCCATATGGGCTTGTCTGTTGGTTTTTCATCGCCTTGGTATATCCAGATCAAACCCTGTTGTTCGCAAACGTGAAAATTCTTTGTTTTAATTTTACTTAAATCGCGGGTTAAAGATTGCTGTTTGGTCAAAGATGGAATTCCAGCACACTTACCATCGCTACCGAATCGCCAGCCATGGTATGGGCACTCAACTTGGGTTTGACCGTCTTTTTCCAATAACCGCCCTGTGGAAAGCAATATTCCCCGGTGCGGACAAATATCACGCAAAGCAAATACTTCGCCATCAAAACCTCTTGCCAACAATATAGGCTGCCCAAGCAGCTCAATATTCAGGTGTTGACCGGGTTTTAATTGCTCGCCAAGCGCGCCAAAATACCAAAGACCGGATAAATACATAAAATAGACTTTAAGGGGGTTCTTCTTCCACGAAAAGCCCCGTAATGTCACATGACTGAAAAATTATTCCCTTTTTTTAAATAACCCGCTACACCACATTAACTTAATCCTACCAAAACAAAAACACGGGCAAGAAAATGAACAAAGCTTTAGGACGCGGCGCATTAATATTCGTTATAATTCTGGTCATAAGTTCGTTTTTCTGGTGGCGAACAATGTTGTGGATGGGCCAATTACGCGGTGTTCAGCCGCATTTTAACGGTCAGTGTGAGGTTGTTACCGGAATTGTTGGGGCGGAAGACTTAGTAATAGATAGAGAAAACCGTCTTGTTTACATTTCCAGCCACGACCGCAGAAACCCGCAAACACAAGGAAGCCTGTGGGTGATGCCCGTTGATGACCCCGGCTCTGCCAAAAGAATGATTCTTCCTGATATGGACGAGGCTTTATTTGCGCCTCACGGCCTTGATCTATTGATCAACGAAAATCAAACACGATCTTTGTTTGTAATAGACCATGGCTCAAAACCAGACGAACTAATACGTAAATTTGACATTTCAGACAATAAATTGATTTTGACGCTAACTTTTTCCAGCCCTGAGTTTTATAGCCCAAATGACATAGCTGCTGTCGGGCCGGAACAGTTTTACATCACCAATGACAAAAGCGAAAAATCGGGATCATTAAATGAGTTTTTAGGGGTGTTGTTCAAGAAAAAATCGGGAAATGTAGTTTGGTATAATGGCTCGGATTCAAAAGTCGTTGCTGATGGGTTTTCCTATGCCAATGGTGTGGCAATTTCTGCCGACCGAAAACAGCTTTATGTTAGCGCCACTGTTGATCAAAATTTACGTATTTTTGATCGCGATCAAAGCACCGGCGAATTAAACCAAATTGATCAAATTCATTTTGGCAGCGGGCTTGATAATATTGATGTTGCTGCTGATGGCTCGCTTTGGATCGGTAGCCACCCACGACTATTGGATTTTTCAGCCCACGCCAAAGACCCATCAAAAAGAAGCCCTTCACAAGTTTTTAAAGTAAATGTGGAGAAAAAAACCGTAAAAGAAGTTTATCTGGCCGCCGATGGCCTACTTAATGCTTCATCCGTCGCGGCCTCAATTGATGATTTAATATTTATTGGCGGTGTTTTTGATGAAGCCATCCTTGTTTGCAAACAAAAAAGAGAAGAAAAATAATGCCTAATCCGGCTACTTATGATGTGCTTGGTCTTGGAAACGCTATTGTTGATGTTATCGCAACAGTTTCCGATGAGTTTTTGTTTCAACACGATATAACTAAAGGCTCTATGACATTAATTGATCAGTCGCGGGCGCAAGAATTGTATTTGCGCCTTGCGGGCGCCAGTCAGTCGTCTGGAGGTTCTGCCGCCAACACAATTGCCGGTATTACCAGCTTTGGTGGCAAGGCGGCTTTCATGGGTAAGGTTGGTAACGACCCTCTTGGTGAATCTTTTGCATCTGACTTACGCAACGCCGGTGTGTTTTTTGAGGTGCCTCCGCTGATAAATGGGCCAGAAACCGCTCGCTGCCTGATCGCTGTAACCCCAGATGCTCAACGATCAATGTCGACTTTTTTGGGGGCTTCATCTTTATTTGGCCCCGAAGACCTGGACCCGGAAGTCATTAAATCAGCACAAATAACCTATATGGAAGGTTATTTGTTTGATCGAGATGATGCGAAAAAAGCATTTATCAAAGCCGCTGAAATTGCTCGCTCTGCTGACCGAAAAACAGCCATTACCCTTTCAGACCTATTTTGTGTTGATCGCCACCGCGAAGCATTTTTACACCTAATAAAAGGGCATATCGATATTGTTTTTGCCAATGAAACAGAATTATTATCGCTGTATCAAACAGCTTCAATTGATCAGGCGATTGAACAGGTACGTAAAGATAGCAGCTTTGCTTTAGTAACATTAAGCGAAAAAGGCTCGTTAATTATGGATGGTTCCGGAATAATAGAAATTGATGCTGTGAAGGTCGATCAAGTTGTTGATACCACTGGAGCCGGTGATTTATATGCTGCCGGGGTTTTATACGGGCTAGCAAACGATCTACCATTACAGCGCTGTGGAGAGCTTGGCTCTGCTGCCGCCTCCGAGGTAATTTCTCATTATGGAGCTCGCCCGGCTATTTCTTTGAAAATCCTATTATAAGTATAATTTGTTTTTTTTGAGTGGATTGCACTTAAAGTTTATTTTACATAATTCCAGCTTTAGTTAACGCCCCCGAAACAATCGTTTGATAGTTTGATCAAAATTATCTGTGAGCTTTTGTGGTTCTCTCTTGGGGTTGTTACGGTTTTGTTCGATAAGTTTCAAAAAAACCTTGCTTTTAAAGCAACCGCATTGTTCTCGGTCGCTATTTTTTTTGTTGCTGTTTTTTTAGTGGTTATTGGCTCCGTATCTGACTTGGTAAGCGCCAAATCTCTTGTCGCAACTGAAACCGCTTTGCTCGGAACCACGCATCACTCAGTTCCAAGCTTTGGTTTCTTCATAACAAAAAATCTTTGGAAGGGGGGTGTCATTCTTGGTTTGGGCATTCCTTTGTCTATATTGGTTTTTGGTAGACTATTGGCGCCAATCAAAGAGCTTATAAGGGTAGCAAAATGTGCAGCAAATGGTGACTTAACCGCCAGAGTTGCTTTTTCTCGCAAAGATGAATTTGGAGCCCTAGCCAACAGTATAAATCTGATGCTTGAGCGAATGAAAGCAAACATAGACCGCACTAGGTGGTTGGCATATGGCGACAGTTTAACCAGATTAGCCAATAAAACCGCCTTTAACGAGAGGCTTCGCCTACTTGTCGATAGCGGCAAAACGCCTGGCGCGCTGTTTTTAATCGACCTAGATGGCTTCAAGCGACTAAATGACGCATATGGTCAAGAAGAAGGTGACGCTCTTCTTTGCGCCACGGCCGACCGTTTACGAAAAGTAGCCGGCAAATATGTAGATAAACTTTCCGCAAACGGCTCCAGCCCCAGTCCTGTTTTGGCTCGGCTTTCAGGTGATGAGTTTGCTCTTATTGCTCCCGGGTGTGTTTCTGTTCCGATGGCACAACAAATCGCCAGAGAAATAACAGAAATTATAGCTAAGCCTCTGTCTGCCTCCGGGCAACCTGTCACCCTGTCTGCCCGCACCGGCATCGCTATGTATCCTCATGATGCTAGCGATTCTAAAACCTTACTAAACAGCGTTAATTTTGCCATTGATGTCGCCAAAGAAAACGGTGGCGGAAACTGGCAGTTTTTTGAACCAAGTATGACACAAGCTGCAATTCGCCGAATTACCTTGCAAAACGAAATGCGGCGGGCGCTTAAAAACCGTGAATTCATTGTTTTTTATCAACCAAAAATAGATGTTCGCGACGGCTCTATTTCGGGATGCGAAGCACTAGTTCGCTGGCAAAAAGCCCCTGGAAAAATAATTTCTCCGGGCGCATTTATTGATGTTGCCGAAGAAACAGGGTTAATTTTAGAAATTGGGGATTATGTCCTAGAAGAAGCTTGTCGGGCGGCAGCGCGCTGGGTTGATGCCGGATTTAGTTGCCCCGTGGCAGTTAATGTTTCTGCATTACAATTTGCCCGTGATGATTTTACACAAATTGTTGGAAGGATTCTCGAAAAAACAGGACTGCCTCATGAATTGTTGGAGTTGGAACTAACTGAAAGCGTAGCCATGACCAACCCGGAGCGATTAATCGAACAGGTTTCTCCACTTAGGGATCGTGGTGTACGTTTTGCAATTGATGATTTTGGTACCGGACACTCTTCCTTGGCTTATTTAACCCGCTTGCCATTTGATGTTTTCAAAATCGATCAATCATTTGTACAAGAAATGACAGAAGACAAACACGCTAGGGTTATTGTTCAAACGGTGCTGGCAATGGCAGAATCGCTTGGTTACAGAACGGTTGCCGAAGGGGTAGAAACCAGAGAGCACTTCGCATTTTTACAGCTTCATTGTTGTGATTATGTTCAAGGTTATTACTTTTCAAGGCCTGTACCAGAGGCTGACTTTACTATTCTTCTGGAGCAAGACCGCAAGGGATTAGATAGAAAATCCGAAAACAACCAGCCTGCTAAAATCGCGCAAAACTATTAACCCAAATAGTTATTAACATTAAACCTCTTGAAATTTATCATTACACGATCCAATTAAGGCGTTACCTTCGCTACTCAAGGGTCAATTATGCCAAAACACTCTAACACTAATGCAGCTAATTGGTGCGGCACGACAATTCTGGCCGTACATAAAAACGGCAAAACAGTCATTGCCGGAGACGGACAGGTCTCTATTGGCTCAACGGTTGTCAAAGGAAATGCGCAAAAAGTTCGTAAACTTGGAACAAGCGGTCAAGTCATCACCGGGTTTGCCGGCGCAACTGCCGATGCTATGGCGCTATTTGAAAGACTTGAAACTAAGCTGGAACAATACCCAACCCAACTGGCCAGAGCCTGCGTTGAGCTGGCCAAAGACTGGAGAACAGATCGTTATATGCGCCGCCTAGAGGCCATGTTAATCGTCGCAAACTCCGAAACCGTATTGATACTTACCGGCGCCGGAGACGTCTTGGAGCCGGAACACGGAATTGCAGCTATCGGGTCTGGTGGTAACTTTGCTCAAGCCGCAGCGCGGGCATTATTTGAATATGAAGATGATGCCGAAGTAATTGCTCGAAAAGCCATGGAAATCGCCGCAGAAATTTGTGTTTATACTAACCGTAACTTTACCATCGAAACCTTGAAAAGCGATAAGTGATAATCAAATGAGTGAGTTTTCCCCAAGAGAGATTGTTTCCGAACTGGATCGTCATATTGTCGCACAGGCCGACGCAAAAAAAGCCGTAGCAATAGCCCTTCGCAACCGCTGGCGGCGACGTCAGATTAAAGGGCCGTTACGCGATGAGGTAACTCCGAAAAATATTCTTATGATCGGGCCAACCGGTGTTGGAAAGACAGAAATTGCCCGCAGGCTATCAAAACTGGCTAACGCTCCATTCCTTAAAATTGAAGCAACCAAGTTTACCGAAGTTGGTTATGTCGGGCGTGATGTTGATCAAATTGTTCGTGATCTAGTCGAAACCGCAATTATAATTGTCCGATCAAACAAGCACCTTGAGGTAAACGCCAGAGCCGAAAAAGCCGCAGAAGAACGGGTTTTAAACGCCTTAGTTGGTGAAAACTCTTCCGCCACAACCCGTGAAAGCTTTCGACAACGACTTCGTAGTGGAGAGCTTGATGATCGTGAAATAGACATTGCTCTCAAAGTCACATCGTCACCTTTTCAAAACATTGAAATTCCCGGAATGCCCGGAGCCGGCGTGGGAATGCTGGATATTGGAGAGCTGTTTGGTAAGGGCGCTGGTCAACAAACCTCCCCTAAACGCATGAAGGTCTCTGATAGCTTCAAGCCGCTGCTTGAAGAAGAGGCTGACCGACTGCTTGATGATAACCAAATTAATTCGGAAGCCATCAAACTGGTTGAAAATGATGGCATCGTGTTTTTAGATGAAATTGATAAAATTACCTCGCGCTCTGATCGCGGTGGCGACGTTTCTAGAGAAGGAGTACAGCGTGATTTACTGCCTTTAATAGAAGGAACGACAGTCACCACTAAACACGGCTCCGTTAAAACCGATCATATTTTATTTATTGCCTCTGGTGCATTTCATGTAGCTAAGCCATCTGATTTATTGCCAGAATTACAAGGCAGGTTGCCAATCAGAGTTGAGTTGCGCGCGCTAACAAAAGAAGATTTTTTACGTATTTTAACCGAGCCTGAACACTCTCTTATCCGCCAATACACAGCGTTGATGAAAACTGAAAACGTTACCCTTGAGTTTACCGATGGCGCAATTAAAGAGCTTGCCTCTATTGCCGCAAGCGTTAATGAAAACGTAGAAAACATTGGTGCCAGACGCTTACAAACTGTCATGGAAAAACTTTTGGAAGATATTAGTTTTACTGCCTCTGATCGTTCTGGTGAAACCATTAGAATTGATACAAATTATGTTGTTAAACAGTTAGGCGATCTAGCTAAAAACACTGACTTATCAAAGTTTATTTTATAGCTGACTGGTGCTCATGCACCGCCTTGCCGGCGCAAAAATAAATACCACGCCCCATCACCACCATGGCGAAGGTGTGCTTGCGCATACCCGCTAACCAGCGGCACAAACTCAGATTGTTGCAACCAGCTTGATAAAGCCAACCGAAGGGCTCCCTCTCCACGACTTCCTTTACCGGTAATTATCAAAACGGTTTTGCTGTTCTGACACACTGAGCTTTGTAAAAACAACAAGAGGCTTTTACGCGCTTGAATAATGGTCATGCCGTGTAGGTCCAGCCGCCCGGATAAAGCGATTTTTCCTCGCCGCACGCGACGATGTCCATCCTCTCTTGCTGGAAAGGTGTGTGTTTTTATTTTCTGCTGCTTTATCAAGCTGCTATCACGAATAGGTCTTGGTTTAGTTTTTGGTTCGGTTGCTGTAACGCCGGTTGTTTTACCCTTTGTCACCAACGGCTCTGTTTGCTCTTTAACTCTTTCCCAAGCAGGGTCTTTACTGTCTGACATGCTTATGATGTGGTATCTCGAAGCCGAGACAAGTGATTTGGCATTAAAACCCACCATTTAGCCGGGTGTTTTTGAATTCCGGCTAACTTTCCAGCGGCAGCACCAGACCCATAGAAAAGGTCCCCGCGCAACGCCCCTTTAATTGCCCCACCTGAATCTTGAGCGATAAGCAGAAGCTGTACTGGTTGCCCTTTCCAGTCTTTTTCTGATTCTGGTAAACGAGTTTCAATCCAAACCGGCGTCCCAAAAGGGTGAAAAGCCGGATCTACCGCCAAAGATGCTTTTGCCGTAAGGGCTACCCCTTGGGTTCCGTTTGGTCCGGTTTTCGGGTTATTTATTGGTTGTTTTTGAAAAAAAACATATCTTGGGTTAACATTCATTAACTCCTGCGCTGCTGCAACACCCGCCTTATTCATCCAGTTTTCAATCGCAGATTTTGAAGCACGTCCTTTTTCTAATTCCCCGCGAGAAACCAGCTCACGGCCAATAGAGTGGTATTTTCTTCCATTATGTCCGGAAAAAGCAGCCCGTGCAGTTTCTCCACTTGTATACTTTATTCGTCCAGACCCCTGAATTTGCAAAAAGAAAACATCAATTGGCCTTCCCCAAGCCAAAGCTGGTCTATCAATACTTCTTATTTCTTCACGCTTGAAATACGGCTCTAACATTCCATTTAACACACGCCCGACAAGTATTTTATCTGGCAAACTAGAATCTAGGCGCCGTAAAGACACCGAAACAAGGTCATCTGGCCTAGGTAAAATCGGTTCCGAAAAAACCTCCGTCTTTATAAAGCTTACCTGAAGCTCCGGCTCATAATATGCCGTTAATAACCCGGTGTTTTTCTGAGCTAAAGACAAAGCATAAGGCGTAAACTCGTCTTCAAAAAACTTTCGTATTATCTCGATATTTTGCTCTTGGGTTTTTGCTAAAATTTGCTGAGCTTTTGTACAAGGCTCTTCCCAGCCCTCCTTTTCGCGAGACTGTTGATATATTTTTTTACATGAGCCAAGAAACGCTTGAAAGGCAGCCCTGGAATCACCGGAAGCCCACCCTGGGAGTTCTACAAACGTCGTTTTTTGACGAAAAACCCCATCTTCGTCAGCCGTTAAAGGTTCTGGCGCGGAATCTACAGTTTGCTCTGGAGTCACAGCCTTAGGCTCGAGCACAATCTCTGTTTTAACAATAGTTTCTTTTTCTGGTGCTGCTATTGTAGTTGCACATGAGGCTAAAACCAAGACGGCCATCAAGATTAAAGCTTTTTTATTAACCCTCATGCGATGGCCGCCACAGCAACAAGCCGCCAGTTTGGATCATTGCTGTTCAAGCCACGCGAAAACGTCCACTGCTCTTTAGTTTCAGCTAAGCCTGTGTCTTCTTTTTCCAAAATATCGCCGTCTTTGTTTTTTTCTATTATTGATAGATCTGTATGAAACTCTACAGTAACAAACACCTCGTTTTTATCTATTTCTGCTTCGGTTATTTTGACGTCATGCACCTTAACAATGTCGGTTTGCATGCTTTTTTCTGATTTTTCCCGTTCACTTATTGCCGCGTCATAACTGTTATAAACCTCATCTTCAAGCAGCGGCCGCAAAGCATCTCTGTCGCCGGAGGCATAACTACGAACAATTATTTCATATGCAGATCTAGCCCCAGATAAAAATTCCTCTTCATCAAACGATGCGTCTATCTTTTGTAAGGCTGCCAATCCAGCAAAGCTTGGGCGTGAAACAGGTTCTTTTACAAACCCGACCTCCTCTTGTGGGGCTGGTTTTTGCTTCGGTGGCAAAGGAGCAGCGCCAACATCTTTTCCCAATACTGCATACAGTCGGGATAAAACAAACAAGGCCACACCGGCAATTACCAATAAAACTAATAAATCCATCATCATCACACTTTATTTTTTACCAATGCTTTGGTAAATTATAATCAACATTATAGCCTTGATAGCAAGACCATGTAAGCCCGGCTCTTGCCGAAAACACATTGCCATGTTACCAGCCGCCAACTTTTTGTCAGGAACATGACTTTTTCACAACGAATCGTCTTTTAAGGAACCTTCAATGTCCGATACTACAACAACCGACGTTACACCAAATGAATCTGGTCCCCAGCTTCGAATACTAACCCAGTATGTAAAGGACCTTTCTTTTGAAAACCCACACGCCCCAACCTCTTTACAGGGCGGAGCGGCTCCAGCAATAGATTTGCAAATTGGTGTCAGCATCGACCCTGTTCAAGACGGTCTTTGGGAGGTTGGCTTACCGATTACTATTACCGCCAAGCGCGATGACAGCACGCTCTTTCTTGTAGAGCTGCTTTATTGTGGTTTATTTGCGTTAGAAAACATTCCGGCTGAGGGTATGGAGCCCATGTTGCATATTGAATGTCCACGGCTACTGTTTCCTTTTGCCAGACAAATCATTGCCAGTTTGACGCAAAACGGAGGATTTCCTGCCCTACCGCTTGACCCTATTGATTTTGCCAACATTTACCGAATTCGTTTAGAAAAAGCAACTTCACAACAGGCTGCGGAAAATGGTGCGGTAAAGCCAGAAACTAAAAACTAAACCTTTTTGTCAAAACAACACTAACTTTTCAAAAACTTATGCCAGACAGCATCTTTTCCCAATTCGCCGATAAACCTCTCGTGCGCCGCTTGCACAGGTGTGTCCAGTTTACTTGGTAATGGTTGCTGTCGTGGTTTTCTTTGTGCCCAGTTGATTTTTTCTGCATCTTTGTCCTGCCCGGCAAAGGACAAATCAAGCACCCCTTCACGCCCACCATTTAGCTCAAGGTAAACCTTGGACAAAAGTTGCGCATCAAGCAAAGCCCCGTGAAACTCCCGGCTTTCCAATGATATTTGCATTCGTCGGCACAGGGCATCTAGAGAGTTTGAGGCACCAGGAAACATGTTTCTTGCTAATACCAATGTATCAAAAAACTGATCTTCTGGCAGGGCTGTTTTTTTTGCTCTTGTTAATTCAGCGTTTATAAAGCTTCGATCAAAACTGGCATTATGAGCAACCAGCCTGCCGTCACCAACAAAGCTTAAAAAGCCATCCACAACATCTTCGAATTTTGGTTTGTCGTGATAAAAGGCCGTTTCGTGCCCGGTGATTTTAACAACCTCAGCAGGAATGTCTCTTTGCGGGTTTACATAGCTTTGCCAAGTTTTGCCTGTTGGTAAATAATTTACCACCTCAACACAACCAATCTCTGTTATTCTGTCTCCGCCTTTAGCGTGAAAGCCTGTGGTTTCTGTGTCAAAAACTATTTCTCGCATTTTTCCCTGATTTCAATTTATGTTTTAATTAATTAGCTGTTGTTTTTCCAATATGCCGCAAAATGGCTTTAACTTGCAGCCGAGAGTCTGTAAAATCATTATCTGTAGTAATAATATAATCTGCTTGTTGCCTTTTCATGCTATCTGGCATTTGACGTTGTAAAATTTGCTCCAGCCGCTCTTCGCTCATTCCCGCTCTTGCCAGAACCCGTTGCCGCTGTTTCTCTAGCGAAGCTGTTACCACAATAACTATATCCATGTCTTTTTTTCCACCCTTTTCCAATAAGAGCGGGATATCAAATAATATTATCGGCTGATTGTTTTTTTGTTGATCTGTTATCCACCTTTTTCTTTCTTTTGCTACTTCCGGATGAATTATTTTCTCTAACTGCTCATAATCAGCGGGGTTCTTTGCCAAATGCTTGGCTAACACGGCTCGGTCAACCTTGTTGTTTATTATAGTATCCGGAAACACTCTTGCTATTTGTTGGGTAGCTTTTCCTTCCATTGAGTATAGCTGATGAACAACAGCGTCAGCATCAAACACCGGAATACCGGCATCAGCAAACATTTTAGCTGTTGTGGTTTTTCCCATTCCTATTGATCCTGTAAGGCCTATTTTTATCATTCGCTACCATCATTTTCTTTAATTAGGTAGGATTCCAACTTGTTTCTTACAAAAGTATCTTTTGGTGGCTCTATGCCAAAAAACACTTTAAAACAAGGCCTTGCCTGAGAAATCAACATCTCTAAACCGTCTATTACCTTTAAGTTTTTACTACTCGCCTGCAAAATAAACGGCGTCAGCAACGGCTTATACACCAGATCATAAACCAAGGCTTCTTTTTGGCAAAAGTCTAGATTAACATCCAGAGATTCAACTCCGGTCATACCGGCACTACTTGCATTCACTACCAGGTCTACCGTCCCTTTGGGTTTATTTCGGTTTTTCCAATCTAGCGTTTGAAGGTTTGTTATACCTGTTTTTTGATCAAGACTTTCTACTAGTTTTTCTGCCCGTTCATTTGATCTGTTACACAATGTTATTTGTTGAACGTCTGCGTTTTGTAGCGCGATTAAAACGGCTCTGGCCACGCCTCCTGCCCCAAAAACCAATACCGATGCTTGTTTTAATTGCTGACCGGATCGCCGCTTTAATAATGGAGTTATAAATCCTGCTATATCAGTGTTGTCGGCAATTATTTTATTGTTCTTTTTATATAATAAATTCGCCGAGCCGGTTTTTTCTGCCCTTGTTGTTACCTCATCAGCTATCTGCAACGCAGCCCTTTTATGCGGTAAGGTTATGTTAGCTCCAACAAACCCATCATCTTGAAATAATGCTTTTAGCTTTTTTGATAAGTCCTTATAGGCAATGTTCTTTTTTTCATAACGGCCGTTTATTTTTGTCTGCTTTAACCATGTTTGATGTAGTAGTGGCGATAAACTGTGTGCTATTGGGTCTCCAATAACCAAAGCTCTTGGAATTGTTCTCATTTAATCAACACACCAAGTTTTTGTAATGCCGTTAATAATGGCAAAAGAGATAAACCAAGCATTGCTGTATAATCACCATCTATTTCCTTAAACAAACAGATTGTTTCTGCTTCTAACTCATAACAACCAACACTTTTCAAAAGCCGCTCACCGCTTATTCGCATTACTTTATCTAATAGCTGTGGGCTAAACTCATTCATGACCAGCCTGGATTTCTGCTTATTATTCCAAAGAATTTTTCCATTTCTAGCCAAAACACAAGCACCAACTAAAAAGTGTTCCCGTCCACGTAAACTCCAAAGCCTGTCTCTTGCTTCTTGCATATTTCTTACTTTATCCAGCGACTTCCCATCTATTTCTAATATCTGGTCGGCGCCAATTACCAGACTGTTGTTTTTTGTAGATACAGATAATGCTTTTTCTGACGCGAGCAACATTGCTAGATCAATTGGACTTAAGTTTTGGTTTTTTTGTTTTATTTTTTCTTCATCAACGCTTGACGGAAGAATAGAAAACTCTAGCCCTGCCGACAACAGAATTTTTTTTCTAATCTGGCTAGCTGAGGCTAGTATTAAAAGATCTTTCTGTATGCTCATTCCAAAGCTTCTTTTTCTTGTATCAAAGATAAAATTTTAGCAGATGTTTCTTCTATAGATCGCCTTGTTACATCAATAACCGGCCATTTATGACGAGCAAATAATCTCTTTGCACTTACCACCTCGTTTCGCACTTCATTTTCGTCCACATAAGCTGTTGAGCGGTGTTCATTCAGTGATAACAAACGATTTCTTCTAATTTGAACCAGACGCTTAGGGCTCACTGTAAGGCCTATAATTATTGGACCAGTTAGCGTTTCCAGCTCTTTTGGTAAATCAACACCTGGCACTACCGGTATGTTTGCAGCTTTTACCCCCCTGTTCGCCAAATAAACACATGTTGGTGTTTTTGATGTTCTACTAACCCCGACAATTATTACTTCTGCGTTTTTTAATCTCGTTCCAATTTGCCCGTCATCATGCATGGTTGCAAAATTCAAAGCATCAATTCGCCGATAATAGTTTTCATTTCTAATATGTTGTGCTCCAGTTTCATGAATTATTGGAGCCCCTAAATACTGACTCATCGTTTTTAACAGAGGGTCTAATACATCCAAGCAAGGAGTTCCATTTATCGAACACCAGTTTAACAGATTCAACCGTAGTGTTTCGCTAACCATCGTAAACATTACCAAACCCGGCGCTTGTTCTATAGAGTTCATTACCTGTTCCAACTGCCTGTCAGAACGAATTAAGGCGTGCATATGATCTATAGGGATTAACTCTGGAAACTGAGCGCATGTTGCTTTCATAACTCCGGCCAAAGTTTCTCCCGTTGAATCTGAAACCAAGTGCACATGCAGATATAATCCGGGTTTTTCGGTAGTGCTCACGGTATAACCCTGTTCATAATTGTTAATAAAGTATTAATATAAACGTATTATTTTAATGCATATTCCTAAAAGTTTTAGTTAACTACGATCTTTGTATTATTATCCTGAAGTTACCAACAAGCAAATTTATACATTTTTCACATTTTTTTTTCACCAAACAATAAAAATACTGTTTATTAAAATTTACGTTTGTAAGCTTTTGAACTATCGGCTTTTTTTTAGTTTTGCCTTTCTACTTTTTTAGTTTACTGTTGAATATCTGTTATTAACTTTGGATAACTTTTTTATCAACAAATCTAACAGGCTAAAAAGAACTAAAATTATTTATTTAAAAGTTTTATTAAGTAAAAATAATCTTTGGTTTTTAAAAACTTCATACTATTTAAAAAACATCTAATTGTTAAATGGGCTTGACGAAAAAATAGCATTATTGTTTAACATAAATTCCTTTCTTGTTTGATCAGGTTTATTTCTTGGTCTTAATTTAAAAATCATTTTTATTTTCATGATACAGGAATATTTAATTCCTGTAATTGTCATGTTTATATTTAATTACATTAGAGAAATTTATGTCTGATAATATTATCGCTGATAACGTCGATGAAAACAACATTTCTGAAGCCGTAGTGAAATCTACGCTGCCATTTGGTTTGACTAAAATGACAATGGCTGAGTTAAAAGAAAAGTCGCCAAAAGCTCTTTTAGAATTTGCAGAAAAATTAGAAATTGAAAATGCGTCAACAATGCGCAAACAAGATATGATGTTTGCTATTCTAAAAGATTTGGCTGAACGTGAGGTCGAAGTATTTGGCCAGGGAACTTTGGAAGTTATGCAAGACGGGTTTGGGTTTTTACGCTCACCTGAAGCTAATTACCTTGCTGGTCCTGACGATATATATGTAAGTCCGGCTCAAATTAAAAAAATGGCTTTGCGCACAGGAGATACCGTTGAAGGTGAAATTCGTTCGCCAAGGTCAGGTGAAAGATATTTTGCTTTAATGAAGGTGACTTTGATTAATTTTGAAGATCCTGAAAAAACACGTCACAAAGTTCATTTTGATAATTTAACTCCTTTATATCCTGAAGAACGGATGTATATGGAAACAAAAGATCCAACGAAAAAAGACAGATCTGGACGGGTTATTGATATTGTCTCTCCATTGGGGAAGGGACAAAGAGCCTTAATTGTTGCACCTCCTAGAACTGGTAAAACTGTTTTGTTACAAAATATCGCTATTGCGATAGCTGAAAACCATCCTGAATGTTTTTTGATAGTATTGCTTATCGACGAGCGTCCGGAAGAAGTAACAGATATGCAAAGGACAGTAAAAGGCGAGGTCATAGCATCAACTTTTGATGAACCTCCAACCAGACATGTACAAATTGCCGAAATGGTAATTGAAAAGGCTAAACGACTTGTTGAACATGGTCGTGATGTGGTGATTTTACTAGATAGTATCACTAGGCTTGGTCGAGCGTATAACACAGTTGTACCATCGTCTGGAAAGGTCTTAACCGGCGGTGTTGATGCAAACGCCTTACAGAGACCCAAGCGGTTTTTTGGAGCGGCTAGAAATATTGAACACGGTGGATCCCTAACTATTATTTCAACAGCTTTGATTGAAACAGGGTCAAGAATGGATGAAGTGATTTTTGAAGAATTTAAAGGTACGGGTAATTCTGAAATTGTTCTTGATCGGAAGGTTTCTGATAAACGGGTGTTCCCGGCTATTGATGTTACAAAATCAGGAACCAGAAAAGAAGAGCTTATTGTACCGGCTGATCAATTAGCAAAAACATTTGTTTTGCGTAGAATTATCAACCCAATGGGAACTATTGATGCCATTGAGTTTTTATTAGAAAAATTGCGGCAAACAAAAAATAACGATGAGTTTTTTGATAGTATGAACACTTGATAGAAAGATAATATATAATGAGCATGACACTTTATCACAGCCAACACACTCGTTCTATTAGAGTTTTATGGTTATTAGAAGAAATGCAGTTACCATATAATTTGGAAACGCTTTCTTTGGAACTAGGTAACACCGGTGGTAAAAAATACGCTAAAATAAACCCTTTGCAAAAAGTTCCGGCACTAGAAATAGACGGGAAACTATTATTAGAGAGCACTGCAATTCTTGCATATCTAACAAGTGTTATGAGCGGAGGTGACTTTGCTCTTGATGCAAACGATCCAAACTATGGTTTGTACTTACAGTGGCTGCATGGGGGTGAATCAGCATTTGGTATGTATTTATCTTTGTATTTTGGGCACTCTGTTTTGTTGCCGGAAAACCAGCGCAGCAAACTTATGGCTGACTGGTCTCTTTTAAATTTGAAAAACAATTTTGATCAACTCGGCTCTGATCTTGGCAGTAATGAATTTATAACAGGGGAGAAATTTACAACCGCCGATATTTCTGTCGGTTATATTGCTTATGGAATGAGCCTTCTTGGCAAACTAGATGAAATTGCTCCGCAAAATGTCATAAATTGGTGGCAGCGACTTGCAGAACGGCCAGCACTGAAGAAAGCGTTAAGCTTTTAATTAGGTAAGCGGCAAGTTTCAAGAACATCATTATCTGCGGTTAAAGATTTTCTTACGCTGGAAATTTGCCCTGTGGCTAAAATGACAGCACCGGAAGCCTGATAATTTAGGTACTTTTTGTAGTTTTTTGTTTTTGAAATATGCAGATCAACAGCACCCATGGTTCCTGCTGTAGGCTCAATGCCAAGTTCTGACAGGATTCTATATAATTGTGGTTTTTCTTGCCCTACGCCAGTCCACGCAATTATTTTTTCAGAGCCGATACCGGAACTTAAAAAAGCATCAATCGTTGTTTGGCTATTAATTCCTAGAGACAACAATATGTTAGGGTTTTTTTTCTGCCACCTTTGAGCATGTTTTAAAGTATATGCAATTAGCATTGCTTTATTCGTTGTTCCGGTTTTTTCTATGAGAAAAATAATATCGTCTTCGGAGGTGCCAGGTTTTATGTCTAGCTGTAAAACTACATTTGCAGACTTTGCCCATAATAGAACATCTTCCAATTTAGGAATTTTAAACTTGGTTTTTTGTTCATTCGAAAGCTTTAGGTTTAAACTTTCCAAATACGCCCAACTTTTATTTGTTGCTGTTCCTTCTCCAGTAGATGTGCGGCCTAGTTCTTTGTCATGATATAAAAACAAGACGCCATCCAGGGACTGTTGAACATCAATTTCCAGTAATGCAAACCCTTCACCAGCTGTATTTATAAGCGCTTGTATAGAGTTTTCAGGAAATAAGTTAGTTGAACCGCCTCTGTGTGCGCTTATTAGCATTTTGTTGTTTATTCGAACACAATCAAAAAAAGCCGAAAGGCCGGTTTGAGAAACAGGAGGTGTTTCTTTTGGAGAACACGCTGTTAGTATTATGACAACTGAAACGAGAAAGAAAAATTTCATGTTATATGGTGTCCGTACATTCTGTAGAGGTTATGATTAGTAAAATAAACAAGACTAATCTATAGAAAAAACCGTTTACTGGTGATTTAAGTTATGAATACAGAACAAGAAAACACTATTTTTGCTTTGGCGAGCGCGCGAGGACGTTCCGGGATTTCTGTTATACGGATTTCTGGAAACCGTGCATTTGATGTTTTAACTACTCTAAGCAACATCAAACAAATATCACCACGGAAAGCGGTTTTAACTAATATTGTTTCACGTGAAACAAAAGAAAAAATAGACGAGGTTATTAGTCTTGCCTTTAAAGCGCCAAATAGTTTTACTGGTGAAAATGTTATAGAGCTTCATTGTCATGGCAGCGTTGCTGTTCTTGATGCTCTGTTTGAAGAGCTCTTGTCTTTTGGCTTGCGACCGGCCGAGCCTGGAGAGTTTACTAAGCGTGCTTTTAATAATAACCGTTTGGATTTGATACAGGCTGAAGGATTGGCGGACCTAATAGACGCCAGAACACGATCACAGAGACAGCAAGCATTACAACAAATGAGCGGTAACTTAAGCCAACAAATAAGTGTCTGGAGGGGGTTGTTGCTTTCTGTTCAAGCCCGGGTTGAGGCTGAAATTGATTTTCCAGATGAAGAAGATGTGTCAGGAAATTTTGCACAGCAGGTTTTACCTGACTTAACCTCTTTGATAAAAAACCTGCAGCAACAATTACAATTTTCTGCTAGCAAGCAAAAAATCCGGGATGGTTTAGTAATCGCGCTAATTGGTGGTGTTAATTCAGGAAAGTCCACACTTTTAAATACCTTAGCTGGTGAAGATCGGGTAATTGTCTCTGATCAACCGGGAACAACACGCGATATTGTAGAGGTTCAATTACAAATCGGTGGATACATGGTTAGCCTTGCTGATACGGCTGGTTTGCGAGAGTCAAAAAATATTATTGAAAAAGAAGGTATTCGAAGGGCGCAGACTTTAGCTGAAACGGCAGACATTAGGGTGTTTTTGTTTGATGGAGCGCAGCACCATGAAGGATTAGCCGCTGATGTGCTAAAATATAAAAACCCCGGAGACCTTGTGGTTTACAACAAGGTGGATTTAAGTGGTTTTTCAGTAAAGTCACCTGATGGCTTGATTGTTTCTGCTAAAACCGGTGAAGGAATATCAGGCTTGTTTGCTGCGATAAAGTCTAGGGTAATCGATATTCTTTCTGTTTCTGAAACACCGGGGCTTACTAGGTCAAGGCACGTACAAACCGTTACTTCGGCTTTGGTTTCTTTGGTGGCAGCAAAAGAGCAGCTAGAAAATCAAGATGGTTCTCGGCCAGAACTGGTTGCTGAAGGCTTGCGGGAAGCGGGACGGCATTTGGGGTTGTTGCTTGGTGATATTCATTCAGAGCAGGTGCTAGATGAAATTTTTAGTGGTTTTTGTATAGGGAAGTAACTAAGAGAAATTGTTTCACGTGAAACAAACTGTAGAACGGATTCGACTTATTGATAGATATTCGTTACAAAAACTGCTCGGTAAAACAGATTGAATTAAGCTTTATGTCCTCTAGTTTTGATATAATTATAGTTGGCGGTGGCCATGCTGGCTGTGAAGCTGCTGCTGCTGCTGCCCGCTTGGGGGCAAAAACCTTGTTAATGACCCCGTCTCTTTCCAATCTTGGGAAAATGAGTTGCAACCCGGCAATTGGGGGGCTTGGTAAAGGGCACCTGGTTAGAGAGGTCGATGCGCTTGGCGGCTTGATGGGGGTGGTCGCTGATCTATCGGGAATACAATTTCGTTTGTTGAACCGTAAAAAAGGGCCGGCGGTACATGGGCCAAGAACTCAATCGGACCGAAAGCTATACCAAGTAGCAATGCAGGGGCTTATAGAAGAACAAGAAAACTTAACTATTAGTTTGGCAATGGTGAGTGACTTGGTAATAAAAAACCAAGAAGTAGTTGGTGTTATAGATGAGAGCGGTAAAAACTGCTTAGCTGGAGCGGTGGTTATTACTACCGGAACTTTTCTAAATGGTGTAATTCATCAAGGTGACAAACGAACACCAGCAGGAAGACATGGTGAAAAACCATCAACCGGCTTGGCAAAAACATTATATGGGCTTGGCTTGCCAATAGCTAAACTTAAAACCGGAACCCCGGCTAGACTTGATAGCACAACAATTGATTATAGTGGGTTGGATTGGCAAAAGGCAGATGAAGTCCCTGTGCCCTTTTCGTTCATGCATGATACAATCAACACCCAGCAAATTGCTTGTGCAATTACGCACACAAACAAAAAAACTCATAAAATTATCTCTGAAAACCTTCAGTTTTCAGCGGTTTACGGCGGCGCAATTACCGGAAATGGTCCGCGTTATTGCCCAAGTATTGAAGACAAGCTGCATAGGTTTGCCGACAAAACCAGCCACCAGATATTTCTTGAGCCGGAAGGGCTACAGGACACAACAATTTATCCAAATGGAATTTCTACATCACTACCAGAGGATATTCAGTTGCGGTTTTTACGAACGATAGTTGGTTTGGAGGCTGTTGAAGTAAAACAGTATGGTTATGCAATAGAGTATGATTATGTTGACCCTCGAGCTTTGCGTCGGACGCTAGAGGTTAAAAAGCTCCCTGGACTGTTTTTGGCTGGGCAAATAAACGGAACAACCGGCTATGAAGAGGCGGCAGCACAGGGCTTAATGGCTGGATTAAATGCGGCTTTGAAGGCTTCCGGATCTAGGCCGTTTTATTTGGATCGATCACAAGCTTATATTGGAGTCATGATAGACGACTTGATTTCAAGGGGGGTAACAGAGCCGTATCGTATGTATACCTCTCGAGCCGAATATCGGCTGTCGTTGCGAGCGGATAATGCAGATCAACGGTTAACGCCACTGGCTATTGCCGGCGGTTTTGCTTGCCCTACAAGAGCTAAGCGGTTTTTGGAAAAACAGGAAAAACTTACAGTAGGACTAAGTTTGGCAAAGTCTAATTCAATGAGTCCGGCAAAAATTCAAGCAAGGGGTATAAAAATAAATCAGGATGGAGTTGCCAAAACTGCATTTGATTTGCTCGCATACCCAAACCTTGGTTGGCAAGATGTTGGCCTCTTGTGGCCAGACTTGTTGTTTATAGATCAGAAAATTGCAGAACAAATAAAAACAGACGCGGTTTATGCTAGTTATATCGAGCGGCAACAAGTAGATATCAAGCGGTTTTTACAAGACGAAGAAAAGCGATTGCCGGAAGACTTGGATTATTCCGCAATTAGCGGATTGTCGATAGAAGTTAAGCAAAAACTAGACGAGATACGCCCCCTTAGTCTTGGTCAAGCCAGCCGGATTGAAGGTGTTACGCCAGGCGCAATTACCATGTTGCTGCATTATGTTCGCCGCAAGCGGAAAAGGGGAGAAACATGACAGAAGATAAGGCAATTAAGTGTTTATTAGACATTGTTTCACGTGAAACATTTCAAAAGTTTGAAATTATTCAACAACAGTTAATCCTGTGGTCAAAGCGGTTTAATTTGGTTGCGCCGTCAAGTTTGCCCCAGTTTTGGGCAAGACACGTGCTTGATAGTGTGCAATTATATGACTTAGCACCAAAGTCGGCTAAAAGCTGGCTTGACCTTGGCTCTGGTGCTGGTTTTCCGGGAATTATTTTGGCCATTATGATAATGCAGCGACCTGGAGCAAAAATGACTTTGATTGAAGCAAATGGAAAAAAAGCAAACTTTTTAAAACATTGTGCAAGAGAGGTCGGAGCTCCAGCGCAGGTGTTACAACAGCGAATTGAAGTTGTTGCACCATTTACTGCGGAGGTTATTACCGCGCGCGCGTTGTCTTCATTGTCTGGCTTGTTGGAGTATTCATTGCCTTTTTCTGATAAAAACACATTGTTGGTTTTACCAAAAGGCAAGCAGGTTGAAGCAGAGCTTTCTGTGGCTCAAAATAGCTGGAAACTAGAACACTCAAACCATTCAAGTATTACAGATAACGAGGCAAGTATTTTATGTATCAGGGGATTTAGTCGTGTCTGAAGATAGTGCCGCCGGTTTACGGGTTTTAGCTGTGGTTAATCAAAAAGGGGGTGTTGGTAAAACCACTACAACGATTAATTTAGCAACAGCTTTGGCCGCTATCGGCCAAAAAACCTTGATACTGGATATTGACCCACAAGGAAACGCCTCTACAGGTCTTGGGGTTGCTCCGGCGCAACGAAATAAAACCACATATGATGTTTTAATTAAAGAAGAAAACTTATCAGAAGCTATAATGACAACAATAGTGCCAAATTTAAGTTTGGTTCCCGCGCACTATGACCTAGCTGGTGTGGAGCTGGAGTTGGCGAGCGCTCCGCGTCGTTCTTATCGTATAAAACTGGCGGTGGAAGAGCTTTCGAAGCATACAGACCTGAATTACATTTTAATTGATTGCCCTCCGTCTTTGAATGTTTTGACCGTAAATGCGCTAACAGCCGCCGATGCGCTATTGGTACCATTACAGTGTGAATTTTTCGCTCTTGAGGGCTTATCACAACTTTTGCGAACGGTTGATTTAGTGCGCTCTAGTTTAAATCCGAAGCTAAGTATTCAGGGCATTGTGCTAACTATGTATGATGGGCGGAACAATTTGGCGCGGCAGGTAAGCTCTGACGTACGCAAACATTTTGGAGACTTAGTTTATCAAACAATGATTCCACGCAATGTGCGAATTTCTGAAGCTCCGGGGTTTGGTAAGCCGGCTTTAATTTATGACCACTCTTGTGTTGGCAGTAAGGCTTATATGCGTTTGGCTAGCGAGTTAATACGGCGCGAACAAATAGAAATAGGGGTAAGTGTATGAGTAAATCTGGAAAACAAAGCGGCTTAGGTCGTGGACTGTCTGCGTTGTTGGGTGAGTTTCCCGAAATAGAGAGCTCTGGTGCTGTAGATCAAAAACCAGTTTCATTGCCGATTGATTTAATACAACGAAACCCTGATCAACCAAGGCGGTATTTTGCCGAAGCTAAAATGCAGCAATTGGTTGATTCAGTAAAGAAGCAAGGCGTTTTACAGCCAATTCTTGTGCGACCAATAGTTGGAACAACTAAATATCAACTAGTTGCCGGTGAGCGGCGGTGGCGAGCTGCTGGTCAGGCCGGTCTACATGATATTCCTGTGTATGTTAGGGAACTTTCCGATCGGCAGGTTGCAGAAATTGCTTTGGTGGAAAACATTCAGCGGGTTGACTTAAATCCAATAGAGGAGGGGCGTGGGTATCATGTTTTAATGAAGCAGTTTCACCACACACAAGAAGAGGTGGCAAAAGCTGTTGCAAAAAGCCGCTCTCACATTGCAAATACAGTGCGCTTGCTTGATTTACCGAAAAGTGTACAGGAGCATCTTGTTAAGGGTGATTTGACGGCTGGTCATGCTAGGGCACTGTTATCTGCAAAAGATGCTTTATCTTTAGCGCGGCGGGTGATTGAGGCTGGATTAAGTGTTCGTCAAACAGAAAACATGGTTCGGGAAAGCCTGTCGGCTCCGGAAATAAAAAGCCGAAAGAACAAAGACATACAAATTAAAGATCCAGACATACGTGCTCTAGAGGCGCAATTAAGCGATGCTCTCGGGTTGGTGGTTGCGGTTGAGCAAAAAACTCCGACAAAAGGGGTTTTGCGCCTTGAATATCAAACACTAGAACAACTTGATGATTTGTGCCGGCGCTTGAACTCTATTTAATTATCAAGCGTTTAAGGAAGATGTGGCCAATATAAACCGACCAAGAATGCTTCCACTAACGCCGGAGGAAGATTTTAATGCCCGCTCGGTTTCTATGGCATTATTAATAGCAATCTCAAGTTTGGCCAACGACCAGTTATGACAGTGTTTGGTAAACATGGCTCTGTGCATTATAAAAACAGGTGGTCGTAATTTGGCCATTGCAGCACTAAACGGCTCGCCGGATTTTGTTGCGGCCATAACATTATGCATGCGATGTAAATATCGGTAAAGCATGCGGACTATCATTACCGGGTTTTGCCCGCCGGCCAAGGCTCGCAATAAAATACGATCCGCGTCAGCTTTACGACCCTCAACGCAAGCAAAGATCAATTTATCTAAAGAGTTATCGCCAGCTTCGGAAATAATTGCCTGTATGTCTGTGGTTTGAATATGTGTTTTGGGTTTATCTGCAACAAAGCAAATCAGCTTTTCTAGCTCAAGGGTTAATATTTTTCGGTCCGGGGGAGCGGAGGCAACAAGAAAGTTTAAAGCCTCTGGTTCAATAGTGTGTCCGGCATTAGAAAGGATCTGCTTGCAGCGCTTTATTACATCTTGCGAGCTGTCCGGATAACAAGCCATACTTGCTGCGCCTGATTTAGCCGTTTCAATTGTTTTTCTGAGCGTGTTTGTTGGGGGTAGAGTGCCAGCTTCAATAACTAACTTTGCCACAGGAAGGGCGGTTTTTGAAAAAGCTTTAAACGCGGCAATGGCGGCTTTGTTGTCACTGATATCTGGGTGTTTTAGATGAACTACTCTAGCGCCACCGCTTAACGTATAGGCTGACATTTCATCAATAAGGCTGTGGTTTTCTTTGGCTAGTTGTCCAGATGAAAAGATAGTTGTAGAAAAAGCATCTTTTAAGTTACCCAACCACGCTTGTTTAATTTCAGCAACTATTTCAGATACTTGGCCGCTATCAACTCCGTAAACAAGAGTTATAAAAATAGAGGTGTCTGGGTTTTTTATAAATCTTTCAAAACTTGCTGAATTAAACTTCACTTGTTTTTGTCAACACTTAAAAAATAATGCCCAAGTTGGTCAAGAACAGTATCTGCAAGAATGGAAATGGCGCGGTTTTCAGCATCGGTTTCAGCGACTTGCGAAGCATAAGGGCTAGCACCAGAATCAAAGGATGTGGTGCTGGTAGAGGTTTTGCCGGTTAAAACGCTGCCCTCTTCATCAAGTAAAGTCCAGTTTGCGGTCATTTGCACCTGAAATCTGGTTGCAACGTTATCAACCCTGATGCCAAAGCCACGGCGTGCTGGTTGTAGCTTTACTTGTAACTGGTATTTACCGCTTTCACCGCTTGTTATGCCGCCGCGATCTAAAATTTCTTGTGTAAAAACAAAACCCTCTCGCCCAGATATCGGGCTTATTTGAATTTGATTAAAAGCAATGCGGGCGGCGCTTTTTTCGGCATAAATTGGAGTAAAGCCGGCACAAGATACAAGCGTGAATAGAAAAACTAAAAAAAACGGTAATAATAACTTTTTCATACTATTTCGCCACAATGTTTATAATTCGATCAGGAACAACAATTATTTTTTTTAAACTAAGGCCAGTTAAAGACTTAATTATGTCCGGGTCTTTTAGGGCAAGGCTCTGTAATTCATCTTTATCAAGCCCGAAAGCCACAGACAACTGGCTTCGTCGTTTACCGTTAACTTGAACCGGAATTATCAAGGTTTTTTCTTCTAGCCACTTTTCATCGAACTCTGGCCATCTTGTCATAGCAACCAATTCTTTGCAACCAAGGGTTTCCCAGCAGCTTTCGGCCAAGTGTGGCGCAAATGGAGCTAACAATAAAACCAGCGACTTGGTTGCAAACCGACGAGCAGAAATTTGTTCAGGCTCAAGGCCAGTAGACTTTTTAATATCATTCAACAAAGAATATAACCTAGCAACCGCCCTGTTAAATCCAAGGGTTTCTATGTCTTGTGAAATAAAGTTAATAGTCTTGTGGGTTGTTTTTACGAGGTCTTTCGAGAGGGTTGTTGTTTTTTGATCTGTAAAAACAGGCTCTTTGGAAATTCGTAACACCTCGACCCATACTCGTGACACAAAACGCGCAGCACCCTCTAGTCCTGATTCTGTCCACTGAACATCTCTATCCGGCGGAGAATCAGAGAGCACGAACCACCGAGCAACATCTGCGCCATATTTTTGAATAATTGCCGCAGGATCAACGGTATTTAATTTTGATTTAGACATTTTTTCGATGGCGCCAACTGTAACGGATCTGCCAGTTTTGGTGGTTAACCCTGTCTCGGAGCGAAGTACATTTACAGGTTCTACCCAATTACCATCTGGGTCTTTATAGGTTTCATGAGTAACCATTCCTTGAGTGAACAGTCCATCAAACGGCTCATCGGCCTTTATTTCAAGCAGGCCACAGTCTTTGAGGGCTCTTGTAAAGAAACGGGCATATAAAAGATGCATAACCGCGTGCTCTACTCCGCCAATATATTGATCGACTGGCAACCAGGCATTTGCTGCTACCGAGTCGACAGGGTCTTTGGCTTGTGGAGAGCAAAACCGTGCAAAATACCATGAGCTATCAACAAATGTATCAAGTGTATCGGTTTCGCGAATTGCTTTTTGGTTGCATTTTGGGCAAGAAGTGTGTTTCCAGTCAGGGTGGTGGTCAAGGGGGTTTCCCGGTGTTTCAAATGAAACTTCATCGGGCAATAACACCGGAAGATCTGCCGAAGGAACCGGAACGGCTCCACAAGCATGGCAGTGGACAATAGGAATTGGGCAACCCCAATACCTTTGGCGGGACGCTCCCCAGTCACGTAAGCGATATTGTGTTACTGCCTCACCAATTCCTAGTGCTTCAAGCTTTGAAAGCGCTGTTTTAATTGCCTCTTTGACTTTCAAGCCATTTAAAAACCCGGAATTAAACAAGGAGCCCGTACCGGTCCAGGCTTTATCTGTTATTTGATAATGATCCGCGCATTCGCCTTCTGGCAAGACTACCGGCAAGACAGGGAGGTCATATTTTATGGCAAAGTCCAAATCTCTTTGGTCTCCAGCTGGACAGCCAAAAATGGCGCCGGTTCCATAACCTATTAACACAAAGTTGGCGATCCAAACCCGAAGGGTTTTGGTTTCGTCAAACGGGTGAACAACCGTTAAACCCGTATCAATTCCTGATTTTTCTGCGCGCTCAATGGTTTCTTCCGACGTGCCTAATTGTGCACATTCGCGGACAAAGGCATCAATTTCAGGGTTGTTTTTAGCTAATTCGGAAGACAAGGGGTGTTCTGGAGAAAGAGCGATAAAGCTGGCGCCAAATAAAGTGTCGGGGCGAGTGGTAAATACCTCAATGTTTTGTTGTTTTTGGCCGGAATCCACTATTTTAAAGCAGACCTTTGCACCGCGAGATTTTCCAATCCAGTTGGTTTGCATGGTTTTTACTTTTTCCGGCCAATTATCTAGTGTTGAAAGGCCGCTCAACAGATCTGTTGAGTACTTTGTAATTCTAAAAAACCATTGATTAAGTTGCCGGGTTTCTACCAAAGCGCCTGATCGCCAGCCGCGTCCGTCAACAACTTGTTCATTTGCTAATACCGAATTTTCCACGGGGTCCCAGTTAACACGGGAGCTTTTACGGTAAACAAGATCGTTTTCAAAAAACTTGAGGAATATTTTTTGCTGCTGTGAATAATACTCAGGATCACAAGTGGCAAACTCCCGACTCCAGTCCAAAGAAAATCCTAATGATTTTAGTTGTTCCCGCATTGCAGAGATGTTTTTATACGTCCAGCTCTTTGGTTGTGTTTTGTGTTTTATAGCGGCGTTTTCTGCTGGAAGACCAAAGGCGTCCCAGCCCATGGGGTGCAAAACGGCATAGCCTTTAGCGCGCTTATATCGGGCAACAACATCCCCGAGGGCATAATTGCGTACATGACCCATGTGTAATCGTCCCGATGGATAGGGAAACATTTCAAGCACATATGACTTTTTTTGCCCGGGTTTTGGTGTTTTCGCAACGAAACACTTGCTTTTTTCCCAAGCCTCTTGCCATTTCTTTTCAATAGATAAGTGGGGGTAGTGGGTCATTTAGCAGCCTGTGGTCAGGCCCGGCTTGGTTTATGCCGGGATGGTTGGCAGTGCCTGCGTTATGTTGTTATTTAGCGCAGCGTGCGAATTTTAAGTTCTCTGGCGCGGGATAAAATTGAATTTTCTATTTGAATCCCTGTATCTGGGTCAACACCGGACGTAATCCAGTCGCCGCTCTCGTCTTTAATTTGTTTAAAAACCGAAACCTTTAAACCGTCAGCACGAAGCCGGGTATCAAGAATATACACTGTAGCTTTAAACCGCTCATTTGGCGCGGCTTCGTTAGAGTGCCAACCGGTAATAATAACTCCGCCATAAGGGTCTGCAGAATCCAAAGGCATAAACTCAAGTGTTTCTAGCGAGGCGCGCCATAAAAAACTATTTACCCCAATTCCTGCCACTTCTGTAGGTTTTCCAGAGCCAGAAAACGGGTTTGGCACATTACTGAGCACTTGGCCGGTTTGCGCGCAAGACGTTAGTCCCAAAGACGTAATAATTAGAAAAACAAGACCAAACCGAGACGACATTTTCACCAATACTCCAATAATAACAGCTGTGTATAATAACTAATTATATAATACAACCAACATGGTCGCTTATAACACGTTGTTTTCTAATGCCTAGTGTCAAGATACATGTTTTTGAAAAAGTTCTATCTGTAAAATAATTGTCGTGAATACACAAAAATTCCGTTTGTATTATAAATTACAAATATCTTGGTTTTATAAAAAGGCTGTCCGTTGCTCTAAGGCAACATTAAAAATGAGTCTTGACGACGCCCTGTACCGGCTCTTGACCAGAAACCTGTCGTGGTACAGAAAACTATCAACGGCAACCGGGGGAAGGGGCCGATTGTGTCCGGTTACGGATCTGTGTTAAGCTAGGCTTTGCTTTTCTTAGTGCTTCCGTAACCGGCGCGCATTGTTTTTAAGGCCTTTCCTGTGAAAGGTTAAAGGGCTTGGCGGGCTAAGTTTGTTAATATTAATAAAAGAAAACTTTGACTCCTGTTGGGTTTTGGTAACATGTTTATAGTAGAGTGTTTTTAATTTCGTTGTGTGGCATCATTAATTAATACGGGTGATGCAGAAAATTAAGGAGATTGTCGCGTGAGAACGTTGCGGCAAATTTTAGCAATGGCGGGACTTTGGCTCGCTGCCAGCACGCTGGCTTTGGCAACGGAGCCAGAGCCGGTAAAAAACGTGCTGCCAGCGACTAGCGCTGAACTTCCTTGGTATCGTTCATTTACTTTGCGTAGTGCTGAAATTGAAGATGGCGCTTTTATGCGGCTTAAAAAACCAGATGTGGAGTTTCGGGCAGGCAATCAATGGGGTCTTTCGGTTGGTATGAACGAGCAAGGTACGTTGTTAGAGTCTCGTGATCGTATGAGCGCAGGAGCCTTTTACGAGTTTTCACCAAGGTTTCGTTTAGGTGGAGAGTTAAGTTTTGTTGCTCCGGGGGAGTTACGCATTTCTACTCCACAAGAGAGTCTTTTGCCCGTTAGTCCAGCTGACGAGCAACCTCGAGTACGAATTGAATCATCAATTAAATTTTAGCTGTAACCTTAAAAGCTCCTGAAACTATAGCCACTCCGTGACAGGCTGTTTTTAGTTTTAGTACATTCGTTTCATTGATTCCGCCTAAGGCAATGACAGGCGCATCAATTTTTTTTATAAAGTTTCTAAATCGACAGGCTCCCATTGCCGGACTTGCGCTTGCGCTTGTCGATGGAAAAACACAAGACACAATTACGGCCATTGCTCCGTTTTTTATTCCTTGCCTTCCCGCAGAAACGCTGTGAGCTGCGCAGGTGATAAGACTAAACTGATACTTTGCTTGAATTGCCGGTAATTGCTTGATCATTGACTGCGGTAAATGAACCCCATCAGCACCAACTATCCGCGCCAGCTTAGGGTCGGCTCCAATTAACAGTTTCGCCCCTTGTTGTTGGCAGAGGTGTTTTAGCTCTACAGCTATTTCCTTGTGCCGGGATTCAGAAAAATGACGATATACCAATACGCTTTTGGCTGGTAAGTTTTTGGCCAAATCAAACAAGTTCGGGCTACGGCTTGGGTCTGTAAAGATAAATAGTTTTGGTAGGGTGCATTGTTGCCTTCTGCGAGAAAAGTTTGGTTTCGAAACTGTGCTTGCGATGTTAGCTAGTGGTGTATATTGATGAGAAATCATGGTAGAAAACTTGTCTTACATTTCCGATCGGCGCAAGCAAATTTCCCAGCGTATAGAGGTTGCAGCAAAAAGCGTTGGCCGCGATTCAAAAAGCATTTCTCTTATTGCTGTTTCAAAAAGACAGACGCAAGAGCGCATTGACGCCCTGTGGTTGGCTGGCCACAGGGTGTATGGCGAAAATCTAGTAGATGAGGCAGAGCGGCGCTGGCAAGGAAAAAGGAAGAAGAACCTGAAACTACAACTTCACCTTATTGGTCATTTACAAAGCAATAAGGCAGAACGTGCCGTTGCTTTGTTTGATGTGATAGAAACGCTGGATAGTTTAAAGTTGGCCAAAAAGCTTTCTGCGGCAATGAAACGAGTAGGTAAGCGGCCACAGTTTTTAGTACAGGTTAATACTGGGGAAGAGTCGCAAAAATTTGGAGTTTTACCAAATGAACTTTTTGAGTTTCTTAAAAGGGTGGGAGAAGAAACCGATTTAAACGTTTCTGGTTTAATGTGCATACCGCCAAAAAACGATGAGGCCGGATTACACTTTGCTTTATTGGCAAAACTAGCCAAACAACATGGTCTTGAAAACCTATCAATGGGCATGAGCGAAGATTATGAAACAGCAATACGGTTTGGCGCAACATCTATTCGGGTTGGTTCGGCTTTATTTGGAGATAGAGAGATATAACCCGGTAAACACTACAGACGAACAACAGCGTCGTGTAGCGATTGTAAAAACCGTGAACGATCAGCGGGTGTAAATGCTGCGGGTCCGCCAATGTTTTCACCGCCAACGCTTGAGCGAATATCATTCATTATAGCTCGCGTGGCGACAATTGAACCAATATTATCGGCGGTAAAAAAGCTTCCGTTTGGAGAAATTACTACTGATCCGGTTTTTATGCAGCGTTCGGCGAGTAAAATATCTGCGGTTATTACAATCGTTTTGTTGGAAGACTGTTCGGCTATATAATCATCGGCAGCATCGAATTTATCAGAAACCACGATTTGTTTAATCAAAGAATGAATGGGTATTCTTAAATAGCTATTGCTGACAACCAAGACGCGCTTCTGGTGTCGTTTTGCAATCTTGAACACCTCGTCACGCACCGGACAAGCATCTGCGTCTATCATTATTTCTATGGGTGGGGGCGATTCTTTTTGCATTTTAGGCTCAAGGTATCATGAGTTGGGGGTTATGGTTTAAGGCTTGGTGTCTTTTCGAAAACAACCTTTACTCCAGCACGGCTAAATGATGGTTGATATGATCAGATACCTTACCTGTACAAAAGTTGGTGTCGTGAGCTCGAATCTTGCTAGAGATTGCGCTCGTTAATTGGCATTACCGAACTCTCTCTTTTCAATATCGACGGCGGTGGCAGCCAGTCTGGACGAGATATAATTATAATAATGTGTTTCTGAAGAATACTCCAATTTTGCTTTCTCTAAAAATTCTTTAATCAGAAAATCATCTTTCCAGTGAAAATAATAACCCCATCCCAATACCAGCGTAAGGAACATGAGGGCAATAGAGATTAAAGCCGGCGCTGTGCTATTATGAATAAAAGATTCATTCATGACAGAGGTGTAAATCCAGTAGGACGAAGCTATGACAATTGCACTTTTTACAAAAAACGTAGTGGTTTCAAGACGTTTAATAAATAAGCGTATTTTCCATGAAACCGTAGTGCTGTATCGATCTAGGTATTCTGCGCGTTTTGCGTTCCATAAAGCCGCCTTTGTCCAGAGAGTTACGCTATCTTCCCAGGATATTTCCATGTCCTTCAAGCGCCCTTCACGGACAAAAATATTACCGGCACACAAGCGCATGCGCTCTGCAATGTCTGAATGCCTCATGGCAACATTATGGGCAAAACTTTCTGTGCAACGAGTAAGTTCATAATGAGCCGCACCCCGTAATAAAAACCGTAAAAAAGTAAAAGACAAGCTGACCAGAACTAGGAAGGCGCTGAAATATAGCAGTTCACCACCATTAAAGCGGGGCAGAAAAGCTGCAGCCCCACCGGGTATGAAGTCTCTAATTTCACCATGGCTAACAAAATATAATAGAGCGTTGATTATTGTGTAAACATAAACACTAAAGGTCAGCAGGGTAATCAATCGCAAACCAAAATATATTTTTTCTATTCGGAGCTGACTCTTGTCTGCTGCATCATATACCTTAGTGTCATTGGAGAATGAAGACCTGCACTCTTCTTTGATTTGCCTAGAAAAGGGTGTGACATATTTTTTTACCCGCGCAAAATTATCCGTTTCAGATTGTAAATCAGCAAGGGCAGCATGCTCTTTCGCCCCATGGCACAGTTCACCCGAAGCCGCCGGCTTTGGGGTGATATCGCTCAATGGTTCGCTTGTTGTGTTGTTTGCATGATTAGCACTGCTCGCGTCCTTTTGTGCGTCATCATCATTTTCCAAGAACAACTCTCCACCAAACTATTACCCTACATAATAGAACATACCAGATTGACTTCGCCGGACAAGAAGTATTTATTAATACTTTCTATAAACGTCGTTATTACCATGTATTATTAGAGTTATTTTTATTATTAAGCCGCTCTATACAACAGTTTCACTTATATAGAGTGTGTTAACTTGACAGTATAAATCAAAACTATTTACACGCACATAAAAGACGGGAAAAACATGGATATCTGGTTTCAACACTCCGCGGCACTGGCAACGCTTATTTCTGTATTTTTTGCGGTGGTTACGGCCATCATCGGTTTTACCATAAACCAGTCGAGGTTGCGACGAGAGTTCACGCAAAATATAATGCTTCAGAGGTTAAGTAATCCAGATCTTGCCAGAGCATCACAATTGATTGCCAATCGAGTAGCCAACAATGACAAATATCCGGTTGCCCCGTCTGATGATGATGAAAACCGCCTGGTTATTATGTTGCTCAGTTATTATGAGTTTGTAGCTGTTGCGTATTTACGCGGTGATCTTAATGAAAAAACCGTCAAACGGCAGGCACAAAAGGCCATCAAGTCTACGTTTGAGATCGCGCGAACGTACATCACGGAAAGAAGATCAGCCTTGAATAGGCCAAAGCTTTACAAGGAGCTGGAAACTCTGGCAAAGAGGTTTTAACCAGCTCTTTGGGCGAATATTTGTGAAATTAGGTAGACATCAATTAGGGTCGCGGCACGATGTTGACCCAGTTCGGTTTTGGGTTAGCGAGTTGTGCTTCTGTCTCGGCGCGGTGTTTTGCGGCGTTTTCAATCAATCGCTTTTCAATTTCGAGCCATTGTGGATATTGGCGCAAGCTCTCCATCCCTAGGAGTGACACGTTTTCAACGCCGGCCCATGCATAGCCCACATTGGCCATACGCTCAAACCAGGGCAGCGCCTGTTCGGTTTTACCATTAGCAATGGCAAGCAACCCTGCACCAAATAAAACGTTACTATTGGTAAAATCGACTGGTGTTTTTCCGGTGAAATATACGTTGAGTTTATCAATCAGTACCTCTGCGTCCGGATCAGATTGTTCTTGAAAAAGCATGGTGATAAAAACCATGTAATTTGCAAGATCTTGGGTAACGGGAAGTGCGACAAAGTTGATTTGGCTCGCCTGTTTGCGCAGTTCTGGATAGGCTGCCGCAGTTTCGCCCAACAGGAGTGCTGTGAGTGCTGTTTTGTCAGGGTTTTCCGCGATAATTTTCCGCGCCGCCGCTATACCCCCACGCATAATAAGCAATGACCCTTTCTCGTCGGGCGTTTGTGCAAATGGTGCGGCTAAATCAAACAGCCCGACTTCCGCATAAAGGTTCATAAGAGAGTTATGTATATTTGGACTTTCAGGGTTTAACGCTTGCGCATCCTTGAACATGGTGTGCGCGCCAGCATAGTCACCATTTCCATGTTTTATTCTGCCGAGCGCCAAATATCCTTGCGTACTCGTTGGATTATACCGGATGTTTTTTTCATGGGTAACCTGTGCGGCCGCAAGGTTTCCAAGAGTTTCTTGAAAGGTACCTAAATTTACCAAAAGCACGGCAGACAGCGGGTCTAATTCCAGGGCTTTTTCAAAACTTGCCAAGGCTTTTTCAGCCTGCCCGAGCCAGCCGTATGCCAGACCTTGACGGTGATAGGCCAGCACATAATTGGGATTGGCGGCAATGGCTCTGTTGGCAAAATCGAGGGTGTCTTGAAATTTAAATTGCTCCAGAGCCAGCGATGCAGCAGCGGTTAATGCCTCGGCAGAATTTGGTGCCAGCTGCAAAGCCCGCTCCACATTGGGGCGAGCCAATTCTATCGCCTCATCTTCCTCTGTCCCTACATATTCAGGGATTAATAAATAAGTAACCGCCAAGCCGGCATAGGCCGGGGCGAAACCCGGATCGAGGGCTATGACGTGTTTATAACCCTCAACAGCGGCAGTTAAAGTATCCGGCAGGCGTTTTTGCATTTGTTCTCGGGCGCGTAAATAAAGTTCATAGGCTTCCAAAGACGCGGTACGATTTGTGGACTTCGTTGCACCAATAGAAAGTTGACCTTTTAGCTCTGCCACAATAGCGGCGGCAATTTCGTCTTGTATGGCGAAGATGTTTTTTGCGGTTAGCGGCTTGTCATAGGTTTGTGACCACATATGTTCATCAGTATTGGTATCAATCAACTGGGCGGTGATCCGTAACGTTGTGCCGGATTTGCGGATGCTGCCCTCCAAAATATGATTTACATTCAAAGCTTCGGAAATTTCACCTATACCGATATCACGTCCCTTAAAGGCAAAGGCTGAGGTTCGTGACGCTACCCGAAGGCCGTCAACCCGAGACAAAACATTTAACAGCTCTTCGGATATACCATTGGCAAAATATTCCTGATCTTTATTTGGCGAATAGTCTTCAAACGGTAACACTGCAATGGAGGGTTTTTCATCTGTTTGTACTTGTTGGGTATTTTCTGGCGCGGTGGTTTTTTGCGGTAAAAACCGGCCACCAATTATCAACGCCACGACAAGCACCAGTCCGGCCAAAATCGCAAAGTCTAGTTTACGCCCGGTTTTGGCGGCAATACTATCCTCGTCATTGACATTCTCCGTCCGCTTCATGCCCTCCGGTGTCATCTCGAACGCCCATGCCAGCAATATGGCAATCGGAAAACCGATCAACACTAAAACAACAACAATCGTGTCAAACCAGCTTGGTAGACTTAAGGCCTCTTCAAGCACACCAGATGCTTGCGATAATATCCAGCCGGTAACAGCATATACTCCGGCAACACGGAATATGTTCCGACGGCGCAGTTCGGCAAAGAGACTATTCAAACTAATGTTCCCCAACAATTAATGCCCCGGAAATTACAACCGGTTTGCAATATCAGTAACAGACTATCTGATAAGGTGTAAGAAAACCAGTAGTGACCTTATGATTTAAAACCAAGGGCATTTGGTGGTCGTGGAGCCAACCATGTTTGCAAGCCGATATGATCCGGTTAACGCGCTTTGGATTAAAGAGGAGGTATAGTGCTAGTAATAAATATAATCACATTAAATGATTTAAGGTGTTTTGGAGCGGGCGATGAGATTCGAACTCACGACCTAAACCTTGGCAAGGTTTCGCTCTACCCCTGAGCTACGCCCGCATCCAAATAA
>JAESTZ010000016.1 GCA_016763315.1 Robiginitomaculum sp.
TTACGTTTTTGGCTTCTTGTGCGCCGCGCTTAGGCTCGCGAATGACCAAGCGAACAATAACCGCAAGCACCACGCCGGCAATACCGAGCCAAATTAGCAAATTCCGCCAGTCAAAACTCGAATCTGGATTACCCAGAGCAATTCCAGCAACAAAATAGGCAAAGCCGAGACCGACGGGAATTCCCAGAGCGTAAACAGCCAAAGCACCGGATCTTTTTTCCTTTGGGTATAAATCTGAAATGATTGAATGCGATGGCGGACTGCCGCCGGCTTCACCAATCCCGACACCAATTCTCGCCAAACCAATTTGAACAAAATTACCGGCCATTCCGGTGAACGCCGTAAATGCACTCCACACCGCCAAAGATGTAGCAATAATATTCACGCGATTATAACGATCGGCTAGCCAGGCTATAGGCAAAGCGGTGACAGTATAAAACAGCGCAAACAAAAAACCTTTCAAAAGCCCCATCTGGGTATTGGTCAAGCCAAGGTCTGCTTGTATGAAAGGTGACAATATGCCGATAATTTGACGATCAATAAAATTGAACGCATAGACCAAAGTTAAAAGCAAAAGTACTAGCGTGCGGTAATTTTTATTCTCGCGCATGGTATTCCCATTATTCTTTGTGGTATTTAACCGGATAATACCCCCAAGTATTTAAGGGCACTGACAAGTAGAGCGGTAAGCTATTACATTCTATGTTGCTTATAGACAATGCCATGTGCTTCTTGCAATTCACGAACATATTGAATAATGCCGCCAATCTCTTCGTCTTTTACTTCTGGCCGGGGCAGCATATCACCGAATTGCCAATGATGTTGCACGGTTCCTTGCTTAATAGCCCGATAAAACGACATATCGTTGTGATGACCGGGATTATATATATCGTGAATCAATGGTGGCCCCATTTCGGTTCCCATCACATTATCGCCATGGCACGAGGCACAGTTTTTATCAAAAGCAATTTTACCCTGTACGGCTAACGAAGTAAAATTTACTTCACCGGGGCTATCAGCAGTGCTTTTTGTTGTATCATCCTTGGTCGCAGAAGACGGAGCTTCACAAGCCACAATGGCAAATGCAGTAAACATCAATATAGCTGGCAAAACAGTTACTTTGTTGAACTTAAACATAATCATTTCCAATAATTTTTATATTTCCCACAAAACGTAAAACTTTTTACAAAAGCTTTAAGGCAAACAATAACAAGATATTGCATAAAGATAAGCCTGTTTTTTACTAGTCGGTTTTTTTGAATGTTCTTTTGCTCAAACTTTGCTATTTAAACACTGTTTGTATCTATTTTACCTCAACCATAAAGGCTGCTTTAAGATGAGCATTAAACTATCAACCGGATTTGCCGATAATATTTCCAACAAAGAAACTCGCAATGCGGTGATTAAAACCGTTACAGCTTTGTCCGAAGCCGCCAAAAAAATCGCTTATTTATGTGCACAAGGGCCATTGCTTGACGGACTTGGCGCCAACACCGGCGCAAATAATGCCGATGGCGATGACCAAAAAGCGCTGGACATTCAGTCAGACGAGATAATTATAGCTCTGCTAAAAAAATCGCCGGTAGCTTATTATGCTTCCGAAGAAGAAGAGGGGATCAACACACTTGATCCATCAGCGCCAATTTGTGTGGCCTCTGATCCTTTGGACGGCTCCTCAAACATTGATACCAATGTCTCTATTGGTACTATTTTCTCCATATTACCAACTATGCCAGGTGCGGCGGAAAACTCTTTCTTCAGGCCGGGAAAAGAACAACTTGTCGGTGGGTTTTTTGTTTATGGCCCGCAAACCAGTTTGATCATTACTACCGGTAACGGTGTTGAATTATATGTGCTGGAACCTGAATCAAAGCAATTTGTGCTGGCGATAGATGACTTACAACTAGCCACAGAAAAAGCAGAATATGCAATTAATGCCGCCAACGCCCGGCATTGGCAAAAACCAATTCAAAATTTCATCAATGATTGCCTAGCTGGTGTTGATGGGCGGTTAGGCGAGAACTATAATATGCGCTGGGTTGGCTCTTTAGTTGCCGATGCTTCACGGATTTTGTCTCGTGGTGGATTGTTCTTGTATCCGGCTGATGCTCGCAAAGGCTACGAAAAAGGCAGGTTACGACAATTATATGAAGCCAATCCGGTGTCATTTGTTATCGAGCAAGCCGGCGGAAGTGCAACAGATGGCAAAACCAGAATAATGGATTTACCATTAAGTGATCTGCATCAACGAGTGGGCTTTGTCTTTGGCTCGAAAAAACAAGTAGAAATAGTCTCGCATTATTGATCTTGTAAAATCGCGTTATCATAAGGAAACTTAACTCATGACAACTATTTCACCCCCTAACGATCAAATGGCCAATGCAATCAGGTTTTTGGCAATCGATGCAATTCAGGCCGCTAATTCTGGTCACCCGGGCGCACCTATGGGTTTGGCCGATGCGGCAACGGCATTGTTTACCAAGCACATAAAACTTAATCCGGCTTGCCCCGATTGGGCGGATCGTGACCGGTTTGTATTATCAGCCGGCCATGCCTCAATGTTGCAATATGGGTTGCATTATCTGCTTGGCTATAAGGATATGAGCATTGAGCAGATCAAAAATTTTCGTCAGTTAGGAGCAATTACCGCCGGCCACCCTGAATATGGCCATGTGGATGGGGTTGAAGCCACTACCGGTCCGTTAGGCCAAGGCATTGCTATGGCGGTTGGCATGGCGCTGGCCGAGCGGATGAATAATGCCAAATTTGGTGATGAATTGGTTGATCATTATACTTGGGTGATGGCTGGTGATGGCTGTCTGATGGAAGGCATTAGCCACGAAGCGATTGATCTGGCTGGTCACATGAAATTGGGCAAGCTGATTTTATTTTGGGACGACAATTCTATTACCATTGATGGCGGTACTGACCTTTCTACCAGCACCGACCAGATAAAACGCTTTGCTGCTTCTGGCTGGCAGGTAATAAAGGCTGATGGTCATGACAGCCAAGACATTGATGCGGCAATCATTGCTGCAAAAAGCAATACTACACAACCAAGTCTAATTGCCCTTAAAACCATAATCGGCAAAGGCTCACCCAACAAATCAGGAACCAATAAAGTTCATGGTGCGCCCTTGGGAGAAGAAGAAATTGCCGCAACCAGAAAGGCCTTAAACTGGTCAGCTCCGGCATTTGAAATACCAAATGATATTTTAAGCGCGTGGAGAGCCGCGGGACGAAAAAGCGTTGCCGCCCAAGAAAAATGGCAACAACGATTAAATGCTTCGAATAAGTCAAAAGAATTTGCTGCCGCAATGCAAACAGAAGTGAGCGGTGATTTGGAAGCTGTTATTGCCGAATTAAAACAAAAGTTGGTCAAAGATCAACCAAAACAAGCAACAAGGGTAGCCTCACAAAAGGCCTTGGAAGTAATCAATCCAGTTATTACTAATACAGTTGGTGGTTCGGCGGATCTTACTGGCTCGAATAATACTTTAACTGCTGATCTTTCGGTTATATCGCCGCAGAACTATAACGGCAGGTATATTTATTACGGTGTCCGCGAACATGCGATGGCGGCGGTAATGAACGGCATGGCCTTGCATGGCGGTTTTATCCCTTATAGCGGAACGTTTTTAGTGTTTGCCGGTTATATGTTGGGCGCAATGCGGCTTTCTTCATTGATGGGCTTACGAGTAATTTACGTTCTTACCCATGACAGTATTGGCCTTGGCGAAGATGGGCCAACCCATCAACCGGTGGAAACCTTGGCTACATTACGAAGTTTGCCAAATATGTTTGTCTATCGGCCTTGCGATGCAATCGAGACCGCCGAAAGCTGGCAGTGCGCTTTGAACGAAACAGATGCACCGTCAACGCTGGCATTAACCCGCCAAGGTTTGCCAATGTTGCGCGTTGAGAATACCGACGAGAACCTCTGCGCCAAAGGTGCTTATGTGTTGCGAGCAACAAAAACTGCACGTGACATTACCTTAATCGCCACCGGTTCCGAAGTGCATTTGGCAGTAGAAGCCGCGAGCGAGCTGACAAAACAAGGCATAAGTGCAGCCGTGGTTTCAATGCCATGTCAGGAAAAGTTTGAGCAACAGGACAAGCAATATCGCGACATGGTTTTGGGCAGTGCACCACGGATTGCCATAGAGGCGGCAGTGGAGTTTGGTTGGTCGCGTTATACCGGCTCGGCCGATAACTTCATTGGTATGAGCGGATTTGGAGCCTCGGCACCGGCAGATAAATTATATGAGCATTTTGGAATTACAGTTGCGGCAATTGTTGAAAAAGCAA
>JAESTZ010000017.1 GCA_016763315.1 Robiginitomaculum sp.
GTCGCATCTGTTAAGTGAAAAACCGCATACACTTTTTCACCAGATGCTTCTGGTAAATGCGACCACTAAAGAAATGCATTAGTGCGAACGAGACTCTTATTCACCCTTGGCTTTGATCCTTATAAATCCCCCTCCGTCGGCTTCGCCGCCACCTCCCCCGCAAGCGGAGGAGGATAAACACTCTTCTTCTGTTACCATGCAATCGGACTCCCTCTCCAGTCCGGGAGAGGGCTGCGGTGAGGGATACAGTCTAAATTTTTGAGCGCTCAATTTTTATCGAATGATGAGGGGCTTAAAGAATCACACTTAAGAAGACTGGATCACCTGAATAAATCGGGCGATGACAGACACGGTACAAAGATAGGTAGGTGTGTATATTTCCAAATAAAACCCGTCATTGTAATTTCAACCAAACCGGCCAGGTATTTGCTTAACAACAGGAATGGAGCTGATGCTCTGTTACGTAATGACACGAATAGGGGCGTTTATGACAAGTATTGCTTTAATCCTTTCCGCCGCCATCATTGGCGCAATGACCTTTTTTGCTTTTATGGTTGCTCCGGCTGCGGCAAGAGCCGGCTCCTCGGCAAATGTAATACAATTAAGCCGGGCTGTTTTTCCAAAAGCCTTTGATCTATTTGCAATGCTCTGCGCAATAGCAGCGCTGACCTCGACCCTTGACGGTAAACCGTTTGCCGCGGCTTTTCTGGTAATTGCTTGTTGTGTATTTCTACAGGCTGGCTGGAAAATCACTCCGGCACTAGAAAGTGCCCGTGACGCAGCATTAGCCGGAAATCGCGATGCCTTACTCGACTTTGCCAAACTTCGTTCATCAGCGATAAAGGCAAACATCTTGCAATATATTACATTATTTACGGCGATTGTTTTTTTGAGTGTCTAAAGCATTTGCCAACAAAAGTGGGTAATTCTTTTGTCTCGCGGTAAAGTGCTTGCGCACCGCCTACGACGTGCGGCCTGACCGGCCGAGGCGCAGTCGCACCTAGTTAGTAATATTCTGTAAAATAGGCACCGACATTATGTGCGGGGTTAACTCACATACCCGATTCTGTATCCGGTATTTGTTGCTCTTTCGGATCAGCAAACATGATCATGACCCTTAATGCTCCGGCAGGAGGCTCTCTAAAGTCAGTAGTAAAAGAAAGTTTTTCACCTTCTTCTAACTCTTTTTGTTCGATTTCAACCAACCATGAAAACACCGGCTGGCCTTGGTCATCAAGAATTTCTGCAGCCAGTAATGGAACCTGCTGTTTTCGTTTAGTCACATTTACCACCGCACCACTAATTTGCAGAACATTAGTGCCACCGCGCATTTTGCGCATAGCGGTAATATCATGGATTTCCAAGCCGACTATATTAACTGACACGCCCAAAGCAGAATAAAAACTGGCGGTTTTTGGCCAGATGCGAACCACATCCATCTTAAATACCCAACTTGCAGCAAAGAGCAAAACCACAACGGCTACTGCTCCACCCCAAATAACACGTTGCTTTATTAGTTTTTTCTGCTGTCTTTCCGCCTCTCTTCTTGCCCTTATCGCTTGAGCAACTTTCGGGTCTCTACGGACTTGCTGCTGTTGTTCTGGGGCGGCAGGGTCTTCGGTCTCCATGTTTTCAGGACTTGAAAACTCTGCTTCGTTTGCTAAAAATAATTCTTGGTCACGCTTTTCTTCACCCGAAGCATCTACTTGCCAGTTGTGCCCACAAGAGGCACAACGTACTTTACGCCCCTCGGCACCAATGGCCGTAGAGCTGGCGGAATAACGCATGGAACAATTTGGACAGGTCAGTATCATAAATTAAACCGAATCAACTAATAATTACCAAAGCTAAGAGGTCGCTCATTCCTGCTATCAAGTCCAGTTTAGACGCTGCCGTCAAGAGCGGTAAAGCCATCGGCGCAATAGATCCGGTTATGTCAATGTCACATATTGGCTTGCGCTACGGCAATGGCCCGGAAATTCTAAAAGACATAAACTTTACTTTACAACCCGGATCAATGCAGTTTTTAACCGGCCCGTCAGGAGCCGGTAAAACCTCACTGTTAAAGCTGATCTATCTGGCCTTACAGCCAAATCGCGGGTTTATTAACCTGTTTGGACAAGATGTTTCCATTTCCTCACGCGATGAACTGGCTTTATTGCGGCGAAAAATTGGCGTTGTTTTCCAGGGGTTTGGCTTGCTTGGTCATTTATCAGTGTTTGAAAATGTTGCTTTGCCATTACGAGTAACCGGCAAGAAACATGATGATTATAAAGACGACGTAAAAGACTTGTTGCAATGGGTTGGGCTTGGCAACTCACTTGATGTTTCACCTGATACTTTATCCGGCGGTGAAAAACAAAGAGTAGCTATAGCCAGAGCGGTCGTCGCAAAACCAGACCTGCTTATTGCCGACGAACCAACAGGCAATGTTGACCTGCAAATGGGCAAAAGACTTATGCGATTATTTTTGGAATTAAACCGGCTTGGCTCAACAATTTTGATAGCCAGTCATGATTTATCATTAATTCGCTCGGTTAATGCAGATGTTTACACCATAGAAAACGGTACGCTTACTCTTAAACCTGTCAAAAAAACCGGAGCAAGAAATGAGTGACCAAAGCAAAAGGGCACCATTATTACCAACAAACTCTGATCGTGACGGTCCATTGTTTTTTGTGATTGTTATTATTGTTTTTCTGGCATCTTTATCAGCAATAAGCGCGATTTCCGCCTTGCAAAATGTACAGCACTGGCAAAATGCGTTACGAAATGAAATGACCGTACAAATACCAAGTGGCGATCAAGCAGCTGCCGAGCGCACAGCGCGGATATTATCACAGATCCCCGGTGTTGTTTCCACGAGAGCGGCCACTCGCGACGAAGCAAAAGCGTTATTGGAGCCGTGGCTAGGAGCCAAAAATATCCCAGATGACCTACCAATACCATTATTGGTATATATTCAACTAGAGAAAAAATCCCCGGCAAGTTTGGACGTTTTAACCACGGCTATTGCCAATGCCGGGATCAATGCCAGTATTGATGATCATCAACAATGGGCAAATGATCTAGCCAGATCAGCAAAAGCTGTGCAATTTTTATCAATTTCTGTCTTGGCTTTGTTAATTACCGCCAGCATTGCTGTAACCGGTTTTGCCACTAGAGCCGGATTGGCCGCACGACGTGATTTGGTCAAGGTATTACACCTTGTTGGCGCAAAAGATCAGATTATTGCCCGCTTGTTCGGGGGAAAGTTCATTATTATGGGACTAAAGGCTGGAACATTGGGCACATTATTGGCAATGCTCAGCGTTATTGGTTTAACAATAAGTGGTGTTGGTGCCGCCTCGTTCATGGGCGGGGCAACCCAACCCGGTCTAAGCCCCCTATTGGCCTTGTTGCCAGCACCGTTTATTACGGCCGCTGTTGGTGGTTGGACGGCATATCGCTCGGTTATGGATAGTTTGAGAAAAAACACGTGATGATCAGCCGCTTTATTTTTTGGATAAGCATTGCTTTAACGGTTAACTTTATCGCCGGGTTGATAGCGTTTGCAATTGCAACCAACCGGTTAAGTGAAATGTTTATACCCGAACAGGCTGACGGCCTTGTTGTTTTAACTGGTGGCTCTGGCGAACGCATCAAATACGCCGGTAGTCTACTGCAACAAAAGAAAGCAAAAAGACTACTTATCACTGGTGTAAATCCAAATGTAAGTAGTAATTTTTTACGTAAACTAGCCGGTCTATCAAAAGCAAATTTTAACTGCTGTATCGATATCGACAACAAAGCAAAGAATACTGTCGGTAACGCCCGGCAAATTTCCCTTTGGGCGAACGCGCAAAATTATGATCATTTGCTGATTGTCACATCAAGTTATCATATTCCTCGTGCATGGCTGATATTACGTGCCGAAATGCCGGATACCAGACTGGCTCTGGCTCCGGTTAAAAGCATTGGCAATGCCCGCCAGCACGTATATCGGCGAACCTTGCTGGAATATGGCAAATACCTTGTAGTGTTAATCTTTCCTGCACAGCAATGGCAGGGCAATTAAATGGGTTATATACGCGGTGTTTTATTTTTAATTTGGGTGGTTTTCTGGTTACTCTTATTAGGAATCATTTTCCTGCCCACGTTATTTATGGGCTTAGCCGTTGCAAAAATTCCGATGAAAATATGGACTAAAATGGCACTATTTGGCATGCGCTATATTTGTGGAATTAAAGTAGTGGTTGAAGGCAAACAAAACATTCCTCAAGGCGGGGCATTATTAGCCTCCAAACACCAAAGCATGTTCGATGTATTGATACCATGGCAGCTTTTTTCATTTCCAGCTTTAATCCTAAAAACTGAGTTGTCACGAATACCGATATTTGGCTGGTATGTAATGAAATTAAAAAACGTTGCTATTAAGCGCCAGGACGGAGCAAAAGCTTTGCGAAAAATGCTGCAAGACTGTGCTGCCCTGGCCAAACAAAACCGACAAATACTAATATTTCCGGAAGGCACCAGAGTAAAGCCGGGTATGTCAAGCTCGTACAAACCGGGCGTTGCCGGACTGTACAAGGAAATGCAAGTTCCGTGTGTTCCAATAGCCCTAAACTCTGGGCTTTGTTGGCCAAAAAGCGGACTTAATTTTCTGCCTGGCACTATCACGGTACGTATTTTACCTGCTATTGCTCCCGGCCTAGACAAAAAATCATTTATGCAGCAATTACAAACCAGTATAGAAACCAATAGTGCCGAGCTTAATTCTGGCAAATATACCTCTATGGAAAAACAATCGTGATCAACAATATAACTCAAATATTCAACCTTCGGCACAAAGTCTGGATACCGTTTGTTGTCGCCATCGCTGTTTTTGTTCTGTGGTCGAGCTATTGGTTATTTGCTGCCGGAATTATGAAGCAAAAAGCCGAAGACAAAATATCTGGCTGGCAGAATTCTGGCTATATCATAGACTTAAAACCTCTTAGGGTTTCAGGTTTTCCATATCGTTTTGTATTAACGATTGAGCGCTTAAATATTACCTTGCCAGAAGCGCAAGACAACCAGCAAGTATTCGTGGAAAAGGCTTTAATTCATGCAATGGCGTGGAAGCCCACGCACCTGATTATTGAGCTTCCTTCTGCCAATAATATTTTAATCGGCTCACAAAAAGAGTTAAGTTATAATGCCGAAAAGACCAGAGCCTCATTGGTGTTTAAAGATGGCAAGCTTTTACGGTTTTCAACAGAAATAGTAGCTCCAAAAATAACCGACGTTTCCAACAAAGCATTATATCAAGCGTCACGAATAGATACACACTTTCGCCCCGGGTCTGACAATGACAGCCGAAAAGTTTTTGCCACAATTTCAAACCCCCTATGGCCGCAAATGCCATTACAACCAATTTCAGAAATTAAACTAAACACCGAAGTGTTTGCTTGGAGTGCACTACAGGGTAAACAAAAATTAACCGGCTTTCGTGATGCAAACGGGTATTTACAAATTGATCAACTTTCACTGGTGTCAGATAAATCCCTAGTCAGCTTTTCTGGAAAGCTAGAAATTGATCAACGGTGTTTTTTAAACGGCAAGGTGAAGGCTCGATTTGTGCAACCGGCAAAAATATTATCCAAACTAGATAAAAGCAGCTTAAGCGGCGATGTAATTGCAACAATCACAGCTATTGGCCTGTTAATCGGTGGTGTTGATGAAACCGAAATGTCACTTACCTTACGAAAAGGCGGCGTTTACACAGGCCCGTTCAAAATAGCAAAAGCACCAAGGGTTTTGTGCAGCACTTGAATCGACAAATTTATTTATATTGTCTCATAAATTCCATCAAAGCCCCAGCAAATGCACGGTTTTCGTCGTCCAACCCAATAGTCAAACGCAAATAACCCGGCAAACCAAACCCACGCATTCCTCGCAATATCAAACCTTTTCGCATTAAAAATTGCTCGGCAGCATCAGCCTTATTAGCATCACCATCAAAACCCAACAAAACAAAATTACCGGCACTTGGGTAAACCCGAATTCCGCACTTACCGATCTCATCTGTCAGCCATGGCCGCCATTTTTGAACATGCTCTGCCGATCTGGCAACAAAATCATCATCGGCCAATGCTGCAATCGCCGCTGCTTGGCCGAGCCGGTTAGCATTAAATGGCGAACGCACGCGGTTCAACACATCTGCCACTCGTTGCGGGCAAAATGTCCAGCCAATTCGTAACCCAGCCAAGCCATAAGCCTTGGAAAAAGTTCTGGTGGTCATGACATTATCAAATTTACGCGCCAGTTCCATACCGCATGAATAATTTGGGTCATCAACGTATTCAGCATAAGCAGCATCAACCACCAACAACACATCTTTTGGCAGACCGGCGTGTAATTTATACAGATCATCTTTTGGCATCATATAGCCGGTTGGGTTGTTAGGGTTGGCAACAAAGACCAGCCTAGTTCGCCTGGTTACACTGGCCAACATCCGTTCAACATTCGCTTGCAAGTCATCTTCGGGCACCATAATCGGCACTGCTTCATTTTGCAGGGCGATAAGCTTGTAGGTCAAAAACCCGTGCGCCGAGAACAAAACTTCGTCACCGGGTCGCAAATAACTACGACCAAGTAACTGCAATAATTCATCTGAACCACAGCCACAAACAATTTTCTCCACCGGTAAAGCGTGTTTCTTGGCCAGAGCTTCGCGTAATAAAATAGCACCGCCATCGGGATATCTCTCCAGACGGGAGCTTTCATTGGCAATCGCCTGTTTTGCCGCTTCTGAAGCACCAAAACAGTTTTCATTCGATGATAGCTTAACCGGAGCGGCAAAACCCGGCGCATCAGCAACTCCACCGCGATATGCCATAATATCCAGTAAGCCGGGTCGTGGATCAGGTTGATTAGTCATTTTACGCCTTTATGAACAAGTGCCGGAAAAAAGCAGCCGATAAACACCGGCTCCTGCCAGCCATCGCCCGTGGACAACTTGCTGTCAATCGGTGATTTTGTCTCGATCAAAACCAGCCCCTTGGCGCGGGCAATCTGAGCGGCTCCATTGGGCAACTCAACTCGTTGGTCAATTATTGTCCAACAAACCTGCCCTTGCCTATAAACCGGTTGATCAACGCTTAAACAACAAGCCTTTGGAGTATTCACCGGCCATTTCGGCAAGGTAGTTTGCACATAAAGTTTTGACGTAGGGTCAACCAGATCAGCCCACCAAGTTTGGCTTTGATCGGGAAATTGAGCCACCGCAATTCCACCCTTGGTATTACTAGTTTGCGAAATCCAATTTTCATCATCCCACAAGCCCGTCGGCGCACCGGGGAAGGCCAGTTGCGCCCATGATGTCATTTTGTCGTTTTGACACAGTAAAGTCATCTCTCCTTGGGTCATCAAAGAACAAGTAATTAATGCGCTCCACATGGAAATCATAGTTTTTGCGGGGAATGTATCTGATTTTTGATCCAGCAAGCGCTGCAGCAACGCATGTTCACGCGCCGGCGACCATGCCGCACGATCCGCCGGCTTTAAACTGCGAAGGCTTTTTGCCAAATCAAGCCGCTGATCAATCAACCGCAACATCTGATTGTCAATGGCATCTATTTGTTGCCGTATCGCAGATAGTTGCTCTGGATTTTTTCTCATTTATCGCGACTCCGGACAAAAAACTGGCAGTGGGATTTTCTTGCGTGGATCAATTATACGCACTTTTTCTGCCTCGACCAATAACACCCCCCCGAAAAAAGGCCAAAAAATCTCTCCGGTGCGCTCCCACGCAGCAAGGCTAGAAGCAGACGCGAGCCGATCAACCGGCGGAGCAAACAAGGCTTGCGTTCTTGCCGTCCGACGCAAACCGGCCTGTTCAAGCAAATTGGTTAGCTGAAACAACGAAAAAGAACGACCATGCCCAAACGGAGTTTTGGAACTGGCCGACCACAAACCAATACGGTGGGAAACCACCACAACCAATCGGCCGCCAGCCACTAGTGATCTAGTAATTTCAATTAAACTTTGCAGTGGATCAGACACTTCCTCTAAAAAATGAATTGCCAATATTCGATCAAAACAATTATCAGCAAACGGCGTTTCCAATGGGTCAATCAGTGTGGTTTGCACCAACCCGCTGCCCGGCCATTGTTGCGCCCCTTGATGCGCCGGCATTGCGCAAACAAGTCGCCGGGTTTTACCTTGCCAGCTCTCGGCAAATTCAACACCATAACCCAATGACAATACGTCCATATCAGCCATATTCGGCCACAAACTATCAAGCCGGCGCGAAATGCACTGTTTGGCCATTAACCCAAGCCGACTCTGATAAAACTTGCTTAACTCTCGGACATCAGCTTGCATAACGTTCCTCTATACTCAAAATCCGAGCTTTGAGTATAATTTTCAGTTCAAAAACAACTGAAAACATTCTAAGCTAAACAAATACAAATTAGCAACGGAAATCAAATGCTCGAAATAGTACAATTGCCATGCCTGTCCGATAATTATGGTTTTTTGGTTCATGATACAAACACCAAAACCACCATATCAATCGATAGCCCAGATGCAAAAATGATAACCGAGGCTCTTGAAGCCCGTAATTGGTTATTATCAGCGATCTGGAACACCCACCATCATTTTGATCATGCTGGCGGTAATGCCGCGCTGGTCGAGCGCTGGAATTGTAAAATAATTGCACCGAAGGGCGACGTAAAATTTATCCCTAATGCCGATCAATTGGTTGTCGATGGCGATGAAGTTTCTCTGGGGGACATGACAGCAAAAGTGCTGCACACGCCGGGTCATACTATGGGACATGTGATTTATTGGTTTGAAAACGAAAACATCGCCTTTGTCGGCGATACTTTGTTTGCTTTAGGTTGTGGCCGGTTGTTCGAAGGTGGCCCAGAAGATATGTGGCCGTCTTTACAAAAGATAATGGCTATGGCTCCAGAAACCATGATTTATTGTGCCCATGAGTATACCGAAGATAATTTGCGCTTTGCAATGACCATTGATCCGGACAATTTAGACCTTATCGCCAGAGGTCGCCATATAAAAACCAAGCGCCAAAACAATCAGTGGACAATACCGTTTACTTTGGCCGAGGATCTGGCAACTAATCCGTTTTTACGCGCCGCTGATCCAGCAATTAGAAAAAAGCTGCAAATGCAAGACGCTAGCGATCAACAGGTTTTTGCACAAATTCGCCAACGCAAAGATAATTTTTAGTACACCACTTTGGTTAAATAGAGACCGTCCGGCGGCGCAACGGGGCCGCAACGGGCGCGATCTTTGGCCTGTAATGCGTCAACAAAGTCTTGGTGATTCCATTTTGCCAAACCGACCTCAACCATTGAGCCAACCATTGAGCGCACTTGGGAATGCAAAAAACTACGTGCCTCACAAACCAGTTGAATTTCATCACCGATTTGTATCATGTCACAACGATCAATGGTTTTTACTGGAGTTTTTGCCTGACAATCACTATCGCGAAACGTGGAAAAATCATGCAAACCAACTAATTCTTGCGCCGCTTTGTCCATTGCCTGCCAATCCAGCTTTCTTGGCACACGCCAAATATACCCGCGATCCAGTGTAAGCGGCGGCCTTCTGGCACTAATACGATATAAATAATGTCTAGCCTTGGCGCTAAATCTTGCGTGAAATTCATCGTCTACAAGTTCGGCAGATAAAATCGCAATCGGGTCAGGGCGCAAATGGTGGTTCAAAGCATCGCGTACTTGGTCACAATTAAGCTCACGCTGTAAATCCAAATGCGCCACCTGCGCCAAAGCATGCACTCCGGCATCGGTTCTACCTGCGCCTTGAACCATTACCTCGCGGCCATCAAGCGCGGTAGCCGCTCGAATAAGCGAGCCTTGTATAGTTGGCATATCATCTTGTTTTTGCCAGCCATAAAATGAGCCGCCATCATATTCGATAGTTAACTTAAAACGCTTCACAATAAAATATCACCGACATTAAACCCGCCACCGCGAAATAGCTGCTCTGCACTCATAGGTTTGCCGCCAGAGGGCTGTATTGTTGTCAGGCGCACCGCGCCGTATTTAGCGGCAATCGTTAGTTTTTCATCAAGTATTTCACCGGGATTGCCAGAAGCGTTCACATATTCACTGAATAATACTTTTATCCGTTTTTTTGCTTTAGGCGTGTCTATTTCAAACCAAGCTCCCGGTCTTGGCGCAAGTCCACGAATTTGCCAATCCAGCTCTCTTGCCGAAAGGCTCCAGTCTAATCTGGTTTCGGTTTTCTCTATTTTCTTGGCATAAGTAACGCCGGTTTCTGGTTGTTTTGTGGCGATCAGGGCGTCACGCTGTAGTGCTGAAATTGCCCGTATCATCAGATCCGCACCAACCAACATCATTTTATCATGCAAAGATCCTGTTGTATCTTGTGCGGTAATTGGTAAAAATTCCGAAAGTAATATGTCTCCGGTATCCAAGCCCTCGTCCATCTGCATTACCTGAACTGCGGTTTGCGTATCACCGGCCATTATTGCCCTCTGGATCGGAGCTGCTCCACGCCAACGAGGCAATTCAGAACCATGTAAATTAAAACAGCCTTGCACCGACGCGCTTAAAATTTCTTGCGGCAATATCAAACCATAAGCAACCACCACCGCCAGATCTGCTTTTAGTGCCATAAATTCGGCCTGCACCTCGGCATCACGTAAAGTTTTCGGGGTTTTTACTGGCAGGTTAAAACTGTCTGCCATTTGGTGAACCGCAGTTTTACCAAGCTTTTTGCCCCGTCCGGTGGGCTTTGACTCTCTGGTATAAACACAAACAATTTCATGGCCGGCAGCAATCAGTTCGCCCAAAGTCGCTGTGGCAAAAACCGGCGACCCCATAAAAACAATTCGCAATCCCATACTTATTCGGTCGCCCCTTCGTTCGTTTCTGTTTCACGTTCGGCCTTTTGTACTTTTTTGATCGCCCGTTGTCGTTTAAGGCGTGATAAATGGTCAATGAACAACACACCGTTTAAGTGATCCATTTCGTGCTGAATACAAGTGGCATACATATCTTCAGCCCACTCCGTGATCTGTTTGCCGTGATAATCTAGATAACGCAATTTAACCCGCCTTGGACGCTCTAATTCTTCATAAAAATCCGGGACTGACAAACAACCCTCTTCCCAAAGGCGCATTTCTTCAACATCGTCTAATATTTCCGGATTGATAAAATATTTTGGTTCTGGCGTAGCATCTGATTCAGCCAGATCCATAACAATAATTCGCAATGGTACGCCAATTTGAATTGCCGCCAAACCGATCCCCGGAGCATCATACATGGTTTCCAACATATCATCCATCAAGGCGCGGGTTTCGTCGGTTACAACCTCAACGGAACGCGAAACCTGTTTTAATACCGGATTGGGTACGGTGAGTATCTGTTTAATAGCCATTTGGCTTACATGGCGTGTGAGCGTACTCACGTCAAGATTAGTGATTGGGAACGAATCAGTTATAACAACCCTATGTTAGAACAATTAACGAACATCGATCTATTGATCATCATACTTGTCATCGGCTTTACAGCCCTTTTTCTGATTGTGCTATTATTACGCCGCAAGCCGGAGCAAAACAACATACTCACAGAACAATTAAGCCAGCTGCACGACAATCAAATTCGCATGCAAGGAGCATTTAACACCATACAGGAAACCTCTTCCAATAACCAGAACGAGTTAAAGCGTACCTTGGACGAACGCCTTGACGTGATGAGTAAAAAGCTGGGCGACAGCCTCGGTGAGACCCGTGAAAAAACCCATGAAAGCCTAAAAAGCTTGGGCGAACGACTGGCAATAATTGACCGGGCGCAAAAAAACATTGAAACCTTAGGCCAAGAGGTCAACTCCTTACAAAGCATTCTTGCCAACAAACAAAGCCGTGGCCAGTTCGGTGAAATGCGCATGCAGGATATTGTCGAAGACAGTTTACCGCCAAATGCTTATTCATTTCAGGAAACCTTGAGTAATGGCAAAAGAGTTGATTGCCTGATCCATCTGCCAAATGGCGCAGAATCAATAGCTATTGATGCAAAATTTCCGCTTGAAAGCTGGCGCGCGCTACAAGCAGCCAGCGATGATGCTATAGCTAAACCAGCGGCGAAACTATTACAAAGCGATATTAAAAAACACATTGACGCTATAGCAACAAAATATCTGTTACCCGGTGAAACCACCGATACCGCTTTGTTGTTTTTGCCCTCGGAAGCAATTTATGCTGATCTGCATGCGCATTTTCCAAAACTGATAGACCATGCTTTTAAATCCAAAGTAATGATCGTTTCACCGACAACATTTATGGCCACCTTGCTTACCATATCATCATTGTTAAAAGACGCACGAATGCGAGAACAAGCGCACCTGATTCAGCGCGAGGTGGAAATGATGATGAAAGACGTTCATAGACTTGATGAGCGCACGCAAAAACTTGATCGTAATTTCAAAATTGCCGGCAAGGCGATTGATGAAATTCTAACTTCAACATGACGTATTACAAAACGCGCCGGAAAAATCAGCGATGTAGATGTCGCTACGAATGAAATTGAAGAAACAATTAAACCAGATATAAAACTTATAGTTCGTAAACAAGGAGACGGTTAAATGAGAAAGTTATTTTCCTTAACTTTGGCTTTTTTAGTTATTACTGCCTGCGGCCAACCACAAGCCAAAGAAAGCAAAGAGGCCAATGAAGCCGATAAAACCAGTTTTACCGTCATTCATAGCGAGCAAAGCAAGCAAGCAAGTTTTGATGTGGTGCAAATAACTGATGGGCTTGATTCTCCGTGGGGTTTGGCTTTTTTACCGGATGGCGATTTTCTAATTACCCAAAAAACCGGTGATCTGGTTAGATTTTCCAATGCTGACGGCAAGATTACTATAATAGATGGTGCGCCAGAGGCTTTGGTTTTGGGGCAGGGAGGATTGCTTGATATTGTCTTATCGCCGAATTTTTTAGACGACAAGACCGTTTTCATTTCCTTTGCTGAGGGCAGCAAAAAGCAAAACCACACCGCTATTGCCAAAGCAAAACTGGTTGAAAATAAACTAATTGATCTGGAAATAATTTTCCGCGCCAATACGACAGAAAAAAGCGGTGGCGGACACTTTGGCTCCCGATTGCTGTTTGATAATGCAGGATATTTATATGCCAGCATTGGCGATGGTTTTAAATGGCTGGAGCAGGCACAAAACCCGCACAATAACTTTGGAACCATTGTCCGGCTAAACTCCGATGGTTCAATTCCTAATGACAACCCTTTTTATGATGGCAAAGAAGGTGACCCATCGGTTTGGAGCTATGGACACCGCAACCCGCAAGGACTTACCTTGCACCCGAAAACTGGCGAAGTTTGGCAAAGCGAGCACGGTGCCAAAGGCGGTGATGAAATAAATATAATCACCAAGGGCAATAATTACGGCTGGCCAAAAGCTACATTTAGCAAGGGTTATTCAGGAAAAACCATTTCTAAGTTTACTGAGTTGCCGGGCATGGTTTCTCCAATACTGGTCTGGACACCTTCAATTGCCCCTTCGGGATTGGATTTTTATGTTGGTGATAAATTTAGCAATTGGAACGGCGACCTTTTTTCCGGTGCATTAAGAGGTCAACATTTAAGACGGATCGAACTAGACGGACAAACGATTGTTGAACAAGAAGAGCTGTTAAATGATTTGGATTTGCGGATCAGAGATGTACGCTCCGGGCCAGACGGCTTTCTATACCTTTTAACTGATGGCGGGCAATTACTACGCTTGCAACCAGCCGAAGACTAAACCGCCCGCCTGGAAACCAAGGCCGCAGCCAACGTTCCATCGTCAAGGTAGTCCAGTTCACCTCCCACAGGCACGCCTCTGGCGATTGTTGTTACTTTCACTCCGGTTTTGGACAAACTGTCAGCCAAATAATGCGATGTGCTGGCACCATCTACATTTGCGCTTAATGCCAAAATAACTTCGGTAATTTGTGGGTTTTCTGCCAATGCCAATAAACGATCAATGAATAAATCTTCTGGCCGCACCCCGTCAATGGCCGACAACACTCCGCCCAAAACAAAATAACGACCACGGTGCGCGCCTGCTCTCTCTAGTGCCCACAGATCACCAACTTGCTCGACCACGCATAAACTTGTCTGATCTCTTCCCGGAGCCTGACAAATTGCACACGGGTTTTTTACATCAATATTTCCACAAGTATCACAAGAAGTAATATGCTCGGCAGCTTCATTCATTGCTCGGCCTAATGGTATCAACAGGCCTTCTTTTTTGCGGATTAAATGCAATACAGCACGCCTGGCCGAACGCGGCCCCAAACCGGGTAGCCGCGATAACATTGTTATCAATTGTTCAATTTGCGGGCCGGCAGAGGTGTGTGGCATAAACGAATCGCTTTGGTTAGTTCAATACACTGAAGATGCAACAGCCATCGCTACCTGCCAATAGGTTTTCCAAAGCGGTAACTCGTGTTTAACATCATCACGTCACGTCATCACACGATTTATTCGGGGTATGGCAAACCTTGTAATTGCCATCTGGATTTACCATCACTACGGATCGTAGTGTTTTCTTCGCTAGTTTTACCGACTAATACTCACGGCTTTGGCAATACTTCCAGGCTATACGGAATATAAAGAGTCAGTGTTAGCTTGCCGCTTTGGATCCACCTAATTCGTTCGGCCATATTGGTTGCCCGAACGGCATAATCTTCGCCAAAAATTGCAGCAGTATTACGCGCATCATTTGCGATAAACCCTAACAGTTCACCGCGAAACCTCTCCGGTTTAACAATACTTAGTACAGGTTGAGATTGCTTTATAATTTCAGTGCGACCTTGAAGGTTTACCGAAGCAATAAACCTGTCAATGATAGCAAGAGCTTGCGAATAGGTAATTTCATTTGCATCAACCGGCGTTTTAATCAACAAGACCATATGGCTAGTTTCAGCTCGCCGGCCATCTCTCAGATCTTTTGCTATGGTTTGTTTGGTAAAATCCTCAACAAACTCACTGCCATGCCCAAGACTGATACTCGGATTACGTTTCGCAGCTTGCAATATATTGTGTAAACTTGCTCTAATTTCTTTTTCGCGCTTTACCGTCTGGCGGGTATCACCCTCGACCCGTACCGATAGCACCAAAAAACTGGCGCGTTTTTTAATGGTGATATGGGGCGGAACACCATCTTCTTCTGCGTAAATATCATAATTTTCCAATCGCGAACCAGTAACGATAATCTCATCCGATTGCGCCAATGTAGTAAAGCTTAACCCAGTAAAGACGAAAACCAACAATCCAATTAAAACTATACGCATGCTTTTCTCCAATGCTTGAGGCTGGTCTTAAAAAGGTAATTTCATGCCAGGCGGCATCATGCCAGCCAGTGGCCCTGCGGCGTCAGCCATTTGTTGCCCCGCGACCTGATCTACTTTGCGTTTGGCATCATTGATCGCAGCGACTATCAAGTCTTCTAATACTTCCGTCTCGGACGGCACCAAAAATGTCGGCTCTATTTTTACTGCTTTAGCCACGCCTTTGCCATTTAAAGTCACGCAAACCATTCCAGCGGCAGATTCTCCAACCACTTCTATTTCTTCAAGTTTTTCCTGTGCCTTAGCCAGATTTTCTTGCATTTCTTTGGCCTGTTTCATCAGATCGCTAATATCTTTCATTGGTTTTTCCTTAATTTTCTGGATCTAATACCCGTATTATTTTTGCTTGCGGAAAGGCTGCCAAAACCCCTTGTATATTTTGATCTGCCAGAACATTTTCCATATCTTGCTTTTTATCCTGATTTCTAACTTGCTGAACAGTATCTTCTCCCTGCTCTTTGCTATCAGAGCTAATTAACCAACTTATTCCAGTAATTGTTTGTAATTGCTGTGACAATTCTGTCGCCAAGTTATCCGGTGCGCCGGTTTGCGGTGCAAAGCTGATTGCTCCTGGCTGATAACTTATCAACCGAACATAGTTTTCTAGTTGATTTAAAACCGGCAATTCTCGTTTTTCTTCTAACAGTTGTAATAATTGTGTGAATGTTTGTGGTGTCTTTGGTTGTCCTTGTTGATTTATTTCTGCAACGGGCTGCTGCTTAAGGGCACTTTGCGTTGCTATTGCCAAATTACCACGCACTGTTGATGCAGAACCACCTTTTTGCGGTGAAGCAGAAGTAGGGTTTTGGACAGAACTGGCTGGCGCTTTACTTTTGTTAGTATCGCTGCGTAGTTGACGCGCAGCATCTTCCGGTGATGGCAGGGCAGCTGCTACACAAAGCCGTATCAATGCCATTTCAATAGCCGACAAAGCATCTGGTGCAACTTTTATCTCGCCTGAAGCTTTTAACAACATTTGCCAAGTTCGGGTTAATTGCCCCATCGACAACTCCGCTGCCAGTTCACACACTTGTTCTGCGGCCGAGCCGTATTCTGATAAATCCACGGCCTCGCCCAAAGCCTTTGCTCTGGTAATTTGATGGCAATGATCCAATAAATCGGTGGCAATTACTACTGGATCTGCGCCCATATCATACTGTTCACGTAATTCGTTAAGCGCCCCAGATACATCGGCACGCATTACCAGCGCGAACAAATCCAGCACTCGACTGCGATCTGCCAAACCCAGCATTAGCCGAATGTCTTCGGCAGCAATTTCAGCATCCGAGGATTGAACCAAAGCCTGGTCAAGGATTGACAACGCATCTCTAACCGAACCCTCAGAGGCTCTTGCTATCAAGTTAAGCCCGCTTTTATTTACCTTATAACCTTCTGTTTTTGCCACTTTTTGTAAATGGTCAACCATTTCATCGGCACCAACACGAGCTAAATCAAAACGCTGGCATCTTGAAAGTATTGTTACCGGCACTTTGCGAATTTCAGTTGTTGCCAGAATAAAGATTGCGTGAGGTGGCGGCTCTTCAAGAGTTTTCAGCAAAGCATTAAATGCCGGCTTTGATAGCATGTGCACTTCGTCAATGATGTAAACCTTATAACGAGCCGAAACCGGAGCATAACGCACCCCATCAAGAATTTCCCGTATATCGCCAATTCCGGTATGCGATGCCGCATCCATCTCCATCACATCCATGTGCCTTGAGGCGGTAATTTGCTGGCAATGCACCCCCGGCGGATCAAGGTTCATTGCCGGCTTGTCTATTGTATCGCTTTGGTAATTAAGCGCCCGCGCCAGCAATCGCGCGGTAGTGGTTTTTCCAACACCTCGCACCCCTGTTAGCATAAACGCATGAGCAATCCGTCCCGCAGCAAACGCATTGGTTAAGGTATGCACCATCGGTTGCTGGCCAATAAGGTCACTAAAGTTCGATGGTCGATATTTACGAGCCAATACTTGGTAGGTAGCCGCAGTTTTTTCTCCCGCCGCTTGGCCTACACCAGCTTCACTATTACTAAACATACTGCCCTGATCAGGATTTTCCGGCTCCTGACTTTGCCCGTTTTCTTCAATATCAGATTCGCTCATACCTGAAAATGCCGCGAACCAGTAAAAAGAGCAAGTAGAGACTGAACGACGACCCAAGAAAAACTCGTTGCGGCTGCTTCCTTCCGGATCTGACCGGGTTGGCGAGGGTCTCGCCCGCCGCCAGTCTCTAAGAGTTATATATACATAACTTTAAGGCATTAAAAGACCAACTTGTTAAAAAGTTGCCTTTATCTACCAGTTTCAACAGTGCTGGTTTTGTCAGCTAAAGCCAGAATTTGCCGTAAATCAAGCTCTGACACCGCCAAACAGCCTCTGGTTGGAGAATAATCTGATCTTGCAAGATGCAAAAATATTGCACTACCCATGCCCGCGACCGGGGGGCTGTCATTATGCCCAAGCACCACTAGCAAATCATAAACATGATCCTTGCGGAATAATTTTTCACACGAGGACTTATAGGGCAAAGACGTCGGGCGGTTATATGCCGGATCAGCCGGTTCATCACACCAACCGTCATCTGCATTGATTTGCCGACAAGTAAGTTCTGTTTTTGGTAGAAGAAGACGATCTGCGCGATATAAAACCCGTCTGAAATTATAAAGCCCTGTTGGTGTGGCTTGATCGCCCTCTCGCTTTAAATTTTGTGTTATCAACCCGTTACGACCAATGGCAACACGGCACTTTCCGCCGTTCCATAGTAAATTGTTTTTCTGCAAAATAAGTTTCATTTATACTCAAAACGCCGAATTCACCGATATTTTTAAATATCTCTTTCTTTCTTGTCCATCAACTTATCGTGTTCTACCGTAAAAGCCAACTTGCAAGGCCGAGCACTTAATCGCATATTGTTTTTATGAATACTAAAAAAACAATCCTGATCATTGATGATGATGATGATCTTCGAGAAACTCTGTGCGAGCAATTTGACCTGCATGACGAGTTTACTACTGTTTCCGCTGATAATGCCGGTGACGGCGTAACTTTGGCAAAATCAGAGCAAGTCGACGTTATCCTGCTTGATGTTGATCTTCCTGATATGGATGGCCGCGAAGCTTGCAAGATATTACGAAACTCCGGTGTTGCAATACCTATCTTAATGCTAACCGGTGCAAAAACCGATGCCGATCAGGTGTTGGGTCTTGACGCGGGCGCCAATGATTATGTTTTAAAGCCGTTTAAATTCAACGTCTTATTAGCAAGAATTAGAGCGCATTTACGCTCCCATGAACAAAGCGAAGAAGCAATATTCACAGTTGGCCCATATACATTTCGTCCGAGCATGAAGCAATTACTAACCAAGGATGGTCGAAAAATTCGACTTACCGAAAAAGAAACCGGTATTTTAAAATACCTTTATAGAGCTGGTGGCAAACCGGTGTTGCGTGACGAACTGTTGCACGAAGTTTGGGGTTACAATGCCAATGTTACTACCCACACATTAGAAACACATATTTATCGCTTGCGACAAAAAATTGAAATTGACCCCGGTGAGGCGCGAATTTTATTGACCGAATCAGGTGGCTATCGTTTGTCACGGTAATTTCGTAATTCTATAATTAAAACGCTTACGTTTCCTTTTGAGACGCAGTTACTCTAAATTCTAGTGTAATCGGCGCATGATCAGACGGTCGCTCCCAAGAGCGACAGTCGGTGTGGGCTGTGAATTTTGCTTTATTACTTATTTCGGCCAGTGATGCTGACAACCAAATATGATCCAAGCGCCGGCCACGATTGTTTTTTGTCCAGTCTTTCGAGCGGTAACTCCACCACGTAAATAACGGTTCAGTTTCCGGTACACAGACTCTGGCCATATCAACAAAATCAAAACTGTTTTTAACCGAATTTAATGCGTCCACCTCTATTGGCGTATGGCTAACCACCCGCAATAACTGCTTATGTGACCACACATCAAACTCTCCGGGCGCAATATTTAAATCCCCGACTAATACCTCCAAAGCACTGCCTTGATCGCTTCTTGCTGTAAAGTGCTGCTGTAAATTGCTTAAATATTCTAATTTATGGGCAAATTTCGGATTAATCTTTACATCTGGCTCATCACCGCCAGCAGGAATATATAAGTTTAACAAAGTAAAACCGGCAACTTTGACAGATTGTACCCGCGCTTCGCCACGAGGACAAAAATCAGGAACATGTTCTTCACTTAATGGGAGCTTGGAAATAATAGCCACACCATGCATGCCCTTTTGTCCACTTATTGCCTGATGCGGATATCCGGCTTTGGCAAAAGCTTTGGCAGGAAACTGTTCAGCCAGGCACTTTATTTCCTGCAAACACAATATATCCGGATTGGTTTGTTGCAGAAACTTTTCTATTTGCGGTAAACGTAACCGTACCGAATTTACGTTCCAGGAAGTCAGTTTTATCATTTTATACTCAATATAGATTATAACTGGAGCCGACAATTCCAACCGGCCATCGACCACGGTTAAATAACGACCACCGCAAAACAAAGGGGTGATCAGGGTCAACAACATCAGTATTAGAAAGAATAGCCAAAGCCATGCAATGAGCAGCTTGTGCAACATGGCCTATGATACAGTTTATTGCAGCTTCGTTTATGTGCGGGCTGTGTGAGAATGTGTCTTCTGCCACATCTTTGGCAATTTGCGAAACTTCACTGGCGACAAGCTGTAACAAAGCTGCCGCCCCCTCTTCACTAGTTTGCAGCAAAGCCTGTGCATGAAGGCTGGCGCGGAGCTGTTCTTCACACTCCCAAGCTTCAGGATCATAGTCATTTGCCTCTGCTGCTCCGATCGCTTCCGATAAATGTAACAGTCTTGCCGGAAAAACATGGGAAAACCCTAGATTTTGGCCATAAAGAGTGGCCAGCTCACGATCATGATCATCCAGCTTCGTACCGACACGAGAAAAAAGCGGCGTTGCAGAAAGGCTGTCAGCAAACGCTTTTGCTCGCAACAAATGTGGTATTTCATCAAGTAAGGAAGAATATTCATTAGTCATATCACACCAATAGCCGCTTCAGCCTAACTGTCCACCCATGTTTTATGCAAAACACCCGCTGCAGCTTGCTGCAAAAACAACAACGCCCGGTCGCAAGGGGAAACGACCGGGCGGGTTTATTTCAAGTCAGCGCAATCTTCGCGGGGGGGGTGCTTGGCGCCAACTCTACTGTCTCTAAAAAAGCACAAAAAAATAAAATAATCAAATGAACTTATTGTTACTTCTTGTGAGCGATATATTTATCACAACAAAGCTATCGGCGTCGGCCTCCTCTCCGGCGATCTTGTTCGCGAATAACAAATAATGAAGAAGCCAGTTTTTCACCCTCAACCGTATCTGTCAAAATAAAATCAACCTGTCCATCATAGGCGTTTTCCCACGTCCAACCAATTAAAGCCAAATTCGGTTCGGCAAAAACCAAAGTGAATTCACCATCCATTTCGCCATCAAGGTCGCGGATAGTTACCCTGGTTTGTTCAGGAAGTTTTTCTATTCCCACCAACTCAACACCCTTAGATAGATCAAACCGCCTAGAAAGCAGGAACTTATAAGGAGTCCATGAAATACGTATCTGGTCTATCGTTTCAAGCTCCTTGTCTATTTGCGCTATGTTAGTGCCATCAGCAACAATCAATAGCGGGCTATTTTTGTACTCAATGCGTAATTTTCCCGGCCTTCTCCAATAAAAATTTCCGGTTTCCATTGATCCGTTTACTGCCGTTTGAACAAAGCCGCCCTTGATAGTCCGTATAGAGCGAACAAATTTATTTAGGCGCTTTACCTCTGCTTGAACATCCATCGGAACAGGCTCGGCGGTAAAAAACTCCTGCGCCGGCACACCATCATCAACAGAATTAACCGGTACCGTTTCGGCAGCACTAAACGCTGGCAGAACAAATATTGCCGCAATAGCCAAACTAATAAATTTTGTTTTCATCTTGATATATCCTGTTTCTGCACAAAGATTACCCCAGACAATGGTCGATAATAAGGCGCAAGTATTCAGCTGTCATTCAGGTTTTTACATTACACCTGCTTCCGGGAGTAATATTTCACGCTTTCCCGCATGATTGGCCGCACCAACAACCCCCTCATCTTCAAGGCGCTCAATCAATGTTGCCGCCCGGTTGTAACCTATCTGTAAACGTCGTTGTAAATAAGACGTAGAAGCCTTTCTGTCTCGGGCAATGATAGCCACGGCCTTATCATACAAGTCATCACCCGTTGGTTTTTCGCCAAAGCCAGAACCACTTTCGCCACCTAATTCTTCAGTGGTAATTTCCTCAAGGTATACCGGGGCGCCTTGTTGTTTTAAGTATGAGGTTACAGCCTCCACCTCTTTATCGGAAACAAACGGCCCATGTAAGCGGCGAACCCGCCCACCGCCGGCCATATACAACATATCGCCCATGCCAAGTAATTGTTCTGCGCCCTGGTCTCCCAGGATTGTTCGGCTATCAATTTTAGAGCTAACTTGAAAACTGATACGAGTAGGAAAATTAGCCTTGATTGTGCCAGTAATTACATCAACTGATGGCCTTTGTGTGGCCATAACAACGTGTATTCCCGCAGCTCGTGCCATTTGCGCCAACCGCTGTACGGCGCCCTCAATATCTTTACCGGCCACCATCATCAGGTCAGCCATTTCATCAATTACAACCACAATAAACGGCAAATGCTCTAGATCTAATTCTTCAGTTTCATATATTGGCTTCCCGGTTTCGCGATCATATCCGGTTTGAATGGTGCGCTTGGCTTTTTTTCCTTTTTTGACAGCCTGCGCAGCCATAGCATTATAACCACCGACATTACGAACGCCAACTTTTGACATTTTCTTATAGCGGCGCTCCATTTCCCGCACCGCCCAACGCAAGGCAGAAACAGCCTTCTTCGGATCTGTCACCACCGGTGACAACAAATGTGGAATACCGTCATAAATCGATAACTCGAGCATTTTTGGATCAACCATAATAAACCGGCACTGATCCGGCCCATAACGATAAAGCAAAGACAGTATCATCGCATTAACCCCGACAGACTTACCAGAGCCCGTTGTTCCGGCGATTAGCATATGCGGCATTCGGGCAAGATCTGCGATATATGGCTCGCCCGAAATACTTTCACCCAAAGCCAGAGGTAGCAGCGCTTTAGATTTTTCAAACTGTACCGAAGACAAAGTGTCACGCAAAAAAACCGTTTCTCGTCGAGAGTTTGGCAGCTCGATGCCAATTACATTGCGCCCCGGTATTACTGCCACCCGGCAAGCAATTGCACTCATTGAGCGGGCAATGTCATCAGAAAGAGAAATAACCCGCGAAGATTTTAGCCCGGGCGCTGGTTCAAGCTCATACAACGTAACTACCGGTCCTGGTTGCACGTGAACAATTTGACCCTTTATTCCAAAGTCCATCAGCACAGTTTCCAATAACTCAGCGTTTTGGCGTAAACCTGCCTCATCTATTGACTGTGTTCTGATTGTTGGTTCGGCCAGCAACTCAAGGTGCGGTAACTCAAAGTCAGCCGCAGCCACAAACGGCATTTTAAGTTGCTTTTCACGCTCTGCGCGCGTGCCTGCACGTGCGCGCGCCACCTGTGCAACTTTAGCTTTGCTTTTACGACGCTTTGGCTTGGTCGCTACTTTTTTTCTTGCCGCCGGTTTTGGTTGATTCTTGCCAAAACCCCTTACCAGAAACATCGCCTTTTGAACAAGCTCGTAGGCGGCATCAATTATCCTAGCCGCATCTGACCGTTGTAAAGAAAAAGCCCAGATAAATCCGAGAATCGCCAAGATAAAACAAAGTGCCCCCAACGCAGCTCCACCAAAAGGGCCACCTAAAAAACCTTGAGTTGGCAGAAAAACCAGGTCACCAAACAAACCACCAAGGCCGTTAGAAAATGGCCAAGCAATTGGCACTGGTAAAGACGATGCGGTGATCGAAAACAAAAAAGACGACCCCAGCGCCACAAAAACCTGTCCTCGCGAATACATTTTAAACCGTAACGGCCGCAATAAATATGCAGACCCCCACACCAGAAAACTCAAAGCAAGGCCATAACCGCCCCAGCCGAACAATTGCAGCCCCACGTCTGAAACATGCGAGCCAGCAGAACCAAAAATATTGGTTGCCGTCTGTGATGATGCTGTATTCCAAGATGGATCAAGCGCTGCATGATCAAGAAATGAACCAAACAAAAAAACACCCAGCCCAAACAGCAACGCCCCTGCAGCTCGCCGTCGTATTATACGCGGAACAAACCGCATTAAGCTAAAGCCATTTGGGTTAGTAAAAATAGTGTTGTCTGTCATGAGAACCGTTTATTGCAATATTTGAGCGACCAAACTAACAGCAAGTGGTAAAGTTTGATTAATTTTTTAATGACCATTTTAACAAAATTATCACTAATAAAACCGATGCCTGTCTTCTGGGGCTGGTATTTTCTCTACTTCGGTTTACTTTGGCTAAATGGTAGACGTTTTTTCCAAGTTTGATGTATTGATCAATGGCGGCGGGCTGGTTGGGCTAACCACAGCTTTGGCTTTGCAAAGCGGCGGCTTACGAGTAGCTGTCGTTGATCCATTGCCTTTTGAAAGCCAACTTACACCAGAATTTGATGGTCGATCATCAGCCATTTCATTCGCAAATATGCGAATGCTTGAAGCATTGGGTGTAAAAGCCCGCTTACGAAAAAACATCAACCCCATCAATGAAATACTCGTCAGCGATGGCCGCGCAGACGACGGGTTAAGATCTGGTGGCCCCGGGCCTATGTTATTACACTTTGACCGTGATGAACTAGATGGCGTCGGTGCCGGCGAACCGCTGGGCTGGATGGTAGAAAACCGTTATATGCGGCTTGCTTTATTGGCAGAATGTCGAGAGCAGCAAAGAATCACCCTGTTCGACAAAACAACAATATCTGACTACCTGTTCGACGGGCAAAACTGGCAAATCACTCTTAAAAACAGGCGACAAATCGTCGCACCGCTATTAGTTGGAGCGGAAGGTAGAAACTCACCATTGCGTGAAGGTGCCGCAATTCGCACTCACAAATGGGGTTATAATCAGTGGGGCGTGGTAGCAACTATTAAGCACGAACAACCTCACAACGGCATCGCCCATGAATATTTTTTACCAACCGGCCCATTTGCTATTTTACCACTAAGCGGTAATCGCTCATCCTTAGTTTGGACGGAAAAACCCGCCGCAGCCCAATTTTTACAATCATGTGATTCAGACTTTTTCCAAGCAGAGCTGGAGCGTCGCTTTGGGTCGTTTTTAGGCAAACTAACTCCAACGGGCCCCAGATGGGCATACCCACTTACTTTGATGTTGGTTGAAAAATATACCGCTGAAGGCTTGGTTTTAGTTGGCGACGCAGCTCACGGCATGCACCCAATAGCCGGACAGGGCTTTAATGCCGGCATTCGAGATGCGGCGGTTTTAGCTGACGTGCTGGCGAAAACAGCGCGAAGCGGATTAGGCGTTGCAGATACTACCGCGTTAAAGACTTATGAGCAAAGACGGCGATTTGATAATGTGTCACTATTGGCCGCAACCGATGTTTTTGTCCGGGTTTTCTCTAATGACATTGAACCAATACGCCATTTACGCGGTCTTGGAATGGGAATTGTCGATAAAATAGATCCGTTACGAAAATTCTTTGCCAAAGAAGCTGGTGGCGGAATCGGCCCTCTACCAAACCTACTTCGCGGCGAGTTACCTTAATCAGACAACGTGCGCGCCTCGTCTTCGAGCATTATCGGCACACCGTCACGAATTGGGTAAGCCAACTTAGCTTTTTTAGACAATAGTTCCTGAGATTTTTTATCATAAACCAACGGGCCATGAGTAATTGGGCAAACCAAAAGATCCAGCATTTTTGGATCTGGCTCGCGATTTGTTTTTATTTCATTGCTCATTTTTACTTTTTACATTTCTTTTACGAGAACAACAAGGATGAAAGACGTCGCCGCCCCTTGGCGGTAAGTTTGGAGCCGCTTCCTGCTGCTTCAAATAACTTTAACAACATTTTACGGGCTTGTTGGTCATTCCAGTTCAATTCTGTTTCCAAAATAATAAACAACTCATCCACTGCCTGATCCATTTCACCAATACCGGATAACCCCTCGGCCAAAGCAAACCTTGCATCAAGATCATTCGGGTTGTTTTCTACCGCCGAAAGTAATGGCTGCATCTCGTCATCAGACGGCGCCCCTTCGGCTAATTCAATAGCATTTCTAACGCCAATAATCGCCACATGTTGCAAGTCTTCTTCAGCTACTGATTGTAATATATTTCTAGCTCCGGAAACATCGTCATTAGCCAAATAAACCCGGATCATTCCGGCTATTGCTTCGGGTGAGTTTTCTTTTAGGGCAATCGCTGCTGCATAATCCTGTGCTGCACCACCCAAATCACCAAGCTCAAAACTATTAGTTGCCCGCTCAACCAGATCGGCAACCTCTTTGTCGACATCCATATCGCCGGTTAGTTTATCTATAAACTCTTGTAGCTGGCTTTCGGGCAGGGCTCCTGAAAAGCCGTCCACCGGTTGACCGTCTTTAAATGCAAACACCGCCGGAATAGAGCGAACCTGTAATTGTCCCGATATGGCCGGGTTTTCATCAACATTGATTTTGACCATTTTAACTTTCCCGGCGGCTCGTTTGACCAGCTTTTCCAAAGCGGGCCCAAGCTGTCGACACGGCCCGCACCACGGCGCCCAAAAATCAACAATTACAGGAACAGTGCTTGATGGTTCAATCACCTCAGCCATAAAGCCGGCATCTGTTCCGTCAATTACCAAGCTTTGTTTATCTGGTTGGTGTTCGGTCATAGTGTTTATACACCTGTTTATTGTTCCAAGTTTATAAGTGGAGCTTGTTTTCGTTTAAAACAAGGGCAGCCTTGCCGTCATTGGCAACAAAATCAAGCAAAACCGGTTCGTGGTTTGTTTTGTTGGCGAACAACACTAAATCTTTGACAGAAATGGCTGTGGTTGCGTTGTTTTTCAATGGATGAAAGTTAACCGGATCAGTTTCCAGCAAAGCCTTATCTAATACAAAAGTCACTTTACCTTTCGGGTCATTTATCAGGGCAAAGGCTGTAACAGAACCCGGAGTCACCCCCAAAACACGTTGCATAAGATCGGCGCTGGCAAAAGACAGTCGGGCACAATCTAAAACTTTATGTAGTTGATTTAATTTAATTTTTGTAACCCCCAAAGCCGAAACAAGGAATAGTTTACCTTTTTTGTCTTTTAAGAAAAGGTTTTTGCTATGCCCTCCGGGCAAGTTATTTTTGATATCCTCACCGTCTTCAACAGCAAATATTTCTCGATGCTCAACAGTATTATGAGAGATACCAAGTGCGTCAAGATAAGTAAAAAGCTCGTCACGAGATGTTGTCATAATTGTTACAACTCCAAAACATCAAAATTACAAAACATTACCATCAATCAAGCTGGTGTCTCTCGTCTCTTGTGATAATTTAAATAATACTGATGATTCTTATTATCGCTCTTGCAAAGACCTGTTCTTTAGGACATAACGCCCGCCTGTTCAGCCGTGAAGAACAGATACGGGTATTTGGATGCGGGCGTAGCTCAGGGGTAGAGCGAAACCTTGCCAAGGTTTAGGTCGTGAGTTCGAATCTCATCGCCCGCTCCAAA
>JAESTZ010000018.1 GCA_016763315.1 Robiginitomaculum sp.
AACCAAGACGGTGGAATATAGAGAATACTTTCCAAAGTCGCAATGAGGAATTTGTATTTTTATGTCACAAAAACACGAAAAAAAATCAAACACGGATTTCACAAAAAAGCCCAATAATTCAAAGACTAAGCAATGGATTTGGGGAACACATGCGGTAACAGCCGCCCTAAACAACAAAAACCGCAAGGTAAATCAGTTGTTGGCCACCCGTAACGCACTTAGCATTTTAGGAAATATTCCGGCAATAAGCGGTGTTATCGCAACTGATCCAGCAAGAATCACTCAAAGCCTGCCCGCCGGTGCGGTGCATCAAGGTTTGGCGGTGCAAATTGACCCCCTACCCCCGGTATCTCTTGATAATATTTTAAACAACTTATCAGGATCACTGCTAATGCTCGATGGTTTGACCGATCCTAGAAACATCGGGGCCATTTTTCGCTCTGCTGCTGCTTTTGGCGTTGCCGGTATTATTATGCAAGACCGTAACGCGCCTAACTTGTCTGGCGTACTGGCCAAAGCTGCTGCCGGCGCTGTTGAGCAAGTCCCCCTAATACCCGTGGTCAATTTATCGCGGACTTTGGAAAAACTAAGCGATGCAGGCGTGCAAAGCATTGGCCTAGCTGGAGGAACGCAAACCAGCATTGCCGATGCTGTGAAATCCGCCGACAAAATCTGCCTCGTTCTTGGGTCAGAAGGCAAAGGTTTGCGCCCCAATGTTGCCAAGCATTGCGATTTCCTTGCCAAAATTCCGATTTCATCAAATATGGAAAGTTTAAACGTCGCAACCGCTGCCGCCATCGCTATGTATGAGGTTGAAAGGGGGAGTTAATCAGGTGCCGAACTTATTTTTAACGGCAATTCACTCTCCCTATGAATTCAAAGCATATTGACACACAACCATAGGGGGGGGGTAGCGTGTAATAAAATGAGGAATTATTATGAAGCATTTACTCTACTATTTGGTCATTACATTTCTTTTAATGCTCTTTCCAACGTCTTCGGCTAATAGTCAAAATCTAATAATAGACCAGCAAGAAACATTAAATAAAGTAGGCAATTTAGATTCGATAGCAGCATACAACGCACGTCTTGCCATTAGTCTGAATGACAAAATAATTGCTACTCCGCAAATTACAATGGTAGCCGGTAAAGCGGAAATAATAGCAAACGCCGCAACAACTACCAATCCTTATAAAATCCAGATCACCTTACTGGACAAAGAAAAAATTCGTGAAAAATTCCCCCAATTATCCTTGCAAACCTCAATTACCGAGACAGTTTTTATTGAAGTTGGTGTTTTCCTACCGACATCCCTTGACGAGCCAGTAAAACACTGGAAAAAAATTGCAGCTCCCGCAGGGCTTATACAAACAAATGGGCAATTATTACGGATAACAACTGATATATCATCCAGTTCCTTAAATATGGCACCTATTGGTCAACCAATTACCAGATTAGGCTTGGACGTCAGTGTCTTTCCTGTATCGATAACGCAACAACAAATTGATGCTAGAAAATCTAGATGCGACTCTCAACTACGAAGCAAAAATTCAGATACAGTATCTAAAGCTTTAAGCGGACACGACATTGTAATAACGCAATGTTGTAGCGATGGTTGTATTTCTTGTTGCTGGGGCGGAACGTTATGTTGCTCCGATGAAACACAATGCCCCGGCGGAGGTTGTTGTATCTAGGTGATTTAATAAATGGCAATTCCTAATTGATATAAACAAAAAACTTGCAGTAGTTTTAATCTTTATGACCTTTCATCCAGCGATGCTCGACCGCGCGTAATTTTGCGGTTAAGCCAATTAAAAACGCCGTTGACCAACCAATCAGGATAAAGCCGTTTGCCGACTCTATCGCGGTTAATAATCTCCAGTCTGGGCCGGCCACCACCTCACCAAAACCAACTGTGGTAAAAGTGCCGGTTGAAAAATACAAAGCAGTTTCAAAGGTCTCGAATATATCAAGAAAATGATATAATCCGGCATACATAAGTATCTCGACAGCATGGGCGAAAAATAACCCTAAAACCACCAGCACAATCACCAATGAGGGACGCAAAATATGATCCTCTTCAGCATCATCGCCTTCACCGACTTTTCGTTTGTGCATAACCCAGGTAAGGCCGGTTAGAAACACCAAATGCGTAACAGTTGTGACAACGATCATGACCATCGCCAATAACAAGTTAGCTAGCATTGTATTACCTCACCATTTGCAGTTTACTTTGAACCATAGACTTGTTCTATTTTTTAATTCTCGCATTTGCTTACCACAAAACCTTTTTGAGTGGTCGCAATCCTTTGCCGCAAAACCGGCACCCACTTTTACTGAGGATTGCTCCAGACCAACTTTTGTTGGCAAATGCTCTAGCCTACCATTTTCGGCCAGTCCTGCGCCCACGGAGCAATCTGTTCCAACTGTAAAGCCAGCTCAAACAAATTGGCTTCATTACCAAAAGCAGCCTCAAACTGTACTCCAACCGGAAGATCATTTTCAGTGCGCAATATTGGCACCGACATCGCCGGATGGCCGGTGGCATTAGCCCAAGGCGTGAAACCCACATAATGTTCCAGCCAATCGCGCATGGCTTCGATATCACCGCTTTGGTCAATGGCACCGATTTTAATTGGCGGTTCACCAAGCACCGGACTTAAGCAAAAGTCATAAGATTGATGAAACTTACGAGCAGCCTCGCGCTCGGCAGCAAATTGCGCAAATGCAACACCTAAAACCGAAGCATCTTTATCGGCAACCATATCATATAACCACCATGAAAACGGCTCGAACAATTCACGTGGAGGTGTTCCACCTAATTGCTGACCGACACTGTTAATGGCTTCTTTCGCGCCAAACGCCCAAACCACCATGAACGCGTCCCAGAACTCTCGCCAAGAATAATAGGCGGGAACTTCAACCACTTCATGGCCAAGTTGCGCACAATGCTTGGCCGCTAGCAACACAGCACGTTTGCAATCGGCGTGTACTTCGCGGCCATCTGGTGTCGCAGTGCGAAAACCGATCTTGTATTTTTTACCACGTTCCGCATCAGCCAAAATCACCGCAGGCAAACCATTTTCGCCGCCGGTCATGCTCGCCATCGCGGTTTGGCTATCACGAACAGAACGAGTAACAAAACCTCGAATGGAAATCTCCCAATCAGTACCATCAGTATCAGGCCAACGACCACGGCTGCCCTTCATACCGAACAATCCACAACAACTTGCTGGAATACGTATTGAACCACCGCCATCACTAGCCTGCGCAAACGGTACTACACCCGAGGCAACAGCCACAGCTGAGCCACCAGATGAGCCACCGCAAGTATGATCACTATTCCACGGGTTGCGGGTTGGCCCGAATGTCAAAGGCTCGGTTACTGGCAAAAACCCGAACTCCGGAGTTGCTGATTTACCAATAGAAACCAGACCAGCGCCTTGCATCACATCCGCAAAACCAGCATTTTCTTGCGGTATATATTCGGCAAAAGCTCTTGATCCAAAGGCAGTACGAACCCCTTTGGTGGCGGTTAGATCCTTGGTCATGGTTGGTACGCCGGAAAATGGCCCGACTGGCAGCGCACTGCCTGCGCGTTCCCTTGCCTGCTCAAACGTAGGGTTAACAATGAAATTCAAAGCCTCATTGACTTTGGACGCTCGCTCAATCGCCGCATTGGTAAGTTCTAACGAACTTACCTTACCCGACGAGATCAGCTTTCCTTGTGCAGTGGCATCAAGTTTGAATTGTGGAATATCGACGACCACAGGCTTTTTGCCTAAATCTTGTGGGCTACATGCGGTAATTCCAAACCCGGCTAAACCAAGTGCAGAGCCTTGCACCAAAAATTCACGTCTTTTCATTTACTTCCCCAAATATATTATTCACGGGAACCCTAATCAAAGCACTTCCTTTTTGCAAGCAGGTAGAAAAACCAACATAAGTTTAACTTCATTCTTCCAATCAATCTAGATTTATGCCTATTCAAGGTTTTCATACTGGCCACTTCGTTTCCAATCAGGAAGAAGATGACGAAACCAATATATCAGCTTCCCCCATCCGGACGTTTCAATTAACAAAACAACGCCCCAAAGCGTGCTTTTTTCTCCAATATAGCGATCTTTCCAGTGCAAAAGAGGTATTACAACCAACCCGCCTAACAGCGGAACAAACAATAAAATGCCTACGACTAAAATATCAATTTTCAAAACTGCTGAAAGAACAAGTAAAGCAACGCCTAATAATGCAGATAAGAAGCTCCTTCGCATATAAATCCATTTAGCTTTGAACCATTCATTTCTTTGCATATTACTTTCCTATTTTATTCGACAGCCAAGAGCAAAACAACTAGCTGAAAACATCGGCAATTGGCTCACCCAATGGATCGTCCCCAAATTTATTTGGCCATTCATTACCCCGTGTTGCCAACCATACAATCAGCAAAACAAACAGCCCCAAAAAAGCTAAACTAGTAAATACACCAGCAGCGGTCAACAGAACAGACCACTCTCCGAGCATTAGCACCCACACAGGTATCAACAACTCTGGCGCAAGCAACAACTGCTCCAGCACAGTTAGCAACAGCATTGGCGCAAGCCAGATAAGTTGCCACCAGCCTGACCGGCTGGTGTCGTGCAATCGTCGTGCAGTTACTGCGATTGTTGGAACGAAAACAACAATATTGAATATTGTACTGAACGGCAAAATATCTGCTACAGTCCATGCAAACACCCGCGCTTCAATAATTTCAAATACTGACATGTCAATAATAGGCAAAACAATACCTGCCAAAACAGTAAACAGCATAAACCACCAATATTCTGAACGAGATGCTCGGCCATAAAACGTAAAGTACTTTCGGAAACAAGTAGAAATTGATTCACCGAAATTCATAAACGCTCCTTTTAAATATATTCGAAAACAGTAGTCATACCTCGCGTACAATCAAGAAAAATGCTAAATCGCAATAATATCTAACTGCTTCATTTGTTCGCAGCCAAACGCTATTGCTCTGTACAGACAAAACAGTCAAACTCCATACTTGAAAAATTATCTTGGGTGAAACAATGAAACAAACCAATCCACGCGATCATCTGGCAACCCATGATGTACTTAACAAACCGCCTTTGCCGGGAGATTTTGACCTGTTCAACGATCCGGCAATGCAAAGCTCTGTTGCTATGGCCACATCCCGCTTGTCTGAACATAGCGACGCAAAACACGCTTTGTCAGAACACGAAGATCACCTTGGCAAGTTTGGCAAATTGGCCGGTAGTGAGCAAAGCCGTGAATTGGGTCGCTTGGCCAATGAAAACCCACCGATATTGCGCGCTTTTGATGCCAGAGGGCGCAGATTGGACGAGATTGAATACCACCCGTCTTATCATCAATTAATGTCGCTTGGCATAGATAACGGCGTTTCAAGCATTGCCTGGACGGCCAAGACCTCTGGTCATATTGCCCACGCAGCATCTGGGCAGATGATGGCATGGGCTGATACCGGCGTTGGCTGCCCGATGACCATGACCTATGCAGTGGTTCCGGTATTGCAAAATGACGAGTGGGCGGCCAAGCACTGGTTACCCGGAGCAATTGCCGGCAAATATGATGCAGACTGCGTACCGGCAAAGCAAAAATCCGGCCTTACTTTTGGCATGGCAATGACCGAAAAACAGGGTGGATCTGATCTGCGTGCCAACACCACCAGAGCAAAAGTAGGCGCCGATGGCGAAGCTGAACTTATCGGCCACAAATGGTTTTGCTCGGCACCGATGAGCGATGCATTTTTGACCTTGGCTTACGAAGATGCTGGCCTGTCATGCTTTTTAGTTCCCAAGTGGAAACCTGATAACAGCCGCAATGCCATTGAGATTCAACGCCTCAAAGACAAGATGGGCGATCGCTCTAATGCCAGTAGCGAGATCGAATATCGCGGAGCTTGGGCAAAACGCATTGGCGAGCCGGGGCGCGGCATCGCCACCATTATCAACATGGCGCACCACACGAGATTTGATTGTGTGTCCGGCTCTGCTGCCGGCATGCGAAAAGCGGTAAAGCTAGCCCATCATCATGTGTCATATCGAACCGCGTTTCAGCGCAAATTGATTGATCAGCCGTTGATGCAAAACACCTTGGCCGATCTAGCGCTGGAATCCGAAGTTGCTATGGCATTATCATTTGCCGTGGCCGCTAGTTTTGATGCCGCGCCGAACAGCCCCTATCAAGCAGCATTATCACGGGTACTAACGCCGATTGCCAAATATTGGGTCTGCAAACGCCAACCGTCCGTAGTCGCCGAAGCGTTAGAGTGTCTGGGCGGGGTCGGGTTTGTCGAAGAAACCGGCTTGCCCAATTTGTTTCGTACATCACCGCTTAACAGTGTCTGGGAAGGATCGGGCAATGTGATCGCACTGGATATTATGCGGGCATTAAGCAATGAAAAAGTCGCCGCAATATTTTCACAAGATATGAGCCGTATTGGCGATGAAATCCCGAACATAAGATCGCTTACCGATTGGCTAGTTGAAAACACAAATGCCGATCCACGGCTGTTTGCGGAACGCGCCGCCATTGCATTTGCTGCCGATGCCCTGCCAGCCGGATCGTTGCGCGAGGCATGGATCACCCTACGCTTAACTTCACCAAGCCATATCTGGGGCGCTAATGCAGCCCAAGTGGATCGCGAATTACTGTTAAAGCGCGCACAAGGATGGTGATATGAAATTTAGAAAACATAAAACGGCCAACAGCAATGAACTGCAAGTATTTAGGGGCGAGACATGGGAAACTGTGCCAATAAATAGCGCCCTGTTTAGCGATTTTCTAACTGCAACAGGGCAATCAAAAACTGATTACGACCCTGCTGATATAAAATCGTTTGTGCCAAAATCATATCGGGATTTCATGTTGTTTGAACAGCACTTTATCAACGCTGCAACCAGCTTTGCCAAGGCCAACAAACCCGGTGCCTATAAAGTTGCCAAACTGTATCAAAAGCTAACCGGCAAGCTGCACCCGAAGCTAAAACCGGCGCCACTTTGGTATCAGGAGCCGATTTATTACATGGGCAATCATCTAAACTTCTTTGGCGAGGGTGAAAACATTGTCTGGCCGAAAAACTCTAAAATTATGGACTATGAGCTAGAACTTGGTTTTGTGCTGGCCAAGCCGCTTTATAACGCCACACCCGACGAGGCAGAGGCTGCTATTGGCGGTTTTGTAGTTTTTAATGATTTTTCCGCCCGTGATCGCCAAATGGCAGAAATGCAAAGCGGTTTTGGCCCGCAAAAGTCTAAACATTTTGCCAATGCAATCTCAGCTGAATTTGTTACCGCAAATGAAATACTACCCCGCATAAACCAGCTAACCGGAACCGTTGGAATTAATGGTAGGCAAATTGCCGAAGTTTCATCCAAAGGCATGGGTTACACCTTGGGCGAAGCTTTATCGCATGTCAGTCAGGGCGAACGACTTTTCCCCGGTGAGTTTTTCGGTACAGGTACCCTGCCCGGCGGCTGCGGACTGGAAAGTGGAACACTGCTATCCAAAGGCGATGAAGTGACCATTTCCATAGAAGGCATTGGCTCACTAACCAACACCATTGGTTAGACTTGAAGAGCCAAAAAACAGACTTAGAAAAAGCCATTGGCAAATTTGTCAATTTTTCCCTGCGGATAATCCTCAGAAAAGCTCGTCAGGAAACAATATTCCTTCTATGCATTACCAAAAAAACGTTTTGGCAAAACCCACGTTTCATTGGGTATATCACGTATTAACAATGTCAAACAGCCGCAAATGAACGTGTGATGGCCACTTGCAACACCATTATAGCAAGCAGGGTGGTTGCGGGCATGGTTGAAACTTATCCCCGACTGTTGATTGCTAACAAGGGTCAATGAGGGTCAAATAAGGGTGTAATGTTTGCCAATTAACCCTCATTTTAAGTAATTTCTTTGCCGATGAGTGCTAATTAAGGGTCAACGAGCATTTGCCAGCAAAAGTGGGAACCGGTTTTGTGGTGAGCAAATGCGACCACTAAAGAAATGCATTAGTGCTAATGACACTCTTATTCACCCTTGGCTTTGACCCTTGCCAGTTCTGTCATACTCCGACTTGTTCGGGGTATCCAGAACATGAAAACTGGATCACCGGCACAAGGCCGGTGATGACAAACATGATGGTTTTATTGTTTCATCAAAATACTAATAGTCACGGCTCCGCAAAGCCCCGTCACACCGGCAATTACAACCTACATATCGGCTTCGGCTTTTTTGGTGCGTTTACGTAAATGCTCTTCGCGTTCGATTTTTCGAAGGCGAATAGATAATGGCGTAACTTCCACCACTTCATCGGTGTTGATGTAGGCAATGGCTTGTTCAAGACTAAGGATTTTTGGCGTAGTTAAGCGCACTGCCTCGTCCTTGCCGGAAGCCCGCATATTGGTTAGCTGTTTGACCTTTAGCGGGTTAACTACCAAATCATTAGGTTTTGAATTTTCACCAATGATCATGCCTTTGTAAACTTTGGCTCCCGGAGCAATCAACATTGTGCCCCTGCTTTCCAAATTCCAAAGAGCAAATGCTGCCGCAACCCCATCACCATTGGAGACCAGCACACCATTTCTGCGGCCTTCAATACTGCCCTTATACGGCGCGTGTTTAAGGTAAATCCGGTTCATAATACCAGAACCACGAGTATCAGTCATGAACTCGCCGTGATAACCAATTAACGCCCGCGCCGGTATGTGCATAACCAAACGGGTTTTGCCGCCGCCAGATGGTTTCATTTCTACAAGTTCAGCTTTTTTTCTGGTCAGTTTTTCGATCACAGCACCGGTGAACTCATCATCAACATCAATGGTCACTTCTTCGATAGGCTCCAACACCTTACCATTTTCGTCTTTGGTGGTGACAACTCTTGGACGAGATACAGCCAGTTCGAAACCCTCGCGGCGCATATTTTCAATCAACACACCTAATTGCAACTCGCCTCGACCTGCGACCTCGAATGCGTCCTTATTTTCGCTCTCGGTAACAGTAATCGCCACATCACCCTCGGCTTGACGTAGTAATCTCTCGCGGATCACCCGTGATTGTACTTTTGAACCTTCACGCCCGGCCAGTGGGCTGTCATTTGGTGCCAGAGTAATTGAAAGTGTCGGCGGATCAATCGGCTGCGAAGGCAAAGCATCTGTTACCGATACATCGCACAAAGTATCGGCAACCGAAGCTTTTGAGAAACCGGCCAAAGCCACAATGTCACCGGGAAACACTTCTTCCACTGGTTGGCGCTGTAGGCCGCGAAATGCCAAAACCTTGGAAATTCTAATGCGTTCCACTTCTGATCCGTCACCGGATAGCGCCTTTAAGGTCATGCCCGGTTTAACGGTTCCTGTGACCACACGGCCAGTAAGAATACGGCCTAAAAACGGATCCGCCTCTAACGTGGTCGCCAACATGGTAAATGGCTCATCTTTGGCGGTCTCCAACATTGGCGGCAATGGAGTATGCTTAACCACTGCGCGAAATAATGGTGCCAAGTCTTTTCGCTCGTCGTCCATATTATCACTTGCCCAACCATCACGGCCAGAGGCATAAAGCACCGGAAAATCCAATTGCTCGTCATTGGCACCTAAAGCAGCAAACAGATCAAATGCCGCATCAAGTGCTGCATCGACATCGGCGCTGGGGCGATCAACTTTATTTAGCACCACAATCGGGTTCAAGCCCAAAGCCAATGCCTTGGACAATACAAACTTGGTTTGCGGCATTGGCCCTTCGGCGGCATCAACCAATAATAAACAACCATCAACCATCGATAAAATTCGCTCGACTTCACCACCAAAATCCGCATGCCCCGGAGTATCAACAATGTTGATCCGTACCGGTGTTTCACCTTGTTCCCATAAAACCGACGTACATTTGGCCAAAATGGTAATACCGCGCTCGCGCTCAATATCATTGCTGTCCATCGCTCGCTCATCCATGGCAGTATGAGCTTCAACGGCACCGGACTGGCGCAACATTTCATCAACCAAAGTAGTTTTACCGTGGTCAACGTGGGCAATGATCGCAATATTGCGAAGAGCGGTATTATTTGTGTTTTGCTGTGTCATTAGCGCTCTCTAAACGGTTTACGCCCAAAGGCAAGCCTATTATTTCTTTCCAATAATTTCATCTAGCTTGGAATAATCATCTTCACGGTATTCTTCTATC
>JAESTZ010000002.1 GCA_016763315.1 Robiginitomaculum sp.
ATGGTCATCTTTACGCCAGCGAACCGCGTGGCCGGTTCATCACCATTTAAGGGAGCGTTCCTGCTACCCCTAAAAACCCCAAGACTGCTTCACAGAGACCATTTCATGGAGCCGCCTCCAGCGCGACAACTTCATTGAGACCAACCGTGCGCCGTTTGGATGCCGCCAGCGTTTCGCCGCTGAACCCGATCAGAGGGTTGCTGCACTCCTTGAAACCCACGAGCAATGCTTTTATGTTGGTTTTTTCTGATCTTTAGGATCAGAATGCAGCAATCGATACAGAGCCGGCAAGACAACCAATGTCAGTAATGTTGAAGAAATTATTCCACCGATTACGACTGTAGCTAATGGGCGCTGAACCTCTGAACCAATACCGGTGTTAAGTGCCATAGGGACAAAGCCCAATGATGCGACCAGCGCGGTAGTTAACACCGGACGTAGCCGGATTAGTGCGCCTTCAATGATAGCTTTATCTAACTTGAAACCGTCGTGTCGCAAATCGCGGATAAAGGACACCATGACCAAGCCGTTCAAAATCGCGATACCAGATAGAGCAATAAAACCAACCGCAGCTGAGATTGAAAACGGAATGTCTCGTAACAATAACGCTATTACCCCGCCAGTTAAAGCCAAAGGCACGCCAGTAAAAATAATCAGAGCATCTTTCACCGATCCCAAAGCTAATATTAGCAGGCCAATAATTAGCAGCAAAGTAACCGGCACAACCACGGACAGGCGTTTTGCTGCGGATTGTAGCTTTTGGTAAGTTCCCCCATATTCGATCCAATAGCCTGCCGGCACTTCAACGCTTGTGGAAATTGCGGCTTGAACATCGGAAACAAAGCTACCCAAGTCTCGTCCGCGCACATTGGCGGTTACCACCACCCGGCGTTTACCATTTTCCCGGTAGACCTGATTATATCCGGCAATAAGCTCCAAATCGGCCAACTCTTGCAGTGGTACATAATCACCATGAGGCCGCGAAATTGGCAAATTCGCCAGTCCATCAACATCGGTTCGTAAATGCTCCGGCAGGCGCACAACAATATCGCTACGCCTGTCACCGTCATAAAATTGCCCGGCGATCTTACCGCCCAAGGCAGTAGCAAGCTGATCTTGAATATCTTTGATTGTAATTCCAAATTGCGGCAACACATCTCTTTTGGGCTGAATAGTCAGGAGAGGCAGACCGGTGGTTTGCTCTACGGCGATATCGGCAATGCCTTCCACATTTGTGATGGCTTTTTCAATCTCATCACCCAAAGCAATCAATTGCTCAAAATCATCGCCAAATACTTTGATTGCCAGTTCAGAACGAACCCCGGACAACAACTCATTAAAGCGCATTTGTATTGGTTGTAAAAACTCGTACCTATTACCCGGTATTGGCTCAACCAAAGCAGCCAGTTCATTGACAAACTGCTCCTTTGTCTTTTTGGGGTCGGGCCAATCTTTTCTAGGCTTTAAGATAATAAAATTATCGGCAACACTTGGAGGCACGGCATCAGTGGCTACTTCTGCCGTGCCTATTTTGGCAAAAACCCGCTCGACCTCTGGCAATTCATTGATTTTTTCTTCTAGGACTTTTTGCAACTCAATAGCTTGTTCCAATGAAGTGCCCGGAATACGCAAAGCATGCATAGCGATATCGCCTTCATCCAAATTTGGCACAAATTCACTGCCAAGCTTAGGGATTAAAAAGCCGCTTGCAACTACCAGCACCAGAGCCAGACTTACCACCAACCAGCGGCCTTTGACGGCTAGTTGTAAAACCGGTTTATACATCCAGTGCGCGGACTTCATGATAACACTTTGTTTTTCAACTACCGGCTTTTTGAACAGAAGTGCCACACAAGCTGGAACAAAGGTGATCGAGAGCACCATTGCGCTTAGTAGGGCAATCACAACGGTGATCGCCATTGGGTGAAACATTTTTCCTTCGACACCGGTAAGCGCAAAGATCGGCAAATAGACCACGGTGATAATGAACACGCCAAACAAAGCCGGGCGTATTACTTCACGGGTGGCTTCAAACACGATGTTCAGACGTTCATTTAGCGGTATCTCACCTTTTCGCCGAACTTGGCTTAATCGACGCAAACAGTTTTCAACAATAATAATTGCCCCATCAACGATCAGGCCAAAATCCAAAGCGCCCAAGCTCATTAAATTGGCACTGACTTTGGTTTGTACCATTCCAGTAATGGTCATCAACATGGCAACTGGAATAATCATGGCCGTTAAAATTGCTGCTCGGATATTGCCCAAGAACAAAAATAAAATGACAATGACCAATAAGGCACCTTCAGTTAAGTTCTTCTCTACTGTGTGCAGTGTCTTTTCAACCAAGCTAGTACGGTCGTAAACGGCTGTTACAGTGATCCCCTCTGGAAGGCTGGATTTTACTTCTTCTAGTTTTTCGCCAACCGCTTTGGCAACGGTGCGGCTGTTTTCGCCGATCAGCATAAACACCGTACTCATCACCACTTCGCGGCCATTTTGGGTGGCGGCACCAGAGCGAAGCTCTTTGCCCTCGCTTATCGTGGCAACATCTTTTAGGCGTACTGGCACACCATTGTTTTCGGTTACCAGTATTTCGCCTAACATTTCAAAGTCTTTTGCCTGACCCGGAACCCGCATCAGCCATTGAGAACCGTTATGTTCTATAAAGCCAACGCCTCTGTTTTCATTATTGTCGGCGATGGCTGTGATCAAATCTTCTTGGGTAATGCCATAGGCTAGCAAATTAGCCGGTTCTATCGCCACCAATATTTCACGCTTAAAGCCGCCGATCGGGTTTACTTCGACAACACCGGGAACCCGTAATAATTGCGGGCGGATAATCCAGTCATGAACTGTGCGCAAATCTGTGGGGGAGATGATCGATCCATCCTTGTTGCGAGCATCGGGCTGCGCATCAACGGTGAACATAAATATCTCACCCAAACCGGTTGCAATCGGCCCAAGAGCTGGCTCAAGCGAAAGCGGAAGGCTGCTTTTGGCGGCATTTAGTCGCTCACTAACCAATTGCCGAGCAAAGTAAATATCGGTGCTATCATCAAAAATAACTGTGACTTGTGACAGGCCATAACGCGATACTGATCTGGTATATTGCAAGCTTGGTAAACCGGCCATTGCCGTTTCAACCGGGTAGCTTACTCG
>JAESTZ010000003.1 GCA_016763315.1 Robiginitomaculum sp.
ACGGGTTAACATTGACGACGAAGGTATCATAAAAGTCGCCTCATCTGATGCTGAGAGCATCACTAAGGCCATGGACATGATCAAAGCCATCGTTTCCGAGCCAGAGGCCGGCGTTATCTATGACGGCACTGTGGTCAAGGTTATGGACTTCGGTGCGTTTGTGAACTTCTTTGGCCCGAAAGACGGTCTGGTGCATATTTCGCAACTAGCCGCCGAACGGGTAAACGCCACTTCTGATGTGGTCAAAGAAGGCGACAAAGTTAAAGTTAAGGTTCTTGGCTTTGATCGCGGCAAAGTTCGTCTTTCGATGAAAGAAGTAAATCAGGAAACTGGCGAAGATATCGGCGGCAAATCCGAAGAGTAAATCGCTCGATTTATAACAAGTTGAAAAGCCTCGCTCTAAAACAGCGGGGCTTTTTTATGTCCATCGACCCAAAAAGTGGGAACCTTTAGTTGCCCTATCACGACGCGAACGCTCGTTACTTGAGGGCGAGTTTTTGGATAAGTTGATGGAGAGCAAATGTCCATTGACCAATTTCAGGTCAAATATAGCCAAATAAAAAACCATCGGCAATTTTACCGTATTTCCCCAATGGATAAACCTTAAGAAGGCTCGGCGGACAAAAACTATTGTTTCGCCAAAAGATTTACAAAACCATGGGCAAAACCCACGTTTCATTGAGTTTACCACATATTCACAATGTCAAACAGCAGCAAACAGAGCTGTTTTAGCCATCTGCAATACCATTATAGCAAGTGCAGGCATTGCGTGTACGTTTGAAACTTATCCCCGATGCCTAAGGGTGGTTAAGGGTGAATAAGGGTACAATGTTTGCAAATTAACCCTTGGATCATATATCGTCTTTGCCAATGATTGCTAATTAAGGGGTAACCCTTAAGGGTCACCTGACCCTTGTTTGCACTATTGCTCTTTTGTCTTGCGGCAAGGGCTCCCTCTGCCGACCGGGAGAGTTATAAAAGTAGCAAAGCAGTAGGACAAACAAAGAGGGGTGGAGTGAGGGATCGGTAATAAAGTATTCACGGCAAAGCCCGATCACCCGAACAAGTCAGGTGATTAGATCAATAACAACAATAAGAATTTTAACTTAGAGCGTGGTTTAACTATTTTGGAGCCAGCACCATCATCATTTGCCGACCTTCGGTTTTTGGTTCAAATTCTACTTTGGTAGTATCTTCAAAATCATCACGTACTCGTTGCAGCAAGTTTGCGCCACGATCTTGGTGTGCCATTTCACGGCCACGAAAACGAATAGTTACTTTGACTTTATCGCCTTGAGCAAAGAATCTGGTCATGGCTTTAGTTTTGACTTGATAATCATGCACGTCAATATTTGGACGCATTTTGATTTCTTTAAGGTCAGCGGTCTTTTGTTTCTTTTTTGATTCAGCGCGTTTTTTTTGTGCTTGAAAACGCATTTTGCCGTAATCGAGTATTTTACAAACCGGATTTTTTGCTTCCGGAGCTACCTCAACCAGATCAAGTCCGGCTTCTTTTGCTGCTTCTAAGGCAGCTGCAATAGGCATTACACCTTGCTTTTCACCGTTCTCATCAATGAGCAAAATGCGCTCAGCAGTGATATCCTGATTAACTTTGGGGCCTTTGGGCTTTTTCGGGGCGGCTGGCGGTGGACGACGTGCTATAATGCTCTCCTGTGATTGTCAAAAAAATGCCGGACAATCATTGTAGAGAAATCGTATCAACCATGAAAACCCTCCTATTAAGTGCCAGACAACAGCTTTATGAAGAAAGCCGGGCGCGGGATCAAGCAGCTTTCGCATAGATTCCAAAAATAGTGACTAAAACGCACCAAACATTTTCATAGCCTTCAGTAAATCATCAGCAGAAAGATTTTCTAACGGCTCACTGATAATGCTCATGGCATTTGGTACTCGAATTCCGGTTTGCTTGGCGTTGGCTGCACTACCGTGTAAAGAAATACAGCGCCCTGCACCGGCGCCGCATAGATGTAATATTCCATCGGCAATGCCGACGACACCTTTAGCTTTGGCGCCAAGTGCGGTTAATTGAAACGGGTCTGCTCTAGCGCACAGGTCTTTGATTTTAGGGTAATTTCTGAGCAATGGGCGGGCAAGGTCGCGAGCTTTGATTCCGCCAGTAATTGCCAGCATTGTATTGGAATTCAATATGTGACCGGCAAGTGTTTGATAGGCAGCAGCCGGCCAACCATCATTACTATCCAGACGCCCGAGATTGAGCAAAATATAATCACCTTTTAAACCAAAATATTCCGGCTGTAATGAAGGAGTTTTACCGGCCAGGCGCAACAACCAGCTAAAATCAGGGCCAACACTTAGGTCTACTTTTGATGGCGGGACACCAATAATATCCAGCAATCGATCATCGGCATCAACCGGATGTTGATTGTCTTCGTTTATTGACCACTTGGCTCTTGAGGCGGATCCGGCAAATTTAGGAGCAAATAAGCCAAATGAGGCGAATAAATTTGCGGTTCTGTCACTACGTTCCAGATCTATAATTTTATCAAATTTGCTTTTTTTAAGGACTTTTGCCAATGTCGAGAAATTGGTATCTGCTGCGGCAAGGTCTGCCGAGATTATATCATCGAACCAAGGTGACTTGGTTGCCAAACCAACCAGTGCCGGATCAGTAAGCAACACAAGCTGATCCTCAGGAAATGCCTCACGCAATCGCGCGCTGGCACAAAAAGCGTTTAATAGCCTTCCAAGCGGCCCAAAACAAATAATTAGTGTTTTAGTTCGCAATTTCAAAATCCTTATTTGCTTATGCAATTAACACTATCTGAATTAGCCAGTTGCTTTTAGCTAAAGCCAGTCACAATTAGAATACACAGTTTTGTTTATCAAGAAAGTATTAGATGTAAGCAAAAGGCATAAAAGGTAAGCAAGCGCTGTTCTATGGTTTGTTCTAGGGAAGTTCATGTCATAGATGCGGCACTTTTAGCAAGAGGTTATAAATTGAAAAATTGTTTGCCACATGGCTTTCGTTATTTACCGGGTTATTTTTCTCGTCAACAGCAAGAAAAATTAGTTGAACTGGTTCGCGCCGGAATTAAGGAAGCTCCGTTTTATCAACCAATAATGCCAAAAACCGGACAGCCGACTTCGGTGATTATGAGTAATTTTGGCGAACTGGGCTGGATCTCGGAAAAATCCGGCTATCGTTATGATACTTTGCACCCGAAAACCGCCAAACCTTGGCCGAAAATGCCGCAAGAGTTATTGGATTTATGGCGCGATGTAACAACTTGGCCGCAAAACCCGCAATCTTGCCTAATTAACTGGTATCGTGAAAAATCACAGCTTGGGTTGCACATTGACGCCAGCGAACAAGCCAAAGACGCGCCGATTGTTTCGGTGTCTTTGGGTGATCAGGCTTTATATCGTATGGGTGGGTTAGAACGTAATTCACCCACCGGTTCATTCAAGTTATCATCAGGTGATGTGTTGGTGTTGGCTAATACTGCACGGCATTGTTATCATGGAGTTGATCGAATTTATGGCGGTACATCGACACTAATACCAAAGGGCGGGCGGATCAATTTAACCTTGCGGGTAGTGCGCTAGTTATTTATTGCGTCGCTAAAAAAACCAGCCATTGAAAGACCGTTGCTAAAATAACTCTCTCGCCAGCTTTGATCAATCTCGTCGAGCACCAAGGCTTCTGCCGCTCCTAACGAGTAAAAATAAACCCTTTGGTGCTGGCTTATTTTGCCCTCGATTAAAGTTTGTAAAATCCGGGTGCGTAAATTGGCTGCCAATGCAGCAAAATCATGATCCACCCCAAGAGAAGTATGGGTACCGCTGGCAGCAAATTCCGCCAAAGCCAGTTCGGTATATCGAGCCATCCCTTCTTGCCAAAGCTGAAACTCCATATATCGCCTATCAGCGGCGGTAAGAGTAGATAACCTGCCAGCGCGTTTGGCGGCATATTGCAGAGCAAGTTTTTTTCTAATATTTTTATCCGGTTCGGTTAAAATAGCCACTAGGTCAAGACTGTTGCTTCTGATTATAGCTACGACTTGTTGGTCATCATAAGCAAATGGGTAGTTCAGCGCCCACATTCCACTATCGTCATCTCCGGCCAGGTCAAGAGCTGTTAAGCCACTATAATAGCCGCTCCAGTTCATCTGGTATTGATGAAAATTTTCATGCAAAAGAGTAGCAATCCAAGAGGTGGAGTTGCTTTCTATAATTCCATAAGCGCCTATTACTGCTACTGGCCCTGCTCCGGCAAAAGGCAAAGTTGCCTGAATATTAGTGGAAAATTGACCAGCTTCACGAATATCAATGCGGCAATTAGTATCGGCATCAATACTAAATAGAGTAAAACCAACGGGTAACTTTCTGGCGCAGTAAAACTTGTCGTGCTTATGATCTACTATAACAATCGGAAAGTCCTTGCCGAAAAACCCCGGCCATAATTGTCCGCCATAAGCTGACAATACTTTTCGCGCCTCGCCCATTAAAACCGTATCAGCAAATGCAGTAACTGGCAGAAATAAAAAGACTGCCAGCACCACAATAATATACTCAAAACACCGAACTAAACGGTATTTTGAGTATATTTTATCTTTGTTATCCATCAACTTATCCAAAAACCGGTCTTAGTGGTCGCAATCCTTTGCCGTAAAACCGGTATCCACTTTTACTAGGATTGCTCCAGACCCACTTTTTGGGTCGATGGAATATATGTCGAAAAACCTGCATGACCTGAATGATTATAAGATCAAGCCTTAGTATCGATAGTGCTGCCCGGTTCTGCTTTTTGCTCTGGCTCTGATGTTGCCGCCGGAGCAGACGCGCTGGCACCTGTGGAAACCGCAACTATTGCCGCGCGCAAAGTACGATCGCCAATAGTATAACCATTTTGGATAACTTCGGCCACAAGACCGGAAGCCACCTCATCTGAGGGAATTTGTGCAACGGCCTGATGCAAATTATGATCAAACTTTTCGCCCTTGCCACCGATTTGTTTAATACCGTGTCTCTCCAGCGCTGCTTGCAAGGACTTTTGTGTTATATCAACCCCTTCGACTAATTGCTCCATGCGCTGAGAAGCTTCTTCTCTGGCTTCGGCGGGAACATTGTCCAGCGCTCGGCTTAAGTTATCGGCAACATTTAACATATCTTCGGCAAAACTGGTTACGCCATAACGCCGGGCATCGGCAATATCGCGCTTTGAGCGTTTTCTTAAATTTTCCAGTTCTGCCGCAAGGCGCAATGTGCGATCTTTGGCTGCATCCAGTTCATTTTGTAGCTCCAGCACTGGATCTAATTGCTCCTCGACTGGAGTTACATTATCCGGTGTTTCTTCGGTTTCTGGTTGATCTTGTTCGTTGCTCATTTTTAGTCTTTTTCCGTTACTTGCGCACTTGTTGACGCATTAAAAATCCAATGGCTTGCGCCGTATAATCCACCATCGGGATCACTTTGGCATAATTTAGCCGTGTTGGGCCAATTACGCCGATGGCCCCTAATACTTTGCCTTGTGCATTCATATAGGGTGCCGTGACCACACTTGAACCCGAAAGGCTAAATAAAGGGTTTTCCGAACCGATATATATCTTGAC
>JAESTZ010000019.1 GCA_016763315.1 Robiginitomaculum sp.
ATATTACTAACTAGGTGCGACTGCGCCTCGGCCGGTCAGGCCGCGCCGTCGCAGGTCATTGCGAAGCAACCTGACCGCGAGACAAAAGGCTTCCCACTTTTACTAGCATTGCTTATCTTTAGTGGTCGCAATGCTTCGCCACAAAAACGGTTCCCACTTTTGTTAGCATTACTCTTGAAAACCATGGGTTTTGGTGGTGATTACTAAGGACTGTTATCACAGCAAGAATTATTTTTTGCCGATCCTTTTGAGGATTTATCCACCGGAGAAGATGCTTAAAGATGAAACCGGTTTTTATTTACCAAGAGTTTTTTCGAAAACCTGATAATATTTATATGCTTTTCCACCAAGCCGTTCAATCAATCGACGTATTGGCTTATTATCTTCTAAAATCCAGCCCATTTCCACTCGTTCAATTGACGAAGATTTCAAATACGCTTCAATAAAATAAATCATTCGAAATGGTAAAATCTGCCCCAGAAGACCACCAGAATATTTCTTGCGCATACCCAGCAACATAACCCGGGCAGCTTTGGGGCCTCTGACTTTCATTCGCCATAACAATTTCAACCAGCCGAATGGCAGTAATTTACCATTAAGATCACTAATCATTTCATTGACATCAGGAACGCAAACCAGAAACCCGACCGCTTCGCCATCTATTTCGGCAAAACAAGCAAGCTCAGGAACAATGATCGGCCGCAATTCAGCACCCATATGCACGACTTCTGCCTCGGTCATCGGTACAAAGCCCCAATTTGTGTGCCAGCCTTCGTTAAAGATTGAAACTATTGTCTCGATCTCTTGATCATATTTTTTCATATCCAATTTGCGCAAAGTAACCTTACCTCCCGTTTCACGGGTTGCCAGCTTTCGCAATTTTTCAGGAAACAGGGTATTGGCATCACGAATATAACTTAGCATTTTGACCGCAGTTTTATATCCGGCGGTCTCAATCATTTCTTGCAAATGTGGCAAATCATGCGGCATTAACATCATCGAGGGAGTATCAAAGCCTTGCGTCATCAAGCCAACTTCTTGGTTGATCGATAAGTTAAGCGGCCCTTGAACTTTAACCATGCCTTGCTGGTGCAACCAATTCTCGGCTGTCTGCAATAAAAGTTGTCCAATTTTAGGATCATTTTCGCAAGTGAACATTCCGAAATGACCGATTTTTTCGCCATGTTCTGTAATAGCCATTTGGTCAATTTGTGCAGATATTCTACCAACAAATTTCCCGTCTTGTTTTACCAACCAATATTTTGCCACAGCGTGCTCGAAAAATGGATTTTTATCTTTGTCGAGTAAGGCTTTGCGCTCCATATCCAGAGCAGTTATCCAGTTTGGATCATTTCGATGGACATAAACAGGCACCCGAATAAACTCGTACAACAGTTTATTGTCGGTGACTTCAATCAGTTGCATAGAGTTTTCCATATTATACTCAAAACATCGAACTAAACGGTATTTTGAGTATATTCTATCTTTGTTATCCATCAACTTAACCAAAAACCGGCACCCACTTTTTGGGTCGATGGAGTATAAACGACTTTATGCTTGTACTGCTGTTTCGTCCTCGTCACTTGATTTTTCAGCTTCCTGCTTCGCTACTTTGCGCGGGCTAGCAACATTCATCATCTCAACGCTGGCTCCTACTGTAGCCGGGCATGGGATCAAGCCAAGCTCGCGGCCAATTTTGGCACACAATTCAACCGCCAAAGCTATCTGCTGCGATGTATGCGCGGCACTGATGGAGGAACGTAACAAAAACCAACCGGATGGCGTCGCTGGCGGTAAAGCCAAATTAGTATAAACCCCTGCATCAAGCAGGCCGTTCCATAAAGCCACTGCTTTGCCCGGATCTTGCATACGAATTGCCACAATCGGGCTTACTTGCGGGCCGAGATCAAAACCAGCGTTTTTCAACCCGGCATACAACTGTGTAGCATTATCCCAAAGTCTGGTGCGCTCAACTGTAGCGCCAGCAACTCGCGACAAGGCCTGTCTGGCAGTAGCTACTACTGATGGTGGCAAAGAAGCGGTGAACATATAAGGGCGACTAGCCAAACGAACTATATCCAGACCCGGAACATTGGAAACCAAGAATCCGCCAATGGTTCCTATGCTCTTGGAAAATGTGCCAGTGACAAAGTCGATGTCTTTTTCTACTCCGGCTAATTCGCAAAGCCCACGACCGGTAGCACCCATAACACCCAAAGAATGAGCTTCGTCAATCAAAAGGCTAGCACCATATTTGTTCTTGACCGCGATCATTTCTTTTAACGGAGAAGTATCGCCAAGCATCGAGTAAATGCTCTCGATAACTATCAGTTTTTCACCCGGCTTATCGGCTAAACGCTCAAGCTTCTTGGCCAAATTTACCGGATCATTGTGGCGAAAACGAATAACTTCGGCATCAGATAATTTGCAGGCATCATGGATCGAAGCATGACTATCAGCATCAATCAGCAAATAATCACCGCGACCAGCCAATGTACCGATAGCCCCAAGGTTTGCCATATAACCAGTTGAATACAAAATAGCATCATGCATGCCATAAAATTCAGCTAGTTCATTCTCTAACGCCTTATGGCCATCATAACTGCCATTGGCAATTCGCGAGCCGGTAGTGCCTGTTCCTTGCTCCCGTAATGCCTCGATACCTTTATCAATGCTAGTCTGATCAAAAGTAAGCCCCAGATAGTTATTGGTACCCAACAAGATGGTGCGGCGGCCATTTAGCACCGCTTCGGTTGGCGAGATAATTTCATCGAATTGTAGGCTAGATGGGCTTTGCCCTACTGATTTTAATTGGTCATGAACATCGGACAAAGGTTGAAACTTATCAAAAATAGCCATCTATTCAGGCCTCCTTTTGCAACAAATACACAGCTGCAACTAAATCAGCTATTGTTTTTACTTCGGCAATACGGTGTTCGGGAATGGTAAGGTCAAGAGCATCTTCAAGGTCAAAAACAAAATCCATAATTGCTAAAGAATCCATTCCCAGATCACTTAAAATAATGGATTCTGGCGATATACTAGCATCTTTAGATGCATGAGGTCGTAACTGCTTTACCACCTCAATATAAACCGGGTCGGTAATCAACTCGGCACTGGATATAGATGGTTCGCTCATTGAAGTTTGCTCATACTAGATAGTTCCCGTAAACTTTAGCAGACACGCAGGAAACCTGCGCAAAACCCTGATGAAAATTCGCAAAAGAACACAGCCGCGCTATAAGCTAACACAGCTCCCCCTACCCAAATTGTCTCCAGCCGTCCTGTATCGGGATTATTGGCTGATATGTCTAGTCACTAAAAGTGACATTATCTGACAAAGCTGTTCTTTTGAAACAAAGAGATAAAAAATTTTATTAGTCAATAAAAACAATATCTAATATCAATGTAGTGATCTGTTCAGGCTGGGGTCAGAATGATTTGTTATAATCAAGTCATTATTTTTGTAGGAAGTATATTTTATGAGCTTGTCTTTACCCAAAGTAATTCTAACCAGTTTTTTAACCCTTGCGCTTTTCACATCACCTAGTTTTGCTACAAGTAATTTACCGGAATCGGTTGAAAAAGCACTTCTAGCTCTTGAAGCTGCGCAATCCTCTGCTCCCAGATTTTCATTTGATCGACAAACCTATAAAAAAGGAGTCAAAACCGAGGTCAAAGCTTTTGACCCCAGATCACCAACATCTGGTGGTTGGCAAGTTGTATTTCCTAGCGCCGAAGAAAACCATAGCGAACATAATAAACTGCAAAATAAATATGCGAAATGGGATGGCAATTCCGACAAAACAGTGATGATACCTAACTTGCGCAAAAGAATGCAAGGAGGTGCTGATTTAGTTCGTACCGAAGAAGGATTAGAGGTCTATAGCTTTGACATATCTGATGAATATATACTCGAGGGCGGTGGGCGAAAATCAGATATTCGTCAACACCTCAAAGGCGAAATTACAATTGATCCGCTAACCGATAATATTCGGAAAATCCGCTATTACGCTCCAAAAAAATTCAAACCCATCTCGATAGTAAGCCTTAACCAATATGAAATCGTTCAACATGTGGGGCCTGCGTGGGAAGGAGGGCCAATAGTACGGCTTTATGAAACATCAAAGGTTAAAGGCAGTGCGTTGATCAAAAAAATTAAAGTAGACGAAATTATGATCAACGAAAATTTCAAACCGGCGGACTGAATTGTAAAAGCGCTTTGGTTTTTCGTTCAAAAATACAAAGACGAATATTAGCTTTAATTGCTGTTTCCACAGCACTTATTGTCGGCGCGGCTAGACAAACCAATGTGCCTATATTGGCCATGGCACATTTTTGCACCAATTCATAAGTACAACGAGAAGACAATAACGCAAACCCGCAGGCAGTAGACGAGCCCCTAGCACCAATCATTTTATCAAGCGCGTTATGGCGACCAATATCTTCTCGCGCAAAAAGTAATTTACCGTCCTTGGCAACCCAAGCTGCACCATGAACAGTATGATTGTTTGCTCGCATTGGCTGGTAGTCCGGTAATAGATTTATCGCCTGTAAAATTGCTCCGCGATCCAGCCCAAAGCTATCAGCCGTTAATTTAGGCAATGGCCGCAAAGCATCAGAAAGATTATCAACGCCACATATGCCACAGCCAGCCCGACCTCGATGAGCGCGTCTTTGTCGGTGCATTTTTAATTTCTGCAAACGATTATCTGGTATAGTAATATGTAGTTCAATACCGTGCTTTAACTCACAAACACGTATAGCCAGCAACTCCCCAGCTCTATGTAACACCCCTTCAGCCAAAGAAAAACCCAAGGCAAAATCTTCTAAATTAGACGGAGTTGCCATCATCACGGCGTGTTCAAACTTATTGTAAATAAACCCAATGGGAACTTCATTTGGCAACACCCAGTCTCGCGCTTGACCCTGATCACCGATCAAATTAGCACTTACCAGCTGGTCATTCACAAAAGGCATTATTTTACAAATTCCGGTTGATTGGTACGGGTTTCGCTTACATGTTGTTCTTGCCACTTTGACAGATGATTGGCCGGAGCAATTTGTACCGCTGTGACCTTGTATTCAGGGCAAGATGTAGCCCAATCGGATAGCTCTGTTGTGATAATGTTTGCTCCCGACTCCGGGTGATGAAAAGTCGTATAAACTACGCCGGGCTGCACGCGATCGCTGATCTTGGCGACAAGCGATGTCTCTCCCATGCGTGAACGAATACTCACCAGATCACCAGTTTTGATACCACGCATTTGCGCGTCGGATTCATGAATTTCCAACTCGTCGCGCGCCGACCAACGCATGTTTTCTGTACGCCTTGTTTGCTGCCCCACATTGTATTGTGCCAATAGTCGTCCAGTGGTTAGCAGCAAAGGAAACTTACGGTTTGTACGTTCTTTAGTGGCAGTGAACTCTGTGGTTAAAAACCTGCCCTTACCATGGCTGAAACTTTCCACATGCATGATCGGAGTGCCATCTGGTGCCTGTTCATTACATGGCCATTGTACCGAACCTTGTTCATCGAGCAGCTCGAAACTAACCCCGGCCATAGACGGCGAAAGTCTGGCGATTTCGTCCATGATTTGCGATGAATTTTGATAATCCATCTTATAACCCATGGCGGTAGCTAGCTTTTGGGTCACTTCCCATTCCTGCAATCCGGTGGGCGATGTAACAGCAGGACGTACACGGTTGATCCTACGTTCGGCATTGGTAAAGGTTCCGTCCTTTTCCAAAAACGAAGTACCGGGGAAAAACACGTGTGCAAAACGAGCTGTCTCGTTAAGAAATAAATCCTGCACAATAAGACAATCGAGATTAGACAAAGCCGCTTCGACATGCGCCGTATTAGGATCACTTTGAGCAATATCCTCGCCTTGCACATACATTCCGCGAAATGTTCCAGATACTGCGTCATCTAGCATATTGGGAATACGCAAGCCCGGATTCGGACTTAATTCAACGCCCCAATCGGCTTCAAACTGTTCACGTGTCGCATCATCAGTAACCGGACGGTAACCAGCGAATTCATGAGGGAACGAGCCCATATCGCATGAACCTTGTACATTGTTTTGGCCGCGCATTGGATTGACCCCTACCCCCATCCGACCGATATTGCCCGTAGCCATAGCCAAATTAGCCATGCCAATTACCATGGTTGATCCTTGGCTGTGCTCGGTAACTCCCAATCCGTAGTAAATCGCTGAATTTGGCCCTTTGGCGTACAGACGCGCAGCATCACGAATATCACCGGCACTAAGTCCGCAAATCTTGGCCACAGCTTCAGGCGAATTGGCTGGATCAACGGCAAAAGCTTGCCATTCAGCAAAACTCTGCAAGTCACAGCGGCTTTTGACAAACTCCATATCAACCAGGTTTTCTGTAACCACCACATAAGCCAGCGCATTGATCAAAGCCACATTGGTTCCGGGTTGTAAGGGAAGGTGTAAATTAGCCTTTATATGCGGTGCTTGCACTAATTCGATTGCCCGTGGGTCGGCGACGATTAGTTTTGCCCCTTCACGAATACGGCGTTTCATTGCCGAGCCAAAAACCGGATGCGCTTCGGTCGGATTAGCCCCTATTACCAGCAACACATCTGCCTTAGACACTGAGTCAAAATGCTGGGTTCCAGCACTTTCGCCAAAAGTTTGTTTAAGGCCATATCCGGTTGGCGAATGACAAACTCTGGCACAAGTATCAACATTATTATTACCAAAAGCCGCACGAATAGTCTTTTGCACCAACCAAACTTCTTCATTGGTACAACGCGATGATGTAATGCCACCAATCGCATTGGAGCCGTGTTTTTGTTTGATGGCGCTTAGCTTATTAGCAGCAAAATTAATCGCCGTATCCCAATCAACTTCGCGCCAGTCCTCTTTGGTGGTTTCACGGATCAAAGGCTTGGTAATTCTATCAGGGTGGCTCGCATAACCCCAAGCAAAGCGTCCCTTTACGCACGAATGCCCATGATTGGCTTTGCCCTGTGGATCAGGAACCATACGCACCACAGTTTCACCTTGCATTTCGGCCAAAAACGAACAACCGACCCCACAATAAGCGCAAGTGGTTTTCACCACCCGATCAGGCAGGCCATGTTCAATTACCGTATTTTCCATCAAAGTAGCGGTGGGACATGCGGCCACACACGCGCCGCATGAAACACACTCCGAAGTAAAAAAATCAGTGTTACCAGCGGCAATAACAGCATCAAACCCGCGCCCAGCCACGGTTAATGCCAATGTACCTTGCACCTCGTCACAGGCTCTAACGCATCTGGAACAAACAATACACTTTGCCGGATCAAAGGTGAAATACGGATTTGAAGTATCTTTGTTAGCGTTCAAGTGGTTCTGGCCTGTTGCATCATAACGCACATCACGCAAACCAACCCGTCCAGCCATATCTTGTAGTTCGCAATCGCCATTAGCCGAACAAGTCAAGCAATCCAAAGGGTGATCGGAGATATAAAGCTCCATAACCGAGCGGCGCAATTTAGCCAATTTGGCAGTTTCGGTTTGCACCCTCATACCGCCTTGAACCGGAGTGGTGCATGATGAAGGCGTGCCTTTTACTCCGTCAATTTCGACAAGACACAAACGACATGAACCCAAGGCTTTCAGACTTTCAGTGGCACACAATGACGGTATATCAAGTCCAGCCAGACGAGCCGCCCGTAAAACACTGGTACCTTTTGGAACGGTTATATTCACCCCGTCTATACTTACCTGTACCTCAATACCCGAATCGCAAGGTGGAGTTCCCAGATCAATATTCTCTTGAATGCTCATCAAGATTTGTCCTCAAAATCTTCTGGCCAATATCGCATCAATGATTGCACCGGAATTGGTGTCATTGCCCCCATTGCACAAGCAGAACCCGCAATCATCACTTCACAGAGGTCATCAATCAGGGATTTATCTATTTGTTCAGTTGCCAACAATTCATAACCTCTTATAGAGCCAATACGACAAGGCGTACATTTGCCACAACTTTCTTCAGCACAAAATTCAAAGGCATACTTTGCCTGTTCGCGCATATTAGTTGACTGGCCGTATATCACAATTCCGCCATGACCGATACCGGCACCAATAGCCGTAAATTCCTCATAACCGGTGAGCGTATCAAACAGCTCTGGCGGTAAATATGCTCCTAACGGCCCGCCAACCTGTACTGCCCTTATATTTGAGCCATCTTTCGTGCCTTCAGTAAAATCATGCAATAATTTCTGCAAGCTAGACCCAAATGGCAACTCTACTAATCCGCCTTTTGCGACATTACCGGCCAATTGAAACGGTAAAGTTCCAGTGGAACGACCAATTCCAAGACTTGCATGCCAATCGCCGCCTTTAGCCAAAATATCAGGAACAGCACAAAGAGTAATAACGTTATTGATTACCGTCGGCTGACCAAACAACCCCTCTATTGCCGGCAGAGGTGGTTTTGAACGAACAATTCCGGGTTTTCCCTCGAGGCTTTCAAGTAAAGCGGTTTCTTCACCACAAACATAAGACCCAGCGCCGACAAAAACTCTCAAATCAAAAGTTTTCCCGGAGCCTTGAATGTTTGCGCCTACCCAATTTCCTGCAAGTGCAATATTGATGGCTTCTTTCATCATTTTTACCGCAAAAAGATATTCAGAACGTAAGTAAATAACGCCATGTTCTGCACCGGTGGCTATTCCAGCAATCACCATGCCCTCAATCAGGCGAAACGGATCACCTTCCATGATAAGTCTATCGGAAAAGGTGCCAGAATCCCCTTCATCGGCATTGCAAACAATATGTTTTATCGCTCCGGCAGTATCCAATACTGTTTGCCACTTAATCCCTGTTGGAAAACCGGCACCACCGCGACCTCGCAAGCCAGATTGTAGTATTTGCTCAACAATTTGCGACCCTGACATTTGCAAAGCTTTACCCAAACCAGCAAACCCTCCGGTTTCAATAAACTCGTTCAAACTAAGCGGGTCAATAATTCCGCAACGGTTAAAAATCACGCGCTCCTGCTTGGCCAACCATGGAATTTCTTGCGTTAAACCCAGTGTCTTTTCGTGATCGCCGCCACTTAAGAAATTTGCATCAAACAGGCTAGTTACATCTGCGGCTGTCACATTGCCATAGGCCACACGCCCGGCATCGGTTTGCACTTCCAACAGAGTTTCAGCCCAACATATCCCTCGTGAACCATTGCGAATAATCTCTATAGAAATATTACGTTTTTTGGCCTCGACAGTTAACGCAGCAACCAACTCATCAGCACCCAATGCAACAGCCAGCATGTCACCTGGAACAAAAATACGGTTTACGGCCTGCGCATTCATGAGCTGATACCGCTAAGAATTTTGTTGATTTTTGCTTCGTCTAATTCAGCTAATGGCTGACCGTCCAATTCAGCAGCCGGGCCATTGGCGCAAAGACCAAGACAATACACTGGCTCCACGGTTAACCTATTATCATCACTAGTATCACCCAAAGAAATACCGGTTTTAGCAGTTACGAACTTGGTTATCTTTTTACTGCCGACCGCTTGGCAGCTTTCCGCTTGGCAAATGCGTAATACATGTTGGCCAGGCTTTTGATCGCGAAAATCACTGTAATATTGAATAGACCCGTAAACTTCGGCTTTCGATCGTAAAAAATGTGTAGCCAGAGGCGCAATCGCCGCATCATCGACAAACCCGAAACAATCAACTAATTGCCGCAAAGCAGTAGTTAAGACGTGGCCAGCATTGGCGCAATCCTCAATAATCTGCAAAGCATGCTCATCATTCCAGTTGTGCATTTAATAAATCCGAATTCCCTAAAACCACCGAACTATAATGCACACAAAATGCTGTATGTGACAAATATAAATCTCTTCTGCCAAAATGTCGCGGCTGTGTCTGTTGCCATTTGCCCAACCACCGGTTACCTTATTTTCATTACTTCCGAAGCTTGAAAACTTTCGCCTGTTTGGGCATGGCTTTTAAGACAGTGGCGATGTTCGCCACCGGGTATTGATTGTGGAAACACCAATACCTCCCGCAATTGGAAAGGAAAGTGATGATGCGCGATGCCTATGGCCGTGACTTTTCGTATTTACGTTTGTCGGTGACAGATGTTTGCAATTTTTCCTGTTCTTATTGCTTGCCTGATGGTTTCCGCAAGAAGCCCGGTCCCAGTTTTATGGGTTTAGATGAAATTCGCCGTCTGGCCACAGCTTTTGCAGCGCTTGGCATGTGGAAAGTTCGCATTACTGGCGGCGAGCCAACTTTGCGCAAGGATTTCACCGATATTGTACGCACCTTAAAGGCCATAGACGGAGTAAAGTTGCTAGCTACCACCACCAATGGTTATAAGCTGGCTAAAAATGCACAAAAATGGCGTGATGCCGGACTTGATGCAATTAACATCTCAATCGACAGTTTTAACGCAAAGACCTTTCATGACGTCACCGGACATGATCGCTTGACGCAAGTGATGGACGGGGTAGAGGCTTGCCTTGACGCAGGGTACAAGTCGGTCAAATTAAATGCTGTACTCCTAAAGGGAATTAACGACCAGGATTTGGGGAACTTCCTTGATTTCATTGAAACTCGTCCGGTAAGCATACGATTTATTGAACTAATGCGAACCGGTGATAATGGCGATTATTTCAGCAAATATCATCTACCAGCCAGTCATATTACCGAACAATTAGAAGCTTCCGGTTGGGTGCAAAAAACTCGTGAAATTGGTGCGGGTCCGGCGCAAGAATATGTACACGGCGACTTCGCCGGACGCATCGGCCTTATCGCTCCTTATTCCAAAGACTTTTGCGCCACGTGCAATCGTTTGCGAGTATCAGCACGCGGGAATTTACATTTGTGCCTGTTTTCCGAACACGGTATTTCTTTACGTCATTTCTTGCAAAACGATGACGACATACCGGCATTACAAGACTTTGTCCGCCAAAGTCTTACTGTCAAAAAAGCAACGCACTTCCTACATGAAGGTTTAAGTGGCGGCACACAAAAACTAGCCGATATCGGAGGGTAAATTGAGCGAATTATTTGGAAAATCTGCTTTTCATATGGCTGATGTTGGTGGCAAAATACCAAGCAATCGCCGCGCATTAGCAATGGGCAGAATATTTGTTGGCGAGCATGCCTTTGAACATATCTCTGCGGGAACTCTTCCCAAAGGCGATGTCCTGAAAATCGCTGAAATGGCGGGTATTACCGGAGCAAAAAAAACTGCTGATATAATACCTCTTTGCCATCCATTACCGCTAGAGCATGTTGCAATCCGGTTGGTACTAGAACCGGAAACCCATTCGGTTGCAGTTTATGCCCTGGTCGCCTGTTTTGATAAAACCGGTGTCGAAATGGAGGCCTTAAGCGCAGTAAATGCCAGCCTTTTGACCCTATACGACCTTACCAAGCCCGTGGAACCTGCTTTGACCATTTCTGACATTTCGCTTTTACTTAAAGAGGGCGGTAAAAAAGGTCATTGGATACGTCCGGAAGGCCTACCGAAAGAAGTAGCCGAATTTGCAAAAACCCCTGCGGCCAAACCATTACAAGGGGTAAATTGCGTGGTGATTACCCTGTCTGACCGGGCATTTAACGGCACATATAAAGATTTATCCGGCCCGGCGTTGGCGCAGAAACTAACAGACATGGGAGCAAGTATAACCTCGCAAAAAGTCTTGCCAGACGACCAACAACAATTAGAGAAAAGCTTGCGCGAGCTATGTAATGGTAATCAGGTTGAGCTGATAATGACCACTGGCGGCACCGGATTAACCGCTCGTGACATTACCCCAGAAGCGATTTCCGCAGTAATTGAAAAACCTGCTCCCGGCTTTGGTGAAGTATTACGTAGCGCCAGTGCCAGAACCATATCCACTGCATGGTTAAGCCGATCCATAGCCGGCGTTTGCAAGCAGACCTTGATCGTATCATTACCCGGCTCGCCAAAAGCAATCGGCGAATGTTTGCAAATCATGTCACCTTTCATTGGTCATGCAGTGCGCTTGGCCAGCGGTAAAAGTCATTTGGGTGGGGGCTCTAAATGATTTCTTACCAAGAAAGCCTGGAGCTAATCAAAACTGCTACAGATGATTTTCAGTTGAAATTTAAGTATTGCGATCTCGATCATCTATTAGGCCGCGTTTTGGCCGAGCCGATTTACTCGCCGGCCGATTTACCAGGATTTGACAATTCGGCGATGGACGGTTTTGCGATGAAAGCTAATCCGAGTGATAAATTGGTTCAACTATCAGTATTAGGCAATATTGCCGCCGGAGAAGTGCCGCAAACCGAAATCGGTAATGGTGCAATTCAGATCATGACTGGCGCACCAGTACCGATAGATTGCGAAACCGTAATTCCCATTGAAAATGTGCAAATTGAAACCGACCAAAATGACTTGCCACTGACAATTCAGGTGCAAGGACCGATATTGGCCGACCAGAATATTCGTAAGGCCGGACAAGATGTGCGCCAAGGTGAGCTTGTTTTTTCTGCCGGGCAAAAATTGAATGCCGAACACATTATGATGCTGGCAGCATTAGGAGTTTCGCAGGCACAGGTTCTTGCCCGACCAAAAATAAGTCTGATCAGCACCGGAGCAGAATTAGTTGATGATGCGAATACGCCATTGCAACCCGGACAAATCCGCAACTCCAACCAACCATTTTTGGCCGCCTCATTACAAACATGGCCTGTAGAGACCACGCAAGTTGCAGGACATCCGGATACCCAAGAACAGTTTTTGGAATTGCTGCAACAAGAAATCAACGACGGTGCACAAATAATTATCTCAACCGGCGCGGTATCAATGGGTGATAGAGACTTTGTGCCAGCAGCTTTACTGGAAATAGGTGCAAATATTGTCTTTCACAAATGCAAAATTCGCCCGGGAAAACCGGTGTTATTTGCTGTATTGCCTAATGGCAGTTTGTTCTTTGGACTTCCCGGCAATCCGGTTTCAGCAGCAGTCGGGTTTTCGTTTTTTGTCGAACCTATTTTACGACAAATTTTGAACCAGAAAGAGCCGGAAATGCAAATGGCACGATTAAGCAAAGGTTTTAACAAACGCGCCGGCTTTTGTCTGTTCGCCAAAGCCAAGGTTTTCATGAAAGATAGTGAATGCCAGATTGAAGTTTTAAACGGCCAGCAATCATTTCGTATCGCACCATTGGCCGAGGCGAATTGTTGGGCAGAATTGCCAGAAGATCGTGCCGAAATAAAAGCTGGTGAGTTGGTGAAATTTCATAAATTTGCAGGAGAATTATGATGCAAGTTAATGTGCAAATGTTTGGGGAATTTCGGGTGCTTGGTGATTGTCTTGAATTAACATTGCCGGAAAATTCAACGGTATTAGACCTGCGGGAATTCATACAAAATCAGGTCGGTGAATTTGAATTAACCGAGCTACTAAAACTTAGTAAATTTGCTGATGAAAAAGCAGTACTGACTGATACGTCCCTCTGCAAAAACAATCAAATACTGGCAATATTACCACCAGTTTCAGGAGGTTAATAATGAATATTCATGTTGAAGTAAGAGAGATTGGCGGTTTAACTCTAGATGCAGCAGAAGCGTTATCTTTTGTAGATGCGCCTGGTAATGGAGCCGGCTCATTATTTATCGGAGTAGTACGGGATCTCAATCAGGGGCGCAAAGTGCGCGGCGTTTCCTATGACGTTTTCGCACCGTTAGCAGAACAAGGCTTTGCTGAAATTTGCGCCGAGGCACAGGAAAAGTGGGGCGATAATTTACGACTATTTGTGGCTCATGCCAAAGGACGGTTGGACGTTGGCGGGATCAGCATTGTTTTGGCCGCTGGCTCACCACATCGCGGCGAAGCTTTTGCGGCTTGCAGGTATCTGATCGAGGAAATTAAAACCAGATCCCCTATCTGGAAACAGGAACATTATGTAGACGGCGACAGCGAGTGGGTGAAGGGTCACGCTTTGTGTTCTCATGGCTGATTTAGTTGGATTAGTATTAGCCGGCGGGCAATCCTTACGCATGGGTCGCGATAAAGCCGACCTGATACTAGATAATGAACGTCTTGTTGATCGAGCAACGTCCCTACTCAAAAATGCTGGCTGTAAGAAAGTATTGTTAAGCGGCGCAGGCGGTTTGGACGATCGTTATCCCAAGGGCGGGCCATTATCAGGTATTGATGCCGCCGTTTCCATATTGCCTGATTTGGCGAAAATATTGATTATTCCAGTGGACATGCCGAATTTAAGTAATACTCTTTTGCAGGTTTTGATTAAAAAATCTATTGATACGTCAGGTGTTTATTTCAGATCGCAACCCCTTCCTTTTTGTATGACAATATCGGAACAAGTGCGCGATCACTTGCACGAAGCTCTAACAAAAACGGACAGTGACCGCTCGTTATTTTGTTTATTTCAAGCCTTAAAATTTACCCAGTTACTTCCGCCAGTAAACAGCGAGCAATTGTTTGAAAACTGCAATACTCCGGAACAATTTACCGCCATGGGAGGACGTTTATGAAACTCAAATTCTCCACCGGCCATGTGTCGGTGAGGCTGACTGTAAACCAAATGCAGCAATTGGTTGATGATGGATCGTTAAACGCAACAATACCATTAGCTGGTGGTGCGTTAAACGGTGTCATAAGCCTTGTTGATGAAGCTGTAACCAACATGCAATTTGATGCCAACTCATCGACAATTGGCTTCGTATTCCCCCGTGATGCTGTGCAAAAAGAACTGGCAAAACCCACACGCAATGGCATTGGCGGCTATTTTGATGATGGCGTGTTTTCGCTGGCCATTGATATACATGATGTGCGTGACAAAGCGCGCAAAGCTAAATGAAACTCGCTTTTATCTCATTATTTGTATTATTAGCCGCCTGCACTGCACCAGATGATAATCCTGTGCTGATTGCCACTGCCAGTAGTTTTCGCCCGGCACTAGAAATGCTGGCTCCGGCATTAAACGATAAATGCAACACAAATATTCAAATAAGCTCTGGTTCTACTGGCGCTCTTGTAACCCAAATACGTCAGGGTGCACCGTTTGGTTTACTGATTTCTGCCGATCAAAACTTGAGCAAACAATTAGTTAGCTCATCAGCAAAAAGCTACCGCTTGAACGCTGCATTTGCCAGATCACCAATGGCTTATTGGCAACCAAAACCGCTTACAAAGAAACTAACAATTGCCATCGCCAATCCGAAAACGGCGCCATTTGGTAAAGCTGCCATGCAGGTAATTGCTGATAGCAATCCTGATCTGGTAATAGCGTCTAATGCTGGACAAGCATTTGTCTTTGTCCATACGAGAGCAGCTAATGCTGGCTATGTTCCATTGCCTTTACTGATCGCGGCAGAAATACCGGATACGGAATATAAGCTGATAGACAAAAACACATACTCACCAATTTTTCTGCACAATGTTCGCCTAAGGAATAATCCGGTACTTGATTGCCTTGCAGACCAGTTAAATGCCACGCAGACAATGACTAGACTGGCTGAATTTGGGTATTTACCGCCATGAGTATGGAAATGCTGTCTCCTATTATCACCAGCTTACAACTGGCTTTTGTCACAACATTGATCTTGCTGATAGCTGGAGTGCCGTTAGCTTTTGGTCTTAGTCGAATGCGAGGCTTCAAACGCGCATTACTGGAAAGCCTAATCGCTATTCCTTTAGTGTTACCTCCAACAGTTCTTGGCTTTTATTTGTTGTTGCTGTTGGGCGCAAATGGACCATTCGCACCGCTTAATCTGGTGTTTTCCTTTCCCGGATTGGTCATTGGGTCAGTACTGTTTTCTTTGCCGTTTATGATCCGGCCAGTGCAAACAGCGTTTGAGGCAATACCGGATAGCCTGTTTGAAGCCGGAGCCAGCATGGGCGCGGGATCATGGCAACGATTTTATCTGTTAGCATTACCTTTAGCTCGCAATGGCATCTGGAGTGGCATGATTTTAAGCTTTGCCCATACCATCGGCGAATTTGGTGTGGTGCTGATGATTGGCGGTAATATTCCTGACAAGACCAGAGTGGTTTCCATCGCGATTTTTGATGCCGTAGAACGTCTTGATTATACCGAGGCACATATATTATCAGCTTCATTAGTGGTGTTTTCCTTTATTGCTATGGTACTGGTTTCATGGGTTTTTCGTGATCGGAAACCAGCATGAAGATCAATCTTGGTTATTCTATTGGTGGTTTTCACCTGTCCGTGAGACAAGACATTCCACTAACCGGAATTACTGTTCTAGCAGGGCCGTCTGGTGCCGGCAAAACCAGCTTATTACGCTGTTTATCAGGATTTAACCGTGCGACAGGAATTGTCGAACTGGGTAACAAAACACTTCAAAATAGCGAAGTGTTCATACCACCGCATTTACGACAAATCGGATTAATGACTCAAAGCAACACACTGTTTCCCCATTTAACTGTATTGGGAAACTTGAAATTTGCCAAAGATCGCGCTCGTACAGGCGGCACAACTCTTGATCAAGTCACCAAAGGCTTTGAAATTGATCACCTTTTACAACGATCGATAAGCGGGCTTTCTGGTGGCGAGATTGCCCGGGTTTCTTTGGCACGCAGTCTGCTGAGCAACCCACGAATTTTGCTACTTGACGAACCGTTTGCCGCCCTTGACGAAGAAGCAAGAATCAAGATCGCAATTTGCCTAAAATCAATGATTGAACACCTGCAAATACCGGTATTGATGATAGTTCACGACTTTGGCGACTTCTGTCGGCTGGCAGATCATGTGGTATATCTTCAAGAGGGAAAAATATTGGCCTCAGGCAAACTTAGCGCGGTTTTACTTGATCCATCTTTACCGTTTCATTCACGTGAAGATGCCTGCATGGTTATCAAAACAAATGTTGATAATTATGACAAAAAGTTAGCCCTTAGTGACGTTAGGCTAGGCAAGTACAGCATACAAGTTCCCACACTGACCGTAAATAAGGGGACACAGGTCAGATTACGAATTCGCGGCGCCGATGTGTCTATCGCTCGCCAGCAAGCCAACACATCAAGCATCATAAACACCTTAGCTGTCAAAGTGGTTGAGATACGAAAAAACAACACCCAGCCGGGGCAGCAAACCGTTATACTAAGTGCAGGGTCATTTTTATTACTGGCGCGATTAACCACCAAATCCATACGCGAGCTAGATTTAAAGCTAGGCGACAGCGTATTTGCCCGAATTAAAGCCAGCGCAGCATTGCTCTATTGACCGACTTGTTTGTATAATCACCGCTGTATCCCATAAGCCTACAGGCCGTTTAATTATAATGACATCACCTAACCATACTGCCCTACAAATTCAAATAATTCCGGTCACCCCATTACAACAGAACACTTCGCTGATCTGGTCACCAACCAGCGGCGAGGGCGTTTTCATTGACCCCGGCGGCGAGACGCAAAAATTACTAATGGCGGCCAAACAGAATAACGTCAAGATTGTTGCTATCTGGCTGACCCACGGCCATTTGGATCATGCCGGAGCCGCCGCCGAAATCGCTGAAATAACAGGCTGCCCGATCATAGGGCCGCACAAAGACGATCAATGGTTGCTTGACGACATTGAGGCCCAAGGAGCCAAATACGGGATCAGTGGTGGCCGTAACGTTACTCCTACCCGTTACTTAGTGGACGGCGATGAGCTAGAGCTTGGTGGCCACAAATTCGGCGTTGTACACTGTCCGGGACACACTCCGGGGCATGTGGTGATCTACAACAAGCAAGGCGCATTTTCATTTGTTGGCGATGTATTGTTCAAAGGCTCGATCGGACGCACTGATTTCCCCAAAGGCAACCATCAGCAATTACTTGATAGCATCACGCAAAAACTTTGGCCGCTGGGCAATGACATGCGTTTTGTCCCGGGACATGGGCCGATGAGCACCTTTGGCGAAGAACGCGCCAGCAATCAGTTTGTCGGTGATGCAGTGCTAAACCGCAGCTAGTTCAGCAAAGTTTTACAAATCAACCTTGGTGGGCTAGTAACAATCAACGAAATATTTTGATATTACAGGAAAAAGAAATGAACTTGTTGCAGAAAACCATAACCGCTACCGTCCTTTCTTTCACATTATTGGCAGCACCGGCATTTGCCCACCAGACATTCTTGCAACCAGAGAAGTTCAACTCTGCCGTTGGAGAGCAGGTTAATTTAGCGCTTACCAGCGCACTTAGTTATCCGAACATGGAAGGCGGGCCAAAACGGGATCGCATTCCGTTTGTTTCGGTTATCGTAAATGGGCAGAAAATTGAAAACCTGACATTCACAGAAAATGAAACTTACATGAACGCAGGTTTTACTGCAGATAATGCCGGTTTTGCGATGGCAGCCATGAGCTCAAAACGCCGGTTCGGAGAAATAAAACCCGAAGATGCCAAAATGTATTTGGGTGAGATCGGAGCCAGTGAAGCAGTGCGTGAAGCATTTTTTGCCCAAGAAGGAACTCCGGCACTAAACCGCAGTTACAACAAGCATACCAAGACTTTTTTCTGTATTGAAACCTGTGAAGCTGGCAAGCAGACTGCTTACGCAGCAGTTGGCCAAGATCTGGAGTTTATCGCATCAAATGAAGCAGCAAACCGTTTCATCTTGCTTCTAAATGGCCAGCCACTTGCCGGCCATGAAGTAACAGTCGTTTCGCCGGGATCAGACAATCTTGAACTTAGCACCAACCAAAACGGTGTTGTGGAATTTGATAGCTCAGGAATGGCGTCAATAATGATGACCGCTGTTTGGGTCACAGTCCCAAAGGAAGCAAGCGGCACTTACCAAAGCGATTATGCAACACTTACTGTAAATTTTTCTAACGAATAAACTCCATTAAAGCTAACAGAAATAACGGACGAAAATGATGCGCAATGTTTTCTTATTGTTGACGGCTGGACTGTTATTTCTGGCGGCTATTGTTTCATATCGCACCTTTGCCGCTGCGCCAGTTGCGGTGACGCTACCTACACCACCTCAGCTGATCAAGGTAAATTCGGCAGAACTAGCAACAAACCTGTCGCAATCCATTCGTTTCAAGACGGTATCAAATCAGGATCCGCAATTATTTGATCTTAATGAATTTATTGCTTTTCAGAATTGGTTGCAGCAAACCTACCCGGATTTTTATGCGGTGGTAAAAACGCAAATGCTTGCGGGTTCTACCCAGCTTAACATCTGGCAAGGCAGTGACCAAAGCCTGTCACCAGTGGTGTTTTTGGCGCATCAGGACGTAGTTCCAGCCGATGAAACCGCTAATTCTGGTTGGATAGAGCCGCCATTTGCCGGTAATATCAAAGACGGCTTTATCTGGGGACGAGGTGCAATCGACGACAAAGGCTCGCTAATTGCCATGCTAGAGGCGGCCAACCGCCTTGCCGCAAGTGGTTACCAACCAAAGCGTACTTTAATTTTTGGTTTTGGCCATGATGAAGAAGTCGGCGGCAACGGAGCAAAAGCAATAGCTGCATTGTTACAATCGCAAGGCATTCGACCATGGGCAGTATTTGACGAAGGCGGCGCCATTACCACCAATATGCCAGACATTGCCGGGCCAGTGGCGCGGATAGGCGTTGCCGAAAAAGGTTATTTAACTCTGATACTTACTGCCCGCGCAACAGGTGGCCATTCATCAACTCCACCGAAGACTACCGCACTTGGGGGCATAAGCCGGGCGATCGCCGCAGTGGAAGCAAACCCATTTGAGAAGAAACTGGATCCGGTGCTGATCGCGATGTTGCAGGCAACTGCAAAATCAACAGAAAACGGGTTCGTCAAACGCATGATCCTGTCCAACTTGTGGCTATTTGGTGGATTGGTCGAGGCGCAACTGCTCGGCTCGAAATCAGGCTCCGCCATCTTGGGAACCACTATTGCGCCAACGATTTTGCATGCCGGAACCAAGGAAAATATCCTGCCAAGAGAGGCAATTGCCTATATTAATTTTCGTATTGCCGGTCGCGATAGTATTGAAAGCGTGATCAGCCACATAAGCAAAGCAATCAATAATCCGGATATAGAAATTACCATTTCCAATCCGCCGGGCAGTGAACCAACTCCTATTTCACAGATCGGCACAGGGCCTTATGCGTGGTTGTCAAAAGTAATTACCGACGGGTTTCCAGGAACTCTTATAGCCCCTAACACCGTTCCAATGGCCACGGATTCAAGACATTTCACCAAGATTACCGATGATATTTATCGGTTTGCACCATACACATTTGACAGCTCTGACCTTAGCCGAATTCATGGCCTAAATGAACGCATTGGCGTTGATGATTTTGCCAAAGGAGTGCAAGTGTATTATTTGATGCTAGAGCGAGCAGGACAAATCGGGTAATTCCCACCCAGCAACCCTATTTGCTAATTCCAAAATAGCCCGCATTTTGATAAATTTATTGCATATTCCTTGGTTTAGAAAAAACCACTCGCCATTTTGTGCGTTTTCCCAATGGATAAAACTTAAAAAGGCCAAGAGGACAAAAACTATTGTTTTGCTAAAAGCTCCACAAAACTATGGATAAAACCCATGTTTTATTGAGTCTACCACGTATTAACAATGTCAAATAGCCGCAAACAGGCCGGTTTTGGCCATCTGCACCACCATTATAACAAGCGAGTTGATGGCGATTATTATTGAGACTTATCCCCGCCACCCAAGGCTGCTTAAGGGGCAATGAGGGTGCAATATTTGCCAATCAACCCTCGCTTAAAGTCACACCTTTGCCAATGACTGCTAATTAAGGGGTAACCCTTAAGGGTCACATGCCCCTTATTCACCCTTGTGACTGACCATTGGCAAATTTTGTCATACTGCGACTTGTTCGGAGTATCCAGCATTGGTAAAAACTGGATCACCCGAATAGATCGGGTGATGACGAAAACGGGGGGCTGTTGTTTGTTCACCACGAAAGTTATTAGTTCAAACTTTCAGCTCGAACTCCTGATAACCAAAGTCTTGGCCATTGATCCGCAAAGACAAGCCTTGAACACCACCATAATATTTCCGTGTGGTAATTTTACGGATCGGGTGGGCTTTGGATAGTTTACGTCCCTGCCCGCCGGCTAATGTAAATTTACTCCACTTGAAAACTTTCGGAGCCAATTTTCCATTAGCTTTTTTGAAATGCAAAATATAGTCAATGATCAAATCCTGCGTGACAGTTGAATTTGATAACAGTTCGACATCAAATTGCATTTTCTCACCCAAGTTTATTATTTTGGTGTCAATCTTGAAGTTTAACAATTCGATATTTGGCGCGAAAATGCCAAACGCCTCTAAAGCGGTAACATGGCCTTGTTTGATCAATGTTCGACAGGCATGACGTACCAGTTTTTGTCGTAATGGCTTGGCATTATTCATCCATTTTACCGCCAAATCACCAACCAAATCCGGGTGATCCTTGGCAATATCATTCAAATTATTAGCTACTGAACGGCGTACATATTCCTCTTTGTCATCGCGCAAATCATGTAATAATCCCATTATCGGTTCAGGATCAGCCACCAGTTTTGCTAATTGCATCGCCCACGGCAACCGTGGACGAGAGCCTTCGGACACCAAGCGGCGCACATGGCGATTAGGGTCGCCAAGCCAGCTTTGCATTATTGCCAAGGCGCGGACTTGATCCGCAAGCAAAAAATAACGAATACCGAATTCGGAACTAAACCGCTTGCTCATTTGCCGCAAGACTTCCATCGAACGGTCAAAATCACCCAATCCATGCTGGCCAACCACCATCTGCAAAGCAAAAATAGCCCAGCCGCAAACGCCATGTTCATCACTTGGTTGATTTGCATGATCCAGTTCATCAGGGTGCAATATCGCCAATAAAATCCGCGCTCTTTCTGCTGGTTGTTCTGGTAGATGCAAATGCACTTGGTCCGCAATTAATTGCGCTCTTTGTTTTAACTCTAATTCTTGCAAATTGGCTAAAATTGGAGCTTCAAACTCAGCGCGATCAAAACCGCTTACCTGCAAGTGCAAATGATCGGCTAAGCAAGAAACCAGTGCCGGCGAAAACGAGTTTTTGAACGGCTCCATTACAATACTTCTGCCAGTGCCGATAATTCAGGCTTGATGGCAATAAAATTACTGGCTCTACTTTGTAAATCAAAAAGACTAGCTGGCACACTGATTACCTTGCCAATTAACGGCTCGACAATTTCCTTGAATTTGTAAGAATCGGCCGTAGCCACCAAATACCAATGCAGTTTTCTAGTTTCTTCTGGCAAATTCTGCCAAGCAACAAACCCGCAAGCAGTATGCGGACACCATGTCTGATCATATTGGCTAAATCCGTCAATAATGCTTTGCTTGATCTGTTGATCGCTAATTGTCTGGCACATTGTATTTTCTGCAAAAGCCTGATCCATAGCAAAGCGTTCAAAATTGCTGGGATTGCCCACATCCATAGCATTAGCCAAAGTCGCAATCGACGGGTGCGGGAGCATTTCCCCGTTGGCAAAATAATCATATAAACTGTGATTAGCATTACTGGCAAAAATGACTTTACCTATCGGCAGGCCGCAAGCTCGCGCCCAAAGACAAGCCATGCCATTGCCCATATTGCCGGTCGGGATAATGAAATTGGCCACCTGTCCGCTCGTCTTAAAATGCCGCAACGCGGCATAAGCATAATAGCTCATTTGCGGTAATAACCTGGCAATATTGATCGAATTTGCCGAAGCCAGGTTGTATTTTTCCTGCAAGCCCTTATCGGCAAATGCCGCTTTTACCAGATGCTGGCAATCATCGAAATCACCGTCAACTTGCAAGGCCGTTACATTATCGCCCCAACAGGTAAGCTGTTGTTGCTGCAACGGTGAAACCCGTCCTTTGGGGTATAGGATAATCACTTTTGCGCTGGTACTATGTTCAAACGCGCAACCAACCGCACCGCCAGTATCGCCAGAAGTCGCAACCAGAATTGTACGCTTCTGCTCGGTGGGAATTTTACCAAAGCACTGCGCTAAGAACCTAGCCCCAAAGTCCTTAAACGCCGCCGTCGGGCCGTGGAATAACTCCAAAATGGATAGATCATCATTAAGTGGCTTAACCGGCACCGGTAAATCAAACGCGCTTTGACAAATTCCTGCAAGCTCTGTTTGTAATGGATCGCCGGCGAGAAACTTACCAAGTAATTTGACTGCAATTGCGCTCAAGTTTTGCTCACAGCTAAAATCATCATGAGTAAATTGCGGAAAAGATTGCGGCACATACAAACCACCATCAGGGGCAATGCCTGCTAATATTGCTTGGCTAGCGGTTACTGGTTCGGCTTGATTGCGGCTACTTATGAACTTCATGACAAAAC
>JAESTZ010000020.1 GCA_016763315.1 Robiginitomaculum sp.
GCTTGCTCACGGCTACATGCAACACTTACCAAGATTAATGCTCCTACAATGAGAAAACGCAAACCTGTAATCATGGGCTTCTTCCTCTAAAAGTGATTGTTTGGCGACAGAGTAATGAACTGCATCGGTTCTGTCACCTGTAAAGCTGGTGTTAGTAGTACAAGCTTGCCGTGAGACAGAGAGGGTACTAACTAGGTGCGACCGCGCCCATTTTAGATTTGGGGGCGACCATTCGCCGCGCCGTCGCAGGCGTGAGCAACGCGAACTAGCCGCGAGACATAAGACTACCCACTTTTGTTGGCAAATGCTCCAGTGCGAACTTGCGTTAGGTTAGATAATGGTGGCGGGGGGGAGATTTGAACTCCCGACCTCAGGATTATGAGTCCTGCGCTCTAACCAACTGAGCTACCCAGCCTTTTAGAATTTTTTAGTTCAGTTTGAACTAAAAATTGCTCTAATTTTTCCTTTGCATTTCTTGCCGCAAAACCGGTTTCCACTTTTGCTGGAAATGCTTTCGTGGCGGATATAACCCCGCATAGCAAAGGGTGCAAGTCATTTGCGCCGTTAAAATTTAACAAACAGTTTGTTTGCTAATTCTATGGTGGTGATTGGTAATTAAATTAAGAAAACAGATCGAAAAAAACCATTAACAATTTATAGCACTTTCCCCTGCGGATAAACCTTAAAAAGGCTTAACAGAAACAATCATTATTTTTACTAATTACTGAAGCAGTGTTTTGGATAAACCCATGCTTCGTTGGGTTCTTCACGTATTAACAATGTCAAATAGCAGCACAATAACCTGTTATAGCCACTTGCAAGACCATTATAGCAGGCGGGGTCGTTATGGGCATTGACCAAAACTATCCCCGTCCTTTGAGTGCTAATGAGGGTCAATAAGGGTCAAATCTTTGCCAATTGACACTCTCTTGAAATAACCTCTTTGCCAATGAGTACCATTTAAGGGTTAACCCCTACCCTTGCACTAACCCTTGGCGTGACCCTTGTTGTTTCGTCTTACAACAATCAGCCCCCTTCTCCCTGCTGGGAGGGGGAGGGTTGGAGCAGGGAATTTAAGGGTATTAATCAGAAAAATAGTTTTTCAAGATTCGGATATAAATGTTTTTTAACGTTAGAATATCGCTAACCAATACCTGTTCATTGATTTTGTGCATGGATTTTCCGACCAAACCAAATTCGGCTACTTTGGTAAATTCGCGAATAAACCTTGCGTCCGATGTTCCGCCGCCAGTGGTAAGTTTTGGTCTTTCGCCGGTTTCTGCTTCTACAGCATCCTGCAAAATGCTGGTAAATTTACCGGCTTTGGTGATAAATGCTTCGCCAGTTATCCGAATATCTAGATCAATCTCACAAAGGTATTTCTGCCGGACTATTTCTGCTTCTTTATTGATCCATTCTTGTAATTCGGCTCCGGTATGATTGGTATTAAAGCGAATATTAAATCTGGCATTGGCAGCCTGAGGAATAACGTTATGCGTAACATTACCAACATCGATACTGGTTACTTCGAGATTTGAAGGTTGAAAATTATCATTACCATCATCAAGAAGTCTGGCATATAATTGGTTGACCAAGGCAATAAGCGGCGGCACCGGGTTAACGGCTTTTGCCGGATATGCCACATGGCCTTGTTTGCCGGTCACTGTGACAATAGTATTGATTGAACCACGACGGCCATTCTTTATTTCTTGACCGATACGGGTCGGGTTGGTTGGTTCTCCGACTAGACAATGATCTATTTTTTCACCTTTTGCAGCCAAAGCTGCCAATACTTTTTTGGTGCCATTTATGGCATCACCTTCTTCATCGCCGGTAATAAGCAGGCTGATAGAGCCGGTACCAGTTTCAAATTCGCTAACTGCACTGACGAAAGCGGCAATTCCTCCTTTCATATCTGCTGCGCCACGTCCAACCAATACGCCATCGGTAATGGTCGCTTGAAACGGTGGTGAAACCCAGTCTTGTAATTTACCAGCCGGCACAACATCGGTATGGCCGGCAAAACAGAAATTACGTCCAGTTGTTCCTCGTCGGGCATAAAAATTTTCGACATCACCAAACGGCATGCGAGTTACGGTAAAACCTATGCTTTGCAGGGCTTCTTGTAAAAGATCCATAGCCCCGGCATCTTTGGGTGTTACCGAAGGGCAAGCGATCAGATCACAGGTCAGTTTAATTGGATCAATTTTTATCATTTTCTGGTATCGCTGGTTTTCGAATGTATTATATTGGCATTGATGCGTCTTGCGGTAAAACAGTGCAAGTGGCAATTTCAAATTTAAGCTTTGTTGTCAAGAAAACCCCATAGGATTAAACTAATGGGAAAATCGTCAAAATCGGAACTTCCACTAGAGCTGTACCGGCCTAATGTGGCGATTGTGGTTTTTAATGATCGGGGTAAAGTTCTTATTTGCCGCCGGGCTGGCGAGATCGGAAATGATTGCTGGCAGTTTCCACAAGGCGGTATTGATAAGGGTGAAAAACCACTAATCGCCGCATATCGCGAATTATACGAGGAAACCGGTATCAAGCCGAAACACCTAAAAAAAATTGGTAAAATTAAAGGTTGGGTTGCGTATACTTTTCCCGACAATATCAATATTGCTCCTAACAAACGCAAACATTGGTTGGGACAAAAGCAAAAATGGTTTGCCATGCAGTTTCTGGGCAAAGACAAACATATCAACCTTGCGCTGCAAAACCCGCCAGAATTTGATCAATGGTCATGGGTGGAATTGGCGGACAGCCCTGAAATGGTAATAAAATGGAAGCGCAAAGTTTATAAAAAAGTGGTCAAGAAATTCAGTAAATTTATAGAGCAAACAACAGTCAAATCATGATTTCAAATGTGTTTGCACTTTTGGGCAGGCTGGCAAGACCTGCATTCTGGCTAACGTTAATAATGGTTACCGTGTTATCGTTATGGCCGGGATCGGCAGAGCCACCAACGTCTCCATGGTCGGACAAGTTAAATCATGCAATAGCCTATTTCTTCTTGGGTATTGGCTTGATCGCTGGTTGGCTGCCCAACGTAAAAAACAGACTAATTGCCATTGCCTGCCTGTTTGGCTGGAGTGCGGTATTGGAGGTTATTCAAGGCTTGTCACTAATTGGCCGTACTGCTTCTGGCATGGACTTAGTTGCAAATGCAGCCGGTATTTTACTATCTGTATTAGTGGGGTGGTTGTTTAATTTTTGGTACCGACACAATTTCAAGCCTTAATCAGCCATCTGTTTAAGTTTTTGTTAACCAAGGCCTTTTCTTGATTTTTAATTAAAACCATGCTTTAATACCGGTAATATTTTTTTACAAAAACGTGTGTTGGTGATGAGCAAAAACAAGCTTTATAATATAGCGGGCATTAGTCTTGCTGCTACTTTTATGGTGGCAAGTGCCGGTTTTGCTGATGGGGGATCTAACTTCCCATACGCGCCGCCACCGGACGGTAAAGTTGGCGAATGTTTTGCCCGGGTGCTGATACCGGCACAGTTCGAAAGTTATACCGAGCAACAAATAATAGATGACGGAGGAAGCCGGATATCGGTTAGCCAGCCGCAATTTGCCGCAGTTAACCAGCAATATATGGTGCGCGAGGCAGGATATCGTTATGAAGTCAGGCAGCCGGTTTATCGACTGGTTACCGAACAGGTAATGGTGCGTCCGGGTTATCGTACATTGCATGTGGTGCCGGGTGAATATCGCAATGTTACCGAACAAATACAAATTTCAAAACCGCGATTAAGCTGGAAACCGGGATCTTCATTGGGCTCGATGGCGGGTGTGAAGATGACACAAACCAGACAGGGCGAGGTCTATTGCTTGGTCGAAGAACCGGGCGAAGTGCAAAATGTCACCAAAAGAGTGCAAGTGCGCGGCGAAAGTGTTCGTGAAATTGCTGTACCACCGATTTATAGAGCCGTTACCCGCGAGGTCATGGTCGATCCCGGCGGGGTTCGTAAAATTCCGGTAGCTGCGCGTTATGGATCAATAAATATACAACAATTAGTGCAACCAGCACGGCAAATAAACACCCCTATTGCTGCGCAGAGTCGTCAAATTACTCGAAAAAAACAAGTATCCGGAGAGTCATTTGCCTGGATTAAAGTGCTGTGTGAAACCAATGCGACAGAAAAATCAATATCCGAAGTGCAAACTATGTTGCATAAGCAAGGATATTATCAAGGCTCTGTAACCGGCAGTACCGATGCAGATACCGAGGCGGCTATTGCCCGTTATCAGCAACAAATGAATATACCCCATGGTGGATTCTTGTCCTTGCAGACCATTGAGAGCTTGCGTAGCGGCGTCCGCCCATCTGCTATGGTGACTGCGGCGCCACAAAACACTGGACACAGACAGCAAGTTGCACAGGGGTTAAGGCAAGTTACTGCTCCGGCGCAATACTCGTATCAAAGCTCTGAGTCTAACTGGAGCGAAGCCGAATATCAGGGAAATTATCAGACAAGTAATTGGTCAAATAGTTCTTTGGCAATCGAGCAAGACTTGCAAAATGGAAATATTATCACGTCTTTGCCGTCTGGAGAGGTAATCGCCCAAAGACTTTCACGAGAAGACGATTTTAGTGATGGTGCGGAGCAAGTCAGAGGTGGCCAGTATTTGAACTGGATAGGTAAATAGAGGCCTTTTAACAGACTAAGTACCGGAAATAATCTATTAACTTGATTTGTTTATTATCAACACTTGTCAGAAGGCCAAATAACACTAAACAGTTTTCTGTTTGCTTGCAAAATACACGGACTAGTTAATTACTGGCCTGATGTTGGAATGAGGATAAACTTTGGCCGACTTGGACAAAATAACCATATTGGTGTTGGAAGACAATTCGCACATGGCCTTGATATTGCGCGAGGTGATGCGCGGGTTTGGTATGCGAGATATTCGTGAAGCTCGTGATGTGGCGACAGCATTTGAAATACTAAAGGATAATCATATTGATATTGCTTTGGTTGATCATAATCTTGGCGATCTTGATGGCAATGAGTTCGTACAATTGATACGTAATGCAGATGACAGCCCAAATCCATATATTCAGATTATCATGGTAACGGCGCATGGGGATCGAGCAACAGTTATGGGGTCGATCCGTGCCGGTGCCAATGAGTTTATGGTGAAGCCTGTAACTCCACTGGATCTGTATGAAAAACTACGCTCATGTATTGAAAACCCTCGACAATTTGTGCGTACATCTTCGTATTTTGGACCCGATCGTCGTCGCCGGCAAGACCCTGTATACCGTGGCCCATGGCGTAGAGAATCTGATCCAGAGGGTGGAGTTGTCCCGGAAGAATGTGAACTAGCCAAAGCCGGACGGCCAAATGTGATTGAGGGTTGATCCTACTTGCGAACAAATAAAACTGAATAATTATTCGCCGGCATTTCGATAATAGTAGACAGATCAAATCCTTCATTATAGGCAATTTTTTTTACTATGTTTAAGTGCCGCACACCCCATGTCCGGTCACGTTGTTGCAGGTCAAGATCAAATGCGATGTTTGAGGCGGCTTCTTGTTCACTTATCCCAAAAAACGGTCCGTAAAGGTATAAAATTCCGCCGGCACCTAAACGTTTATTGGCACCAGTAAATAAGCCTTGAGCCGCTGCAATCGGAGCAATGTGGATCATGTTGATGCATAAAATTGCTGTTGCGGTGTTTGGCAGGCTGAGGTCTTTTTGTCCGTTGATCCATTTGCTGTTTGTGCAGTCGAGGGAGCTTGCGATTTTCAAATTTGCTAACCGGTTTTCATTTGCCCAGGCATTGATGCTTTTTATGTGATCCGGATCGGGGTCGCTTGGCCAGAAAACATGATCCGGCATAGCTTTGGCAAATTGCACTACATGTTGTCCGGAACCAGATGCTATTTCAAATATATCGCCGGATGGCAGGTGCTTTTGCAACACTTGCAGGATTGCTGATACATTACGCTCGGTTGCTGGAAAGTTTAGTTTATTGCCCATGACTTGATCACTTGCCCTTTAATTTAAGAAGCAAAGTTTCAATTGCTTCACCTTGTAGTTTCGTCATAGCAGGATATACCAAGTTTAGGGAATATCCTGCGCGGCGGCGGGGTCATAATATTTAGGGGTATGTAGATGCTGATCAGTATTTTGGGCATGGCGGTATTATTAGGTTTAGCATTGTTACTATCTGATAATCGCAAAGCCATAAGCTTTCGAGTTGTTGGCGCAGCATTTGCGTTACAAGCAGCAATAGCGGCATTTGTATTAGCAACACCAATTGGTCAAGACGTGCTGCAAAGCATTTCCGCTGGCGCTCAAGTAATTATTAATTATGCTGATGTCGGTAGTAAATTTGTATTTGGTGGCTTGCACGATAATAGTTCGATAGGCTTTATTTTTGCGGTGAAAGTATTACCGATTATTATTTTCGTCTCGGCGCTTACTTCGGTTTTATATTATCTTGGAGTTATGCAGTGGGTGGTAAAAATCCTTGGCGGATTTTTGCGATTTGTCATTGGAACTAGCAAGGTGGAAAGCCTAAACGCTGCTGGTAATATCTTTTTAGGGCAAACAGAATCGCCGCTTTTGGTGCGACCGTTCTTGGCAAAACTAACCGATCATCAGTTGTTTACAATTATGGTTTCCGGTCTGGCCTCGGTTTCGGGTGCGATTTTGGTAGGTTACGCATCGCTGGGGGTCGAGCTAAAATACCTGATCGCGGCTTCATTCATGGCCGCTCCGGGGGGGTTGTTAATGGCCAAGATAATCAAGCCTGACCCTAATAAAGAAGCTGCCAATGTCGAGGTGGAATTAGAAGAAATTCCTGAGGCTGACTTGCCGGTAAATGTAATTGATGCAGCGGCCTCTGGCGCGGCGGACGGTATGAAGCTGGCCGCAAATATCGGGGCAATGCTGATCGCATTTGTGGCTTTGATCGGCATGTTAAATGGCGGCATTGGCGGCATTGGTAATATGATCGGTCAAGACGGCTGGTCACTTGATGCGGCGCTTGGTTGGCTATTTTCGCCTTTGATGTGGACGATGGGCGTGCCGTGGGATGAGGCTGGTATTGCTGGTAACTTAATCGGCCAGAAATTTATCCTAAACGAGTTTGTTGCTTATGCCAGTTTGCAGCCATTGATCGAAACCTTAAGCCCGCGAACAGTTATAATTGTAACATTTGCATTGTGTGGGTTTGCCAATCTGGCTTCAATGGCGATTTTGCTGGGTGGCCTTGGTGGTTTGATACCCTCTCGGCGCAAAGATATTGCAAGATTGGGGTTAAAGGCAGTGGCTGCCGGCTCATTATCTAATTTGATGAGTGCGGCCTTGGCTTCATTGTTGATAGTGATCTAACTAGGGTCAGGAGCTATTAATTTGTGTGTATTCTGCGCTGGCTAGTTTGCCGACTGAACAGGAGAAAGGTCGCAAGAAATATGAATATTTTCAAGAGATTTCAACGCATTCAGGCGGCAAAATGGCCGCGCCCTTGCGGGTTTGAAATATACGGCAATCTGCGGCGCAAAGCCTCCTTGCATAGGGGTAAACCTTTGCTACGA
>JAESTZ010000021.1 GCA_016763315.1 Robiginitomaculum sp.
CAAAGGAATTACAAGACGGCTTTTATGTCAATCTTGGCATTGGCATACCAACTTTGGTCGCTAATCATATTCCCGAAGGGATTGATGTGACCTTACAATCTGAAAACGGTATGCTTGGCATGGGGCCGTTTCCGTTTGAGGACGAAGTCGATGCCGATCTTATAAATGCCGGCAAGCAAACTATCACTGAATTACGGCGAACCAGTTATTTTTCGTCCGCCGACAGCTTTGCAATGATTCGTGGCGGTCATATTGATCTATCGATCTTAGGGGCGATGGAAATATCCGAAGGAGGCGATATTGCTAACTGGATGATCCCGAAAAAAATGGTCAAGGGCATGGGCGGAGCCATGGATTTGGTGGCCGGAGTAAAACGGGTAATAGTAGTGATGGATCATACCAATAAAGCCGGTGCGCCAAAATTGCTGCACAAATGTTCACTGCCACTTACCGGACAGGCTTGTATTCATCGGATTATCACCAATTTGGGTGTTTTTGATGTGGCTGATAATGGCCTAAAAGTGGTCGAAATTGCTCCGGGGATTGAAATGGCGCAAATTACCGCCAGTACAGAAGCTAATCTTGTAGAATAACAGGAAAGAGGAGCGATCATGGTGATCAATATTTTGATCTTATTGATTGTTGCCTTGATGTTTTTGGCTATTTTGCAGCCAAAAGTCTATTCCTCGACTGGTTGGCGAGCAACTGTTACGCCATTGGCATCGATTATCGGTAGCGGATTTTTGATATTGGGGCCGGTACTGGTTGGCTCGTTTGGCAAAATGGCCGTGCTGGCAATGCTGGCATTATGTGTTTTGTCGTATTTATATGGCTCGGCTATTCGCTTTAATATAGCAAGAATAGATACTGCTTCCAAGCGCAGTCGTTATGAATTATCTTTGGATTATATGGCTTCGTGGGCGTTGGCTTTTGCTTATATTGTATCTGTTGCCTATTACCTCAACCTGTTAGGTGCATTTGCAATAAGCTTATTGCCATTTGCATCAACTTTATTGGCTAAGGTGCTAACAACATTTGTATTTTTGCTAATACTTATTGTCGGTTGGGGCAGGGGGTTTTCTGCATTGGAAAGAATGGAGCAAATATCTGTTAGCATAAAACTGGCGATTATAACCGGGTTATTGATTGGTTTGACCTGGTTCTTTGTAGTAACTACCAACCATGCTGGAATATTGCAAACTCCTCCAGAAATTACAGGTTGGCCGGCGATTGCTTTGTTATTCGGTTTGTTGATAACCGTGCAGGGGTTTGAATCATCACGTTATCTTGGCGGGGAGTATTCTGCTAAACTGCGGATTACTCTATGCGTTGGGCGCAGTGGATAGCAAGTCTGATTTATCTTGTTTATATCGCTTTGATTTCACTGGCATTTTCCGCTGATGAAGTCATCATGACCGAAACCGGCATAATTGATATGATGCGCATTGTTTCTCCGGTATTGCCGTTTTTGCTAGTGGCTGCGGCGCTTAGCGCCCAATTCAGTGCTGCTATTGCTGATACCGGTGGAGCGGGCGGCCTATTTGCCGAGGCTTCAAATAACCGGATAAATGTCAGAACTGCTTATGTTTTGCTCGGTGTTATCGGCATTTCCCTTACCTGGCTGGCTGATGTTTTTACGATCATTCGTTATGCCTCACAAGCTTTTGCCGTTTATTATACGTTGCAGGCATTGATTGCCGTGTTTGGTGCTTACCAGCAAAAGTCTTCAGTGATTAAAGTTGTGATCTATTGCTGTTTAGCTGTAATCGGTGTGTTAATTGTTTTCTTTGCCCAGTCCATTGAGGGCTGAACTAACGACAATCATTGCCCATTTGTATCGGTGGGCATTTAACATCTCCGTAAGTACAGTAAACGCAACAATCTCCCTTGGCAGGTTTCAGCACCGTACCGCATCCCTTACAGTCGTAAAAATACTGACAGGCATCGGTTGGCATCAAGTCTTTCGATTGAAACCCGCATTTTGGGCAGGTGATTGTCGAAGTTGGGATAAATCCACTCATCTTTGTTGCATCCATTGCAAAATTCCGGCTTCGTAAAATGGTAATGTGTATGCAATCACAATCAGCAATGCAGAAAAAATCAATAACACCAAAACTGTTTTTGTTGGGCGTTTGCCATTGCTGTAAGAAAACCAGAATGCCAGAATCACTAAAATCAAGCTAATACCTAAAAACCAGTTTTTGTATCTGGCAAAAATAGCAAGCTGAGCCACAAGTGCGCCACTAATTCCAAGATTGATCAGCACAAGTGGTAAAACACAGCAAGAAGCCCCTATGAAGGCCAATAGACCGCTAAGTGCACTACCGATACCGAACAGTGTGCTCTTGGCATAGGTGCTTTTGTCTTTGTTATTGATTTTATTTGTCATCGGGTGTTCATAACATCTGTAGTAACTACAGATGCAAGGATTTTCTTATGTCCGTTGGAACAGTAATGCAATTTAGTATCGGAGAGTTAAGCCGCAGGACTTCGGTAAATATCGAAACAATTAGATATTACGAGAAAATAGGTTTGTTGCCGATTGCCCCGCGTAGTTACAAAGGGCACCGCTTATATGATAATGATTTGCAGCGAAAACTGCAATTTATTCGCCGTGGCAGAAAACTAGGTTTTTCTATAGATGATATTCGTTCTTTAATAGGAATTGACGAGCGGCCAATTACTTGCGGCGAGGTCAACAAAATAACCGCCAAGCATCTGATAACTGTTCAGTTGAAAATCGATCAGTTGCGCTCCTTGCAGCAGACTTTGCTCAAGGCAGCAAAAAAATGTGATCAACCGGATAAGAAAAAATGTCCGATAATCGATGCGTTATCTGAATAAGTTATTTAGTTCGGGTTTTCTTACTGATCGCGGCGCGGGCCACCAGCTCCACCGGGAAGGTTTTCAGAACCAAGTGTGCCTTGTGGTAATCGTCCAACATTACCCAATAACTGTTCCAGAATAGTAAGCTCGCGGCCTCTGGTCGGTGTAGATCTGCCGACTAATGAGACAACTTTACCGTCTTCTAGTTCGTAGATGATTACATCTTCCACCATGCCGTCATTGGCAAACTGAACTGTAGTGATTGTGCGGCTTTCTGTTCGTGGTTGCAGGTAACCAAGTTGCTCACGGAACTCTGAAATATAATACCAAGTGTCTTCTTCAAAAATGCCAATAGTTGATGGGCTTCCAAACTTTGCCAGTACACTGGATTTGCTATCAATTCCGGATTCTATGTCGCCTGGGGATCCTTTGGCTGATATGAATCCATGGGATCGTGATATGGGAGTACACGCACCAAGCACTATCGACAGAGCTGTTCCGATAATAATGAGTTTAAAATATGAATTCATTTTGGTTCTCCACAACACTTAACCGTTGACCTAAAGATCTGCGCCGGTAGTTTCAAGTAAATTCTTCATCACCATGCATAAATTTTAAGGGCACATGTAATGATTTTATCTTTTCTGTTTGCAGGAAGAAAGCGGCGAAAACTTGGCGAAGAATTTTTTTCTTTGGTACGCGAAGCAAGTCGCAACCCGGATTTTTTTGGCCAAGGGAAGGTTCCTGATAATGTTGATGGCCGCTTTGATGTCTTGGTATTGCATAGTTTTTTGTTGATGCGTTCTTTGCGTAACTCCAGTTCTGATGCGCGACTGGATCAATTAGTATTTGATGCGATGTTCAGGGACCTGGATACCGCAGTAAGAGAACTGGGAACCAGTGATACCCGGGTGGGAAAAAAAATTAAAGCGATGGCTGTGGCTTATTACGGCAGGGTTAAACACTATCATGACGCATTAGCCAAGAATGACCTGCAATTACTGCAACAAGCTTTACAACGTAACATTTTTGGCGATGAAATTGACCCTGAGCAAATAGGGTTTTGCCAACAGTTGGCCAGCTGGTTTATTGCTTCGGAGAAATCACTTGGTGCTCAATCACCAGAGCAAGTGCTTGATTCTGGGGCTGAATTCGCGGCAACTGACTTTTCTTGATCGCAGCTATTGCTAAGCTGACCCATGCTTTATATCTTTACCGGTAATGGTCAGGTGGTTTTCCGCCGTCATCAGGGACGATCATCGTATGAGTAAAACCATTTGCCTATCCGTCGATGCTATGGGTGGTGATTTTGCACCCAAAGCCTTAGTTGAAGGCATAGAATTGTTCGCCAATAACAATCCTGGCAAAGTTTCTAAAGTGCTGCTTCATGGCCAAGAGAAGCTATTAAAGCCGTTATTGGATAAATTACCAATTGCCGCGCAATTATGTGAGATACATCACACAGAAACCTATGTGGCTATGACCGATAAGCCTTCTCAGGCGATACGTAGGGCTCGTGGATCAAGCATGTGGAATGCTATTCGTTCTGTAAAGACCGGTGAAGCTGATGCAGCGATTTCCGCTGGAAATACTGGGGCGATGATGGTTCTGGGTAAGGTTTTACTGGGCATGATGAAAAACGTTCACCGGCCTGCTATTGCTGCTAGCTGGCCATCACCTGTTGGACATAGTGTTGTGCTTGATGTCGGAGCCAATGTGGTATGTACCGCACCGCAATTAGTTGAATTTGCTATTCTCGGGGAGGCTTTTTCAAGAATTGTCCATAAAAAACAAAACCCTAGTGTTGGGTTGTTGAATGTTGGAACTGAAGATGTAAAGGGAAATGACATAGTTCGAGAAGCTGATAAGTTATTACGTGGTGCGCAATTGGATATAAATTATGCTGGTTTTGTCGAGGGAAATGACATTTCCATAGGGCGCACCGATGTGGTGGTAACTGATGGTTTTACCGGTAATGTGGCTTTAAAGGCTGCTGAGGGTACTGCAAAGCTTGCTGCTATGGTTTTGAAAGATAGTTTAAATTCCTCCCTAATATACAAGTTAGGTGCGTTAATCAGTCGTGGAGCTTTTTTAAAGATGAAAGATCGAATGGATCCAAAAAATTCCAACGGCGGATTATTTTTAGGCCTTGGTGGTCTAGTGATTAAAAGTCACGGTGGAACAGATGCTATTGGTTTTGCCAACGCTTTGCGTGTGGCGCAAAGAATGGCTGCATCTGATTATATGCAAATTATTCAACAGAATCTTGAGTTATTTGCTGGCGGCCAAAAGGACATATCGTCATGAGCAGATTTAGAAGTGTAATCGCTGGTGTTGGTTCATATTTACCGGAAAAAATACTTACCAATGCTGATTTAGCGAAGCTGGTTGATACAACTGATGAGTGGATAAAACAAAGAACCGGAATAAAAAAACGCCATATTGCCGCCGAGGGTGAAACAACTTCTATGTTGGCCACTCATGCCGCAAAAAGAGCGCTGGAGGCTGCTGGTATGGAAGCTGGCGAGCTTGATTTGATTGTATTGGCAACCGCAACTCCAGACTTAACATTTCCGGCAACAGCAACCATGGTACAGCGGGAAATCGGTATGTATCGCGGTTTTGCCTTTGATATTAATGCTGTTTGTTCCGGTTTTTTGTACGCGCTTTCTGTCGCTGATAGCTTTGTAGCTAGAGGACAAGCAAGAAATGCAATGGTAATTGGCGCTGAAACTTTTTCACGTATTCTGGATTGGGAAGATCGTACAACCTGCGTTTTATTTGGTGATGGTGCCGGTGCGGTTGTGTTGCGTGGAGAGCCGGGAGCGCCGGGAATGAGCGAGCGCGGAATTGTGCATACGCATTTGCGTTCGGACGGCAGGTATCAAGATCTACTTTATGTTGATGGCGGGCCGTCAACTACCAAGCAAGTGGGGCATTTGCGAATGGACGGTCATAAAGTTTTTCGTCATGCAATTACCAATATCTCTGGTGCTATCGCCAGAGTATTGGTTGATTCAGGTCTTAATGCGAGTGATATAGACTGGTTTGTGCCACATCAGGCTAATGAAAGAATCCTTGAAGGCATTTCTAAGAAATTAGGCCTGCCAAAGAAAAAAGTAATTTCTACCGTGGCCGAACACGGCAATACCTCGGCAGCATCTATTCCATTGGCTCTTGATGTTGCGATTAAAGATGGTCGGATAAAACAAGGCGACTTGGTGCTTTTTGAGGCGTTAGGCGGAGGCTTTACTTGGGGGGCGGCTTTGGCCAGAATGTAAAGTTCTTCGAAAACAAGTTAATTTTAGAAAAAAAACAATAAAACTCGCTGTTACACGCGAAACTTCTAACTTATTGCATTGACTGATAAAAACACTGGCAATAGTGTCATAAAAAATGAGGTGCATGGGGATGCGAAATGAGTAGCAATACAGTTACAAGGTCTGATCTGGCTGATAAGCTAGTTAGTGAGGTAGGATTGTCTAGGCAGGACTCTGCTGATTTTGTCGATCGGGTTTTTGAGCTAATGACACAGGAGTTGGCTCGAGGGAAATCCGTTAAACTATCATCATTTGGTGCCTTCCATGTTCGTGACAAAAATCAACGTGTTGGCAGGAACCCAAAAACCGGTGAAGAAGTTTCCATTGAACCAAGGCGGGTTATTGTGTTTAAATCATCACAAGTCTTAAAAGAGCGTGTTGATTCGGGTAATAATTAAAGCATTTCCAACAAAAGTGGAAACCGGTTTTGTGGCAAGGAAATGCGTACTGAAAATTTAGCATTTCCAACAAAAGTGGAAACCGGTTTGTGGTTAGGAAGTGCGACAAGACAAAAGGTTCGTTTTGATTCAATTTGAAGCGGAAAAGCACTAAATAACGGAGCCTGATTCTGGCGAAAAAACAGCCATATGCCTATCGAACGATTGGTGAAGCCTCTTTAGCTGTAGGTGTTCCGTCGCATGTTTTGCGTTTCTGGGAGACTAAATTTTCGCAAATACGGCCAATGAAAAAAGGTGGTGGCCGACGGTATTATCGTCCGGAAGATGTTCAGCTTTTGTCAGGGATAAGAGAGTTTCTTTATGAAAAAGATTTTTCAATAAAGCAGTTACAAGAATATTTGTTAAAAGAGGGGGTTGATAAAGTTGCGACTTCTTCAAGTAATAAAACTGCATCTGCCAGTGATAACAAGATTCAAAGCAAAACTCAGACAGCTAAAACTAAGCAGAAACCTGCAACACCAAAAACCGATGATCGTGACGAAGTATTGCGTCAAGCCCTGTCAAGTTTGACCGATGCCAGAGATATTCTCTCAACTACACTAAAAGCACCGCATTGATCGATGCTTTAGTATAGTTTATTTGTGATCCATCAACTTATCCAAAAAACGGTTACCACTTTTTGGGTCGATGAACTATACTTTGAAAAAGCACTAATCAACTCTTGCGAAATTTACTCTCGAGATTTATAAGCCAGACTTGTTTAATTCAGGTGACGGAACGTGGCGCAGCCCGGTTAGCGCACCGGTCTGGGGGACCGGGGGTCGCGAGTTCAAATCTCGCCGTTCCGACCATTTCTATGGAGTGGACTAGTGAGGCTTGTCTAATTCCCAATTCCTCCATAAGATATTATATATATGTCATTATAGGGTTATAGCCTACGACACTAAGGGTGTTTCTAAAACAGTTTACAGGACAAGTTATGGATATAATTCTAGGTGAAATTGATAAAGCTATAAAATGTGAGTTGTGTTATTCCGCTATAGTAATAGCACTTAAACTACCTGACGTTTGTGCTGCACTTGAATCAAAAGATGGAAGAACAAGTAAGGCTAAATATATAGCTTGGTATAATACGAACGTTAAAGAGGAAGAAGATTACCTCACAGCCGAATATTGTTATAGTTTACGATGTGGTGTAATACATCAAGGAACATTAGCGAATACAGGCGCGGAATATGAAAGAGTGCTTTTTACAATTCCAACAAAACCGAAGAGTGTGACACTAAATAACAATGTAATAAATAATGCACTCAACCTTGATGCTGTTATGTTCTGCGATAATATCAAAAGAAGCGTAAATAGTTGGTTTAATAATAATGCGAACAATAGTTACGTAAAAGCTAACCATGTTAACCTTGTACAACTACGGAGAAATGGTTTGTCTCCATATATAATTGGGGTGCCGCTTATCGCTTAAAAGTGGGGTGTTTGAGGGGTTGAAACAAGTAAAGATGCTTTGAATTAATTTTAAAGCCGTTTACTAGTTCCGACCATCCGATTTCAATGAAGACTATACCAATACTGTTTATTAGAGCTATCACGAGACGGCTATGCACCAATTTGATCTTAAACGACGCGTCGAAAAACCAATTGCCATTTGGCTAATGGTTATTGTGGTAATGTTAATTGCCATGATTGTGGTTGGCGGTTTAACCCGACTTACGGATTCCGGGCTTTCAATCACTGAATGGAAGCCTGTTACCGGTATAGTTCCGCCGCTAAGTGCTGAGGCATGGCAATCAGAGTTTGAAAAATACCAACAAATTCCAGAATATAAATTACAAAACAAATCAATGAGTATCCATGAGTTTAAAGGTATTTATTGGTGGGAGTGGGGACATCGGGTGTTAGGCAGAACAATAGGGTTTGTTGTTTTATTGCCGATGATTTTCTTCTGGTTACGTGGAATGTTATGTACCGGGCTAAAGCTGCGATTAAGCGTCTTGTTTGTTCTTGGTGGGTTTCAAGGTTATCTTGGCTGGTGGATGGTGCATTCAGGATTGGGAGGGTTAGGAGATTTACTTGATGTAAGCCCGTATCGGTTGGTTATACATTTAGGCATGGCACTGATTATACTTGGTCTGACTTTGTGGACGTGGATGGACATAAGATTATCCGAGCACCGGCGCTATTGGCAGACACAGAGCAATCTTACCCGGCTTGCATGGTTTTTATTAGTTCTAGTTTTTGCGCAATTACTACTTGGCGGTTTCGTCGCAGGGAATGACGGCGGTTATATCGCCAATACTTGGCCGTTGATTGATGGTGGTTTGGTTCCGGCATCATTTGGTGACTTACAACCATTTTGGCGCAATTGGTTTGAAAACCCGCTAGTTGCCCAGTTCAATCACCGTATTGGTGCTTATTTGGTTTTGATAGTTACGCTTGCTTATCTGTGGCAAGTATTCAAACAAAAGAAAATTGAATTGCGGCTTTTTGGCCTGCTTGTCGCAACGGTAATTAGTTTACAAGTGTTGTTGGGTATCTGGACACTGGTAGCAGTTTCGCCAATTCCTTTGGCTGCAGCGCACCAGTTTCTTGCTTTACTAGCATTTTTAAGTGTTCTTGGCGCTGTTCATGCCAGCTCGCGGTATTATCGCTCTTCTTGATCGTGATCAAAGCCGGGCAGGGTATCGCGGACTATTAGTGAAATCTTGTTATTTTCATTATCGGCAATAGCCAATAAGCCTGCCGAAAATCCCGCACCGCCAAAAGACCAGCTGGAAACAGCCAGTGCTCCGGGTTGGGTGACAGGTGGGTTACTTAAGGATTGCGCTGCTTGCAAGCTGGCCGTTTGTTGCATATCTGGGGCAATTTGCTGCAAGACATTTAATGATGGATTGGAGTGCAGAACATAAATTGAGTCATTTTGCGTTGCGATTGCCACAATATTACCATTCGGCCTTTCCATTCCATGCGATATCACTGGCTTGCTGGTTATATCGATCGCAAATATTCCGCCATTTAATCCAGTGGTGAACACTTTGTTATTGGCCGAAGAGCATCCATTTATAGGGGTTTCTAGTGTGGCAGATGACATTTTTGTCGCCTGTAATGTATCAGCGCCTGTATCTTTTATGCTCCAGATTTCAAAATCATTATTTTGCCGTAAAACAGCAAATAAAGGTGTGGCCGGTGTTGATTGTAAAGCGCAAACCGCATTTGTACCAAATGTTGGTAGGTTGGAAACTGGAACTGGAAAAACCTGCCCTCTGGCATCATCAACTATTAAAGATACAAGCTGATTGTCCTGTGTTACCGCAAGTAATAACCCGGTTTTTAGGTTTCGGATGTTGAACCCCGGCTGCAAAGCCAATGAAGTGTAAATAGGCCCTTCATGCTTAAACCCCGATGCTCCCTCGACGCTATACACCTGAATGCCGCCAGTTTGCGTAGCAACCAATATCCGTCCCTCCCAAGGAATCGTCGCATTTGGTGCCAAAGCCAATGACATTATGCCGTCGGTAATTGGGCCAATGGAGGCCGCTGAATAAATTGCTGTTGGCTCTGGCTCCGCTACATTTTGTAACGGTGCCGGCTGACAGGCTGCCAGAGCGGTTATCAGCAATACACTTGCGAGGGTCTTTGGACTTATAACTCTTGCCAAGGGCCGCGGACGGCCAAAGTCAATCCGTCCTGTTGCAGGTTGAAATAAAGGGTTTTTCCATCTGGTCCAAAACATGCGCCACAAAACTCATTTTTCTGTTTCAGCGCGGAACGCGCCAGAGTGTATATCTTACCTTGAGGAGTGATGCCACGCAAATAATTATCGCCATTTCCATCGGAATATTCATCTTCGCAAATTATCAAGTCTCCCCATGGAGTTATAGTCAAATTATCACAATACTCCATCACCATCGCATCCGGTGACTCAAAGAATAATTGCAAGCGGCCAGGCTCATTACCCTCAAATTCTGTTCCCTCTAGTTTTGATGGAACATAACGCCATATTTGACCAGCTTTGACCGCGCCACCATCAGTGCAGGCAAAATAAAGCTCTTTGTCACCGAACCAAATGCCCTCGCCACGGGTGAAAACAGCAGCTCCATTGGCAACGCCACGGTCTTCAAGGTCATTATTCGGGTTGTGACTATCTTCAACATCAATCCACTCCACTTCAAGCCACTGGTTTGGCTTGATTTTCTTACCTTTTGAACGCGGCCAATTGCGGGTGTCTCTTGCTGGTTGATCCTTGATCTTTAGTGCTTGAAAACGACCGGCATTGGTCATTTCACCGGGGACTTCTGGTACAAAGCGATAGAACAAGCTATCATGCCCCCAATCGTCTTGTGTAAGGTAGACAATCCCCGTTGCCGGGTCGACGGCTGCTGCCTCGTGTTTGAAACGCCCTAATCCCTTTAATGGCACAGCTTCTTGCAAGCCCAAGTCTGGGTCAGGTAATACTTCAAAAGCCCATCCATGATCTTTCGAGCAGTCTTCTCCTGCTCGCTTTCTGGTTTCCTCACAAGTTATCCAGCTATTCCATGGAGTAGGGCCGCCAGCACAATTGTCATAGGTTCCAACCAATGCCAGCCATTGGTGTTTGACATGCAATGGCCCCGGATCAATTACTAATCCAGTAACTCCGCCAGCCATTGCCCGTCCAGTAGAGTGAAAATCATAAACTTTTGATTTGTCGATTTTGTCGATTAGTTTGTCATTTTTACCGAAAGGCGAAATGCTTTTGCTAACTGTCTTATCTTCTTTTAACAGATCTTTGGCATTTATTTCATGATTCCGTAACAAAATAGTAGTGCCATCTTTGCCAGCAAATGCCGCCATGCCATCTGGATCAGCAGGAACAAGCAGGCCGTCACTCATTTCCTCGCCGGCTTGGGATAATATCTTATATGCAAAGCCCTTGGGTAGGTCGAGAATCCCTTTTGGATCCGGAATTAATTTGCCGTATTTATCAATAGTTAAAACCGGAGCCTGACGTTTGTCTGCGCAAGCGGTTAGTGTGCTAAGTCCACCAAAAGCGGCACTGATCGCGCTTACTTTCAGTAAATTTCTACGGGAGAGTTTCATTTTGTACCTGTATATTATTTTTCTTATGTAATGATAATCCATTACTTTTTACTAGTTTGTAAACAAAAATCGACGATATTTTCATTGATTTATTGTAACCGGTATCATTATACCGTATAGATAAAATCATGATTATAAGTGGTTTTTTAGCATTTAGTGATTGACCACAGGTAATGCTATCTCTATTAAGCGCAACTCTTGGGCAGGAGTTTTCAGCCCACAACTAATTTACAAGGAATATCCTAATGAAGACTTTTTCCGCAAAACCAGCGGAAGTGAAAAAGAAGTGGATACTAATTGATGGCGACGGCGTCATTGTTGGTCGTCTTGCTTCATTTATTGCTTCTCGTTTGCGAGGCAAGCATTTGCCCACTTTCACTCCGCATGTAGACTGTGGTGATAATGTTATTTTGATCAACGCAGAGAAGGTAGTGTTTACCGGTAAAAAACGCGAAGACAAAACATACTTCCGGCACACTGGTCACCCGGGCGGTATTAAATCTGTTACTGCTGAAAAATTGCTAGATGGTAAGTTTCCTGATCGTGTTATGAAAAAAGCGGTACAACGTATGTTGGCCAAGGAAAGCCCATTGGCTCGTCAACAATTCAGCAATTTCAAAGTATATGTGGGTTCGGAACATCCACATGAGGCACAAAAGCCTGAAACTTTAGATTTTGCATCAATGAATCCAAAAAACGTGAAAAGAGGCTGATATGGCTGATGAAATCAAATCTTTAGAAGATTTAAAAGCTGGTATGAATGCTGCCGATGCAGCACCGGCACCGGCCGTTTCTGCTGAGCAAGATGTAACCTCTGTCGAAGAAGTTGTTCTTCCTGAACCAAAAATTGATGATCTTGGTCGTGCTTATGCTACCGGGAAACGTAAAGATGCTGTTGCGCGGGTTTGGATTAAACCGGGATCGGGCAAGATAACCATCAATGGTCGTGATCAGGAAACGTACTTTGCTCGTCCAGTTTTACGCATGATGTTGCAACAACCATTTATAGCGGCTGATCGCAAAGATAATTATGATGTAATTGCTACTGCCAAAGGCGGTGGACTATCAGGGCAAGCCGGTGCAGTTCGCCACGGCATTTCCAAAGCATTAATATTGTTTGAACCAGCTCTTCGCCCGCCGTTAAAAGCTGGTGGCTTTCTGACCCGCGATAGTCGTGTGGTCGAGCGTAAGAAATTTGGTCGTAAGAAAGCTCGTCGTAGCTTCCAGTTCTCAAAGCGTTAAGAAACAGCTTTTTATTACAAAATTTATCAAACGCGCCTTTGGAAACATTGGCGCGTTTTTGGTTTGGGAATAAAGTAAAATCCCTGTAGGCTTGAAGAACCAATGTAAAAACTGCTCAAAGGAATAAAATATGCCAGTTTCTTTTCTTGTGATAGATGATTTTCTTCAAGACCCTATGGCCTTTCGCAAAGTGCTAACCGAGTTGGAGTACCCGCAAGTTAATGTGGTCAAAGGTTATCCGGGGCGTAACTCTGGAAATGCAGTACGAATTCCAGGCTTAGAGAATGAAATCTCAAGGTTAGTTCAGGAAAACATAGTTCCAAAGAACGGCGCTGGACATGCAAAAGCTCGCCTTACTTTGGCTGGAGAGGTTGGCGCCGCTGATATTCATGTTGATGATTGTTACTGGTCGGCGATTTTGTATATGACCTTACCAGAATATTGTCAGGGGGGAACCAGTTTCTTTAGCCATAAAGAGACAGGCATGGATCAAGCTACACTTTCAGATGCAGATATTAAAAAGCTGGGAGTTAGCAATCGTTCGCAGGCTGCAGAAGTGTACAATAATATATTAAAAAATGATGCCCATGACCACGATAAATGGAATCTTACCATGCAGGTGCCTATGAGGTTTAATCGACTGGTATTACTGAGGCCATGGTTATGGCACACTGCTGAGCCAGGTTTTGGTCAAAGCATTGAGGATGGCAGGCTGGTGTATTTGATGTTTTTTACGAAACCTGGTGCAGAGTAGTAAGTGCCGCAAAGGAATAGTGATTAACGTCATCAAATTACCATGTTTTACGCAAATGTTCGCGTTGCGTATTTTGTTGAGTGAGTGTTATATAAGTTATGTAGGCATTCGTTATATCTATTGGATAGGAAAATACTATGAAACTAATTTTAATGGTATTGTCATTTAGTTTTTTTGCTACGGGATGCACTACCAGTGCCAAATTTATATCTGAGCTTGAAGACGCACCAAAATGGTTTATCGATCAAATTCCTGAAGTCGAAGCAAAAGGCTACCCAAGTGTTGCCTCTACTCCGGCAGCGCCTGATGACCTGCCATCTTTGGCATCGTGGGAGGTTAAGCTGGAGAAGTTGAAAAATGAAGGTGAGCAGGTCAATCTTGATGCTCAGGTTCAATCTGATTCGAAATTAATTGATACGAAACAGTTCTTGCAATCGAGTTTGGATATGGCCGATGTTGAAAAATTCAACGAGGAAGAGGCTGTAGCTTTGGCCGCAAAGCAGAAAGACTGATTTATGTGGCTGGCGAGTGAATTCTATCACATTCAATTGTTGCCAAGTTTCTGGAAATTAAATGATGAGCGATGAGAGATTGTGGGGCGTAGCTAGTTCGGCTAGTGGACGACGTTGGCTTTTGCGCGACCACAATGAACGCGAAGTTGATGAGCTGACCAGAATATACAAATTACCGCTAATTGTTGCAAAATGTTTGGCCGGACGTGGCATTACTGTTGAAACTGCCAATGCGTACTTAAACCCGTCATTTCGCGAGCAATTTCCAGAGCCGTCTGATTTTGCCGATATGGATAAGGCAGTCGCTATTATCTTACAGGCTATAACGGATCAATCCGCTATCACTATATTTGCCGACTATGATGTTGATGGTGCAACCTCTTCGGCGCAATTACACCGCTGGTTACAACAAATGGGTAACGTGTCCGCGCTTTATGTGCCGGATCGCCTAAAAGAGGGTTATGGTCCCTCGGCAATGGCCTTTGACAAAATCAAAGGGCAGGGCGCCAAACTAGTCATCATCGTTGATTGTGGTGCGGTGTCCCATGATGCTATTGCCCATGCCAAGAGCATTGGCTTAACTGTAGTAGTGCTGGATCATCATTTGATGGGTGAGGGGGCAATGCCGGTGGCTGATGCTCTTGTTAACCCCAACCGTCATGATGATACTTCTGGGTATGGCTATTTGGCAGCCGCAGGGCTGGTGTTTATCTTGCTGGCCGCGTTGAACCGTAAAGCCCGTGAAACCGGTATGTTCAACGATATAGCAGAGCCAGACCTCATGGAGCTAGCTGAGCTAGCAGCCTTGGGTACTGTTTGTGATGTGGCGCAATTAGTTGGCTTTAATCGGGTATTAGTGTCGCAAGGGCTAAAAACTATGCGTTTCCTTCACACTCCCGGACTGGCAGCATTGGCTGAAGTCGGCGAGATCGAGCCACCGTTTTCCACTTACCATGCGGGCTTTGTTTTTGGACCGAGAATCAACGCCGGTGGAAGAATTGGCAAGTCTGACCTTGGAGCCGAATTACTGGCCAGTGATAATAGCGCGAAATGTGCTGAAATCTCCGCCGAGTTGGATCGCCTTAACATCGAGCGCAAAGCCATAGAGAAACAGGTTCAGGAGCAAGCCGAAGCAATGGCCGAGCAGCAAATGCCTGATGCTACGATATTGGTGGTCGCAGGAACCGGTTGGCACCCCGGTGTGATAGGAATTGTTGCTGGACGACTGAAAGACAAATACAACCGACCGACTGTGGTTATTGCCTTAGGTGACGATGGCTTGGGGCATGGTTCTGGACGTTCGGTTTCCGGAGTAAATTTGGGCGAAGCATTTTCCAGAGCAGTCAAATCAAAGGCACTTATAAAAGGTGGTGGTCACGCCATGGCTGGTGGTTTAACGCTGCACGCAGACAAAGTTGAACAGTTCAGGGAATTTCTTACCGCTGATATTGGTGCGGCGGCTTTAGAAGCTGGCTCTGTCCGCAAACTGAAAATTGATGCAATTGCCGGTTTGCATGCCGTGGATATGGAATTAGCGATCGCTTTGGCTAGGTCTGAGCCGTTTGGCATGGGTAACCCTGAGCCGGTATTGGCTTTTTCAGAAGTTTTTATAGCTTACGCACAAGAACTAAATGGTGGCCATGTGCGTTGCCGGCTAGAAACAGAATTAGGTGATGCCAGCTTATCAGCGATATGTTTTCGAGCCAAAGATCGAGGATTGGCAGAGATTTTATTGGATCGAAGCGGTAATGCTTGTCATGTGGCTGGAAAATTACGAATAGATCGTTGGAAAGGTCGCGAAAAATTGAATTTCCAGATCGAAGATGTGGCACCAATCGAATAAAATATAGTTTTCTACAAAAAAAGTGCAAATAGCTGTGGGTAAGGTCTTGCGTTTCTTCGCATCACTAGATAATAGTCGCGCCACAGTTGGTGTGGGCCCTTCGTCTATCGGTTAGGACGCCAGGTTTTCAACCTGGAAAGAGGGGTTCGATTCCCCTAGGGCCTACCAGTGCTGTGAAATCTCAATGAAATCAATAAGTTAAAGTGTTGCAGGAAATTTGTTTTCAACACTTTTATCAACATATTTTTCAACATTGATTCGCCGCTAGCTTTCATATTAAACTTAACTTTAACAGGCGCTTTCAGAATTTGTGAATTGGCACGCTTTCTGGAGACGATTATGCCATCTTTTTATAGGGTAAGAATACCAAATTATGTAACCCAGCGCGCAAATGGCATCTACGAAATACGCTATCCAATACCAGAGGACGTACAAAGGTTTTACCCAAGAAAAGATGGAACTGGGTTTCGTAAGTTAATTATTAAAAGCCTTGGCACTCGTGACCCTAAGGAGGCGAAATCTAAAGAGGTTGAGTTTATTTCAGAATTTGAGGCCAAGTGTAAGGTCTTAAAAGGGGGCGTAGATAAAGATCACTTAGAGGAAATTTTGTCGCGAATGTATGCTGGCGAGTTGCATGAATTTGACTTGGGTCGTATTGATGGAGGCAGGCTAACTGATAATTCCATTTATGGTCTTGAAACAAAGAGATTAAATCTAACTATTTTCAAAGGACTTAAAGGCGAGGAAGCGCAAAGCGCTACCGTTGATGCTTATGTTCGACAGGTTTTGCTCTACTTAGGTGTAGCAAAAGACCCGTGGGAAATTGAAGATACTTCTAGTTTGTCCGTCTTCATATTAATTGGGACACGCGCACATAAAAATGTGTAAAATGCGATTAGGAAAATGTTGATTCGGTAATGCCCCCTATAAATGGGGTTCATGCCATTCCATTAAATTACTTTCGATACAGGCTCTAAGCGTCAGCAGCGCATTGTTTTCTCTGGATATGGAGAAGTATGCGCATATATATTGAGGAATTATTTTGCAAATTGAAATTGTAACTACCCCTAATGACACATTAAAGGAAACAGGCTTCGGCCCACCCCAGGCATGCGAAAGTGTCATGCAGTCGCTTTTGGATTCTGGTCATAATGCTGTAGTAACAGTCTGCAAAAATGAGCCTGATTTAGCTGCCGTTGTTAAAAGAAAACCAGACTTGGTTGTAGCAGCCGTAAAATACATTCCTCTTGATGATGGTGAGCAGCTCTGGCTTTCTGAATATTTTGAAAATCACGGCATTCATTATACAGGCTCTTCCAAAAACGTTCTTTCCTATGATTCCAGTAAGGTAGCTGCAAAAAAACAAGTGGCTTCCAGAGGAATTGATACAGCTGATTTCTTTATCACTAGTCCTGATTGGCATAAAAGTGAGCAAGATATTCCCCTGCCATTCCCTCTTTTTATAAAACCAACCAGTGCGGCAAATGGTAACGGCATAGATACGGACTCACTTGTTTATGACTTTAGTCATTTTCAGAAAAAAGTGGCAAGCTTGTATAATGAATATGCCCAGTCTGTGCTGGTTGAAGAATATCTTGATGGTAAAGAGTTTACTGTCGCCGTCATAGAAGATAATGGCAGCCTCATTGTTGCTCCGGTTGAAATCATACCACCAGAAGAAGGCGGCGTAAGAATTTTGGGTGCGAAAGTGAAAAATGATAATACGGAAGTCTTGAAGAAAATTAACGAACCTAGTATTTTGCCTAAAGTCATTGATATTGCTGAACGATCATTTCGTGCATTGGGCGTGAAGGATTTTGGCCGTATTGACATTAAAATGGATCACTATGGCCAATGTCATTTCCTCGAAGCCAATTTGGTGCCGGGTATGAAAAAAGATTCGAGTTATTTTCCACGATCCTGCGAAATGCATGCTGGTTTAGATTATGATGAGGTGGTGCGCCTTATCATTACCGGAGCGGTGGAGCCAACAATTTAGGTTAACATTAGAGTCTGACTCGAAACTAATTCCATGTAATTAACTTCCTACCAATCGCCTTGTTAGTTTCGGCTTGGACACTTAAAGGTAAGGGTAAATAAGTGATTTGTGTGCAAAATCTCAACACATTTATCGTACTGCTTGCTTTCAACCTATTGTAAATAATTTATAATAACGAAATCAATCATCTGTGCTGATTACAACAAATTCTACCTTAGGGCCTATCAATGCTGTGAAAACCCAATAAAACCTGTGACAAACATGTTACGGCTCTTCGTGTTAGCGCACTTTCGAGCGTTCGTCGGACAAATGATCCCCCGGATTATTTACTTGTTCGCCTCACCTCATTGGCTACGGTGTTGGCATGAACAGTCAAGTATATGTAGGCGGCAGTTTGGTTGTAAGAACTGTTGGGGTGGAAACCAATCGTAGTGGCATTTTAGCAAGGTTGAGTGACTGGCAAGAGCCGCCTCTTTTTAACGCATTAGATGCAAGAATGGCACGTGCATTAGCCAAGCCTAATCCTGAATGTAGTGGGGGTTAATTATGGTTAAATGGTATAAATCCTTATTTATTCTGGTATCGGTTGTTATGGTGCAATCTTGCAGTTATGGGATGATACTGTATCAATCAAATCCAGCGGTAACTATTAGGTTTAATACTGAGAATGCTTCTCATACTTCCGTACTTGACACATTAGAGCAGCAATCAATCGAGAACGAGTTTAAGTTTTTTATCGAAAAAGCCTCAATAGTGATGGTTATGCGATCCAAGGGATTAGCAAAAGTACCCATCTACTTGCAATGACAAATGTTTATACAGAATTGTATAGCATCAATTTTTATAATAGCCGTATTCCATGGCGCAGAATGGACGATACAGAGTTGCTCCTATTGGCTAAAAAAATTGAAACTGAGTTACTGAAAATTGAGAATATGAAACTTGTTTCGTTTGAGATTTTTGAATAAAAAGCGACGCGGCTAATTTAACCAACTTGAGCTATGGTGCTTATGGTCGGTTTAGTCAGAGCTATGGTAATCTTGATAACACCAAATTCGTATATTTAGAGCATTTTCCTACAAGGACCAGAACAAGGGTTAGAGCAAGGGTCACGCACCCTTGATCGTAACCCTTAATTTATACTAAAATGGCAGTTATCAACCAAACAATAGCAAACATTGCACCCTTATTTGACACTCATTAACGCTTAGCAGCAATCAAAAGGTGGGGATAATTTGCCTTAATACTCGCACGGCTGAAAACAGTTATAATAATCGGGCTATGGGCGTTTTGCGCGTTCTTTTGCGGCTCTTTGACAAAAGTAAAATAAACAAAGCCCTTTAATACGTGGCTTTTCATGTGTTGATCGACGTAGGTTGGTTATAATTATTGTTTCGGATATCGATCTAATTGGCCAAAAGATTTCAATGTTTCTTTGATTGTATCCTCGGCAATACCTTTTGGATCAATTCCGGCGGCTTGTAGTTTCCAGAAAATTTCGGCACATTTGTCGAAAACCTCGAGTAAATCAAATGCGTGAGATAAACTATTACCTGTCGCCAAGCACCCGTGATATTGCCATAATACCAGTTGATGCTTTTTTACTTGTTCGGCGGATTTCAAACCTAAAACCAAAGACCCGGGTAGTTCGTGTTCAACAAAGCCGATACCTTCGGGCAGATGCAATCTTGCTTCGCTTTGCAGGCTTAATATGCGTTTTGAAATACTAGTGCCGTCGATAAACTCTGGTAAATGACAAAGAGCAATTAAATTTGCCGGATGAGTATGTAAAATAGCAATATCTTCGGGGCGGTGTTCAGCCAAAGTATTATGAATTGCGCAATGAGCCGGTAATTCCATAGTTGGTTTTTGATTGCCAGCCAGCCAGCAATAATCCTCTCCTGATGCGCCGATTTTATACAAGCCAATATCCGAAGTAGGATCGGTAGCAATGTCTCGACACCTAGTGCCAGAACCTGTGACCATAAGGGCTTTACCGGCCAGATAAGGAACAGAAACCGGTAATGGAATAAATGTTGTTTCTGATATATCTGTGGGAGTATCTAGCCGTATCGACATGTTGCCACCAGCAGCTTCCGACCAGCCTTTAATCGCCAACCAATGAGCTATGTTTTGGAATTGCTCAGCAAAAGGAACCGAATTATCAACGTCAAGATTACTCATATAAAAGACCTGTCAATCATCCAGAATATTCCTGATGCCAATATTATACCAGCAAGAGCAATTTCGATTTTTGAAATAGATGCTTGCGATAGTGTTTTAGCCGTTAATTTTAGCAATAATACCCATAACAATACTACTAATAATTGCCCGATCTCGACACCGATGTTAAAACCAAGCAATGCAGATATTTGGCGGTTATGCGGTAGACCGGTTGCTTGAAGTACGCTGGCAAAACCTGCTCCATGTACAAGTCCGAAAACAGCAGTAAGGATGATGCTAGCGCTTCTTACTTGCTTGACGGATGTTATCAGCATTCCATAACAAGCAATGAACAAAGCCAAGCCCAGCCATATACTGGTTGGTATTATACTAATCTTTAGCCAGCCAGCAAAACCAAGAAATAACATTAATATGGTAGATCCAAGAATGACTGGTTTCCAATTACGACTATTTGCCGGAACCAAAATCTCCATAGCAATAAATGCAATGGAAAAGCCAATTAAAGCCTCTATTGCTGGTTCTAAAGGCGTAATCACCCCGAAACTTGCCAAGCCAAGAGTTATGCTGTGGCCAATAGTGAACCCGGTTACCAATATGGTTATTTGTTTTGGTTTTTTTGCCAGTAAAACCAGTGCGGTTACGAATATTAAATGATCAATTCCGCCAAGAATGTGTAAGAAACCTAGATGGACATAGGTTATAAAATTCAGCCATACTGCAGGGGGCGCAACATTAGAAGTATCTGTCAAGCGCATGGTTTTAATACGGTTCCGGTCGGTAAAAATAGTCTCGATGCTATTCTGGTTGGTTTTTAGATATGCAATATGGATATGTGTTGAAGCAAAATCAAAGAAAGCATTGTTTTCAATCGCCCAACTGTTTTCTGAAACGATATCCGTGCAAGTGAAGTTTATATGAACTTTTAGGCGTTGGTTGTTGGTTGGTTTCATGAATGGTAATGAGGCCAAGCAGGGGCTGTTATCAACGCCTTGGAATACTCTGATAGAAGCAGCTAAATGTCCGCCTAACAGAGCCTCTAACGATCCGGCATTTTCATCAAGTGGAACCAAAAGGGTTGCTTGCACACGGTCAATGCTGAATGCCATATTGATGGTTTTATCGTCTTCCGCCCATATTGAAGATGATCGACTTGAAGAGTGAGCAAAAGAAATACCCGTTCCAAGCAACAGCCAAATTATAACTAATAAAACGCGTGTCATTTTGCTGGTTTTGACCGATATGTGATTACTGCTTCGCGTCGCAAACTTGATATGTAATCTCTTAGAGCTATATCATCTCGTTGGTTTTTGAACGCTGTCAAAACCTGCTGCTCTATTATATCTCGTGCAAAAATGGTTTCTGTAGTTTTATCAACCAAAAAAATTCGCCAAAATGCATTTTGCTCATCAATGGGCTTTGACCAAGTTTCAATTTCCATGGCGTCAATATCTACTAAAGCTTGGGGTCCTAAATAGTCGATTAACTTCTGTTTTGGCAGCAATCCTTCAGGAACAGGAATGTTGCCGGCAAAATTATTCACTAAGGTGTCAATACTATCCTCATTGGCTAAAGCAGCTTCAAACTCTGCGGCGTTCTTTGGGTTTGCTAGAAATACCGCCTTTACAAAGTATCTTGGCTTTTGGGTAAATAACTGTTTGTTGGTTTCATAAAACTCTTCTAACTTTTGTTTATCAACGTCTTCTGAACGGCTACGGGAAATAACTTCACGGGTTAAAGCAGCAACTAATGAGTTTCGTAATTCAGGTTCAGCTTCAACTAGCCCAAGCTTTATCGCCCGTTGTAGCAATAACTCTTCATCAATCAATCGCTGTAAAATTGCCTGCTCATCGTCTTCGGTGAGTAAGTTTCTTCGGCCAGCGGATACCGCTGTTAATGCTCTAACTAAATCTGCTTGTAAGATAGCACTGTCATCAACCATCACCAACGCGCTGGGTGATAACCGTTGGTTGGCTTGGGATTCATCGTTTAGGGAGGCTAGAATAGCCATCGTAAGACCGGCAACTATACCAAATAACAAGGCTAGTCTGCGCCAGCGAGAAATTGACATTTCAGCCATGGGTCAATCCAGCGGAATTGCAGCTTGTTTAGGCATTCGCAAAGTGATCGGAGAAGACCACGCGCGGTTTTCTACATCAGCTATACAATTATCACTTTGCGGTGTGCGATAGTCTCCATAACATGGGTTGACCGATATGCACTTTCCGTCTCCATCATAAATACAGCGCAAATTTGCACCGTTTATGGTTGCCGTGGCTTCTTGAATTGCCCTTACATAATAAATGCTATCGCGATTCCCGCTTACATAGTCAGGATCATCGAAAGTGATTGTGCAGCCTTGCCCTTGATCGTCACAATCAAAGCTCTTCCATGTATCATTGATAAGTCCATCAATATTCTCATTTTCAAATTGTTGCGGAGTGATTTTAATCACCTCAATACGGGTTATTTTCAAACGTTCAGAAGATGGATTATAACATTCACCACGACATAATTTCTCAAATCTTTCTTCAGGCAAGCCTGCTGAGGCAAAATCCGGACAGCCGGGTTTTTGCTTGAACGCACCGGCAGCTCGTACTCTAAACTGTGGATTTTTGTCAGTAACAGTGCTGCTACCCATAACTAATTTCGAGCCATCGTCTTCTAGTTTGTCGAACCATAAAAGAATTCTCGGCCCAGACGTAGCATAGGTTTCACGGCGTTGCATTGCCTCCCAAACCGCGTCTCGCGAGCGGCCATTTGCATGAACGGCAGTTAATCCCCCTGTGGTAAAGAAGCTGGATTGGCGTTCCATTTCTAACAGATGGAACCCGGGATTATCCCAGACGGACTCTCTAGTAACGGGTAAAGGTGACGCTAGTTTTTCTTCACTAGGGAACATTTTGCTGCGCCAGCTTTTATTGATTGCACCTGTTGATTCAGTATTCCTATTTCGTACATATGCCTTGTAGCCTGTACCGGGTCTGGCTCTGTGATTATCGGACGCAGCAACAAAACCCCAATTAAATCTGGTTGGATTATCTGCGTCATTTTCGAAATTACTGATAGCCAATCCATACTGCACTGATAGAGCAGGACGGTGGTTAAATGCCGGCAAAAAACAATCCTTGCATTGCCCGCCATCAAGCCAGTCAACGATTTCATCACCTGATACAATTGTGTGTCCAGCCACACTTAAATTTGAATATAACTCGCGGGTTTTTATGGCTCGCGCTTCACACTCGTCATTATTTTCTCCTGCTTTCAAGCAACGGTCTCTAATTATCTCGCCGGCTTGCCAACAACTTGGCAGGTAATTCTTGCTTGGGTTTGGGCACGATGACAGTAGTTTATCCACATCTATAATGTCGATAGAGCGCCATGAGCGATATTCTTCGGCATTTCCATGCCCTGACATCACCTCTATCAAGGTCTGCCTCTCTGGACGCATTTGTGGCGATAGCTGTTTGTCAAAGCTGGTGCCCGGTGGCGTATAAAACCCCCAAGTTGTACCGTGCGGAATTAGTAAATAGTCCATTCCTTGTTGATCCAAACGATCAGCTAATGCACCTGGGTCTGCTGCTTGTTCATAACAATCCAAAGGTAATTCACTTGAGGGTGTATCAGGATTACAATCAGGAACTTCTCTTATCTCACGAGCAAACGTTCTAAAATCAAAATAACTCTGTCGGTTGGGAAAATCAGCCAATGCAAGTCGCCAATCCATTTGAGTGGCAGAACCACGAATTGTCTCGCTTGCAGGGCCGGATGCAGCAATAGGGCGTAAAGAAATATCCTTATCATCCAATCCCTTGAAAATTACATTCTTGTGTCCGTAATGGGTTTGTGGTGTGCGGCCAACTTGTGACCACTCAAATCCTATAAATGTTACAATATCAGGGTTGTTAACGTCACCGGCACGGGCATTGCATTGACGTATGCTTTCTTTGGTTTCTGCCCACCTTGCTGGAGTTGATGCTTCGGAGTGATCATTAATTGACCAAAAATCTATTGCCGAACAATATCGGGCAAAATCACAGGCATCGGCTATCGGATGTGAGCCTTCACCACCATATATGGGCAATGACCACAAAAAAGCATCGGTTGAAAATGTACTATGGACATGAACATCACCAAACAAGATTTGTTTTGGCGAGTTGGTTCCTAGTGCTATCGCAGTTTCTAATTGGGTTTTTTGTCTATCTTCAATTATATTTTTAGGTAATTCAGCTCCAATTATCTCTCCTGCGCCGCGACTTTTGCCATACCAGTTTTGTTTAACACCAGTTAAAAATATTCCGCCACCAATGACGACAATCAAAATAATTAGCCCAATAAATTTAATAATTTTCATTCGTCCCACTCCCTGATGGTTTAGACTAAAGTGATTTATGTGCTAATAGCAACCATGTGATATATCATTGATTTTTTGGTAAGGTGCTCTTGATGATTAAGGTGCTAAAATTATTTGTCGGCTTTGTTATAGTTATAGCTGTTATCACAATGGTTTATGTACTTTGTTTGTTCCCCAAGACGGCGCGTGAACCCATTGGCAATCTGTCTTTCGTCGAACGACCAGATGGTGCAAGAATTGCTGTTTATGCTGCAGGGCAGGGGCCGCGAGTAATGTTATTGTCTAGTCTTGGTCGCTCGGTTAGTGATTTTAACGAACTAGCGGAAAGTCTTCATAAGGCAGGGTTTCGAACTATAGCTATTGAGATGCGCGGTGTTGGCGCTTCAACTAATGGGACGAATGTTCAAAATTTATCATTGTTTTTGTTGGCTGATGATGCAGCAGCAGCAATGGTAACTGATGGCGTAACTGCTAATGATATGGTTTACGGAATTGGGCATGCGTTTGGAAACAGGGTGGTAAGAGCCGTTGCAACAAGGTACCCTGATAATGTCGGTGGTTTGGTATTGATTGCATCTGGCGGTTCGCAAAAATTAAATCCTGAACAGCGTGTTACCAAAGCCCTGATGAATAGTTTTAATTGGCGTATGCTACCGAATAAACGTCGGGACGAAATTGCATATGCGTTTTTTGCTGATGGCAATGAAATACCCAAATACTGGCTGAATGGCTGGTATGAAGCAGGAGCGAAATTGCAAATACAAGCAGTTCAGGCAACTTCTGTATCTGATTGGCGAGCAGCAGGGGGAATTACGCCTATAATGGTATTGCAAGGAGCAAAAGATAGAATTGCGCCTCCAGAGACAACTTCTGACCTGTTAAAACGGGATTTTCCAGAACGCGTTCAGGTAATAGTAATAGCTCAAGCTGGCCACGCAATATTACCGGAGCAACCAGATATAGTGGCGCGGAAAATTATTAATTTCTTATCTAAAATTGAAGGAAGTTCATCATCAGACTGATAATAACTTTTGGGTTGCGGCTTGTATATCGCCTTGTCGCATCAAACTCTCGCCAACGAGGATTCCTTTGGCTCCAGCTTTGGTGACTTTATTTACATCAGCGGGAGTTTTTATTCCGCTTTCTGAAATTACAACACGATCTTCACCTATTCTTGCTAGCAAACCTGTAGTGGTATTAAGGTCGGTCGAGAAATCATGTAAATTACGATTGTTTATCCCGATCATACAATTATCGGGCAATAGCAAAGCTCTTTGCAATTCTCGTTTGTCATGAACCTCAACTAAAACGTCCAGTTCCAATTTCATGCAGGTTTCATAAAGCTCCAAAGCTTTGTCGGTTGATAAAATAGCCATTATTAGCAAAATACAATCAGCGCCGATTACTCTGGATTGATATATTTGCCATGGATCTATGATGAAATCTTTACGCAACATAGGAAGATTTGTAGAGGTTCTAGCACTTATGAAATGTTCGTCATTTCCCATAAAATAATTATTCGTTAGAACTGACAAACAACTGGCGCCACCTTCTTTATAAGAAACTGCATGTTTTTTTGGATTAAAGTTTTCGCGAATAAGTCCTTTTGACGGACTGGCTTTTTTAATTTCCGCGATTAGAGCCGGTCGGTTAGCTATAACAGGATTAGAAATGGCGTGTTTAAATCCGCGCACTGGCGGACAATTTTGAACTTGCTGTTGCAGTTCAAATAATGGAGTAATTGTAGTTTCTTGTAATAACTCGCGACGTTTACCATGTACTATTTTGTCTAAAATACTCATGATTGATTAGATACAGCAACAAGTTTGGATAAAGCTCGTTTAGCTTGGCCATCATCAATCACAGCTTTGGCTTTTGCTATTCCCTGCTCAAGATCAGGAACAATATCCGCGACAAGAAGTGCCGCGCCGGTATTCAGTGTAACAATATCCCGATATGCTCCGGTTTCTCCATCGAGTAGGCGGGTTATTGCTTTGGCATTTTGTGTTGGACTACCTCCGGCCAAATCTTCGGGGCGACAAAGGGGGATACCGTATTTCACAGGATCAATAGTAAAGCTGGTGATATTACCGTTTTGTAAGGCAGCAACCTTTGATGTGGTAGTTGTGGTAAGTTCGTCCATACCATCATCACCACACACGATCCATGCTTTAACCGCGCCCAAGTTTGCCAAAGTTTGCGCCATTGGTGTTAGCCATTTTTGATCAAAAACACCAAGTAATTGCCGTTTGGTTCCGGCTGGATTACTTAACGGGCCAAGCAAATTAAATATAGTTCGAATGCCCAACTCACTTCGAGCCAAAGCTACATGTTTCATCGCCAAGTGATGAGCCGGAGCAAACATAAAACCAATACCTGCTTCTTTCATGCAAGCCTCAACACCGCCCGTTGGTTGAGATAGCTTAACCCCCAATTTTTCCAACACTTCCGATGAACCGGATTTTGAAGAAAGCGCCTTATTGCCGTGTTTTGCTATTACTGCCCCTGCACCTGCCGCGACTATTGCTACAGCGGTTGAAATATTAAGCGAACCTTTGGCATCGCCGCCGGTTCCGCAAGTGTCAATTGCTCCATCTGGTGCATCAACTGGGGTCAACCGTGACCGTAACACCTTGGCTCCGGCCGTTATTATGGCTTCTGTTTCACCAATGGTGCGTAAGCTGGTTAAAAACCCGGCAATAGATGCGTCATTTACCTGACCAGACATGATTAAGGTAAACGCTTTAGTTGCTATTGAATCCGGTAATTCTTTTGCCTCACACATATACTCGATGATTTTACGAAATTCACTCATGGCAATTTGTCATTTTATTACATAAATTCAGAAAATTCTGCAAAAGCTCATGTCCATATTCTGATGCTATAGATTCTGGGTGAAACTGCACCCCATGTATTGGTAAAGAGCGATGCATAAGTCCCATAATTTCACCATCATCAGTCCACGCATTCACCACCAAGCAGTCTGGTATATTATCTCTTTCTACGGCTAATGAGTGGTAACGGGTAGCAGTAAATCGATCAGTAATATCTTTGAAAACACCTGTGTTGTTATGGTTTATGGAACTGGTTTTACCGTGCATGATTGACTTTGCAGCAATCACGTCTCCGCCAAATATTTGACCAATGGCTTGATGACCAAGGCACACGCCTAATAACGGAGTGCTTGCCGGTAATTTCTTTATTAACTCAAGGCAAACCCCAGCCTCGTTCGGAGTGCAGGGGCCAGGAGAGAGCAATATGCCTTTTGGCTTTAGTGCTAAAAACTCTTCAACAGATTTATCATCATTGCGATAAACACGAGTTTTTGCGCCCAATTCTTCGAGGTAGTGAACAAGGTTGAATGTAAAACTGTCATAATTATCAATCACCAATATCATCAAATTTCCCCTGATGACTTGATTGTTACATCAAAACGCCATGCACTTGCGGCTGCATCGAATAATGCCTGAGCTTTATGTATGGTTTCCATACGTTCTGCTTCTTCATCACTATCCAAAACATTACCGCCGCCTGCCTGTACATGCATCACTTCGTTTTTGATGATAGCGGTACGAAGTGCAATACAGGTGTCCAAGTCACCATTTGCAGAGAAATATCCAATTGCCCCAGCATAAATTCCGCGGCTTTCTTGCTCAAGTTCACTGATGATTTCCATAGCTCTAATTTTTGGAGCACCTGAGACTGTTCCGTGTGGAAATCCAGCAAATAGAGCGTCAAGAGCATCTGATTTTGTTGCTAGATCAGCTTCTATATTTGAGACTATATGCATGACTTTGCTATAGCGCTCGATGGCAAATGATTTTGTGACTTTAACTGTACCGGATTTGGCAACACGACCAGCATCATTTCTGCCGAGATCAAGTAGCATTAAGTGCTCGGCTAATTCTTTTTTGTCAGCTAATAAATCAAGTTCATTTTTTTCGTCTTCTGCAAGTGTTGCCCCTCTAGGACGGGTTCCAGCTATTGGCCGAATAGTAATTTTATTATTGCGAACACGTACTAATATTTCCGGGCTAGAACCAATGATGCAAAACTCAGGTAATTGCATATAATACAAGAATGGCGACGGGTTGCTCTTGCGTAAAGAGCGGTACAAAGCAAAAGGGTGATTGGTAAAAGGAACAGAAAACCGCTGGCTTAAAACTACTTGAAAAACGTCTCCGTCTTTGATGTAACTTTTTGCTTTTCGCACCATCTGCTGAAATTGCTTTTTACTGGTATTACTGCTAGGTTTTAGTCGATTATTCGGCTTTTGGCTTTGAATAACGGGTGAGACTTTTAACTGTCCCAAAATTTTATCCCGCAAGTTTTGTAATTCCAATTGCACTGTTTGCCAAACACGAGCTTGTTTCTTGGAAGGTGTTGGTTCAATACGTCGAGACAGTATTATTTCTTGTTTTACGGAATCAAAAACAGCCATTAAAGTCGGCCTGATGAGAACTGCGTCAGGTGTTTGTAGGTTAGAGCCTATTTTCAATGGAATATTTTCGATCCAGTTAACTGCATCATAGCCTATATAGCCAAAAACCCCACTAAGCATTGGCGGCAGGTCTGGTAAGACGGGCACATCGGACTGCTGTACAAAATTGCGTAATGCGACAACAGGGCTATCATCAATATCGACAAATTCACTATTGTTGACGCTGATTTGTGGCTTGCCAGCCAAGACTCTAAAACACTGATCAGGGTTTAGACCGATAACAGAGTACCGGCCTCTGGTTTCGCCGCCCTTTACTGATTCAAGTAGAAATATATTATTCTGATCAAGCCCAATTTTAAGCAAAGCTGCCACCGGGGTGGTAAGGTCATCAATAACTTTAATAGTAGCTAAATATGGCTCACCGGCCGAACTAACTTTGCAATAATTCTGGAAAGTTGTGTTATCGACATGAAGATTATCCATCACCTAAGGCCAGCGCTTTTAGTCGTTGATCTTGTCTTATTGTATATGATGAACGCAGACCGGATATAAACAAGTTTTCTAAATCTCTTTCAACTTCTTGATCCATCCTTGAGCGTAATAACATGAGATTTGCATCTGATATAACCGGCGATGGTATAATGTTTTGTAATCTGGAAACAACAAGTTCACCAGTAGTCGAAACAACATCAAAAACAGATTGCCCAACATTGATAGAGAACAGCCGGTTTGATAATCCAGCCGGTATGGTTGGCTCTGGTTGATAACGGTTCAATATAGATATTTCTAATCTGCTATTTGGGTATTTGCTCAAAACATCATTTGCAGACATCGCAGAATCCAAGTCTGCTTTAACTGAGTTTGCAAGCTCACGCATAGCCTTTGATTTTTGTTCCGACTTCCATGCGAGGATCACTTGATCACGAACCTCGTCAAGGTCAGGGCTTCGAGAGGCAATGACTTGATTTACAGTTAGTGCAAAAAAATCGCCATTTGCAGTTTCTTCGATATGGCTTTCCACTAATTCATCAAGAGAAAATAAAGTTTCCAGTATTTTTGGGTTCTGCGTGAAAATATCGACGCTTTGTAAGTTTTCATCGGTTCCGCGATTGTCAACTGGTGGTAGGCTGATTGCGACTAATTGTTGAGATTCCGCGGCCTCCTCAATATCCATTCCGTCTGCTCTAGCACCTTCAAAGTCTCCCATAATCTTGTAAAGCCGGTTGCTGACTTCTTCAGAAGTGAAATCTTTTTTCAACTCGACCAGTACTTCCTCAAACGACTTTTCATATCCCGGGTCTATGGCAATTATTTTCCAGGCAGCCCATTTGAAGCGCCCTTCGGCAACACCGCTTGTATCTGCTTGTGCCTTGAACACCACTTCTGCAATTTGATCATCGGGTGAATTTCTAACTTCAGTATTTTCCACTAAAATTGGGTCACCCGCAATTTTTAAGTCAGACATAATATAGGCAGCATCTTCACCGGCTCCCAAACGTTTTGCCACGACCTCTGCTATTACTTGATCATCAACTTGGATTTGCACCCAAGAGCGTGTTTCAACTTTGGAGTACTTAGCTTTTTCAAATTCGTACACTGCCCGAAGCTCTTCCTCTGTCGGGTTTATTTCCAGCTCTATATCTGCCGCCAACATCAATACGACCGTGGCTGCGCGGCGCTCCGGAATCATAAACTGTCCGGCATGTTCTAAAAAGAATTCTTCTAACTGCGCATTAGTCGGCTCATTTATCTTGGGTAATGAAGATGCCGGCAGGAATATTGATTCTACTTGCCGCATCTCTTGTTGATAAGCCATTACAAGTCTAGTGAAAGATATAGGCGAGGGAATTCCATCATAAATTACTGATAGGATTTGCCTGCGGCCAAGATCTGCTCTTGCATCTTCTTCAAACTGCCTTGGGGTTAATTGGGCACGACTTAATGTATCAAGGTACTGATCATCACTGAATTTACCTGTGAATGGGTCGGCAAATGCTTCATAGTTACGAGCGAATTTGACTACCATTGCCGTTGAAACGCTAACACCGAGTTCGTTCATTTTGGCTGTTAATGCAGCCTCGGTAATTAACCTATCCAGCAGTTGTTGATCTAATCCTTGTTCTTTAGCTTCAGTTTCAGAAAACCTACCGTTACTTTCTCTAAGGCGATTATCAACTACTCGCCGCCATTTTACTCTATACTCATCAACAGTAATTTTTTCTGGCCCTACTACAACTACTGCATCACCAGTTCCGCCTTTTAGGACGTCACCTGTTCCCCAAACTACGAAGCTAAGTACTATCAGCCCGATAAACACTACTGCAAAGGGTGATTTAAGCGAATTACGCATAGCATCAAGCATCAAGGACTCCGTGGGTTTCTATTTCTATACATTCCAAGCGCGGCAATGTATGCGTAGAAGTTAAGTCTCGCAAGAGCGATTTACTGTATAGTTGCGTGAGATTGTGATGACTGCTAGGGACAGGACTAGATGGCAGTTTATAGGAGAGAAATGTGACACGAAAAATGCTAATAGCTGGCAACTGGAAAATGAATGGATTGCTGGCGGATGCTGCAGAGTTTCAAGCAATGATTGATCAGGTATCTGCTGATCAATTTAAAAACCACGATATCTTGATTTGTCCACCAACAACTCTTTTAGCCAAGTTCGCAAGCATTGCTCAAGCAACCGGAATGAATGTTGGCGGTGAAGATTGTCATTGGGAAATGGCCGGCGCGCATACTGGTGATATTTCAGCAAAAATGCTTAAGGATTCCGGAGCAAGTTATTGTATTGTTGGTCATTCAGAACGAAGAGCTAATCATAATGAAACCAGTGAAACAGTTCGAAAAAAGGCTGAAGCTGCATTGCAGGCTGGTTTGATTGCCATTGTTTGTGTAGGCGAAAGCCTCGCGCAACGCCAAGCTGGTGATGCTATAAATGCCGTCAAAAGTCAGATCCAGAAGTCTTTACCAAAAGGTGCTAATTCTAATAATTGCGTTATTGCCTATGAGCCGGTTTGGGCAATCGGGACAGGTGAAACCGCGACAAGCGCTGATATTAACCAGATGCATGGATGTATTCGTGAGTTGTTACAGGAAATTGGTGGTGATAAATTATCAAAATCCCGCATTTTATATGGCGGCTCTGTTAAGTCGCAAAATGCAAAAGATATTTTTTCTGGAAAGACGTTGATGGCGGCTTGATCGGTGGAGCTTCTTTAAAAGCAAAAGATTTCTGTGGAATTATCGCCGGGGCGGTATAATTTAGTAAATGAGTTAAATTAAGCCACCTTGGTAAAACAAGTATGACAACAAATAAACCTTTGCGCTTGCAGATTGGTAACTTAAGCTAAACTCGCAAATACTAAAGAGTGTTGAAATGCCAACAATAATTGACAATACAAAACAAAAAGTTCGACACCCGGAAAAGCAAAAACGTGCCGATAGTGACGTTTTGCGCAAACCTTCGTGGATCAGGGTCAAGGCACCTTTGGGCAAAGGTTATCTTGAAACCCGTAAAATAGTACATGAAAAGGGATTAGTAACAGTTTGCGAGGAAGCGGCATGTCCGAACATGGGCGAGTGTTGGGATAAAAAACACGCCACTTTAATGATAATGGGCGACACTTGCACCAGAGCTTGTGCTTTTTGTAATATACGCACGGGAATGCCAGAGCCTTTGGATTCAACTGAGCCGCAAAAAGTTGCTAAAGCCGTGCTGGAAATGGAATTGCAACACGTTGTTATCACATCTGTGGATCGTGATGATTTGGCTGATGGTGGTGCAACGCACTTTGCGGCAACAGTCGCGGCAATTCGTAAAAGTTGTCCAGATACAAGTATTGAAATACTAACTCCCGATTTTTTGCGCAAAGAGGGCGCGGCGGAAATTATGATCGACGCCAAGCCAGATGTGTTCAACCATAACCTTGAAACAGTTCCCTCAATGTATTTAAGTATTCGCCCCGGAGCCAGGTATTTTCACTCTTTACGGCTGTTGCAAAAAGTAAAACAACGTGACCCGATGCAATTTACAAAATCCGGAATTATGGTTGGACTTGGTGAAAGCAAACAGGAAATAATGCAAGTAATGGACGACATGCGGGTGGCTGATGTCGATTTCATTACTATTGGCCAATATTTACAACCAACTCGCAAACATGCTCCGGTGAAACGCTTTGTTTCACCTGATGAGTTCAAGGCGCTCGAAGTAATTGCTCGCTCCAAAGGTTTTTTGATGGTTTCAAGCAGCCCGCTAACTAGGTCTAGTCACCATGCCGGTGACGACTTTGCTAAGTTGCAAGCGGCAAGATTGGCTAAGCAGTTATAATATGGGCGTTCGTCACGTTTTTCGCCACATGCCATTTACTCCAGAGCAGTTGCATCAACTTGCTTGGGACGTGGAAGATTATCCGGTTTTTATAAATTTTATTTCAGCGTTGCGAGTTATTTCTTCAAACGACACAAAAATGAGAGCCGAAGTAAGAATTAAATATAAAATGCTCCGCGAGTCATTCATCACCGATGTTCTTCGTAACGAAAAAACTCTTGAGATATCGGTTGTGTTAGTTAAGGGGCCATTTCGTAAATTAGAAAACCATTGGCGGTTCCATCAACTTTCAGATGGTTCGACACTGGTGGAGTTTTGGGTTGATTTTACTTTCTCGTTGCCTTTGATGGCGAATTTTTTTGCAGCAAAACAGATTCGCGCCGAGCAATCCATTTTAGAAGCCTTTGAAAGAAGAGCGAAGCAATTATTTGCATCACCAACCATAGATTCTAACCTTGATGAAACTGTGCAAAAAGAAATATTTGAATTACAAACTATCCATAAGCATGGATAGGGCTTGCTTGACGCTGTCAATGCGAATAGCTACGCGGCCGTTATTAGCGAAGTGACATTCTTTTGTAACTGTTTTATAGCCGATCCTAGCCACAGCGAAGCAGACCAGACCAACCGGTTTTTCTATTGTACCACCGCCTGGTCCGGCAATTCCGGTAATTGCAACAGAAATATTAGCATTTGATGCAGCCAGCGCCCCTTCGGCCATTAACCCCGCAACTTGTTCGCTAACGGCGCCATGCTCGACCAACATGCCTTGCGGCACACCAAGAAGAGATGTTTTTGCTTTGTAGGAATAGGTGGTAAACCCGCAATCAAAGACTTCAGACGAACCATCAACAGCAGTTATTGCGCCACTAAGTAATCCACCAGTACAACTTTCTGCTACGGCGATCATATTGTTACCGGTTTTTGCAGCTTGCAGAACACTTTTTACTTGCGCCATAATATCATCTGGAAACATTTCTCAACCCTTTTTAAGCATTATATAGGCAAGAACAAGCGAGACAAGAAAATCAATACACCAGCAACCAATCCCGCCAGAATATCATCAGACATTATCCCCCAACCACCGGGTAATTTCTCTAGGCGACCGATTAACCACGGCTTGGTAATATCAAACAAGCGGAACAGCACAAAAGCTGCCAAAACTTGCCATAATACAGGTTGCACAAACACCAAAGCCAACCATTGCCCTGCAACCTCGTCGATGACCACTTCTGAGGGATCTTTATTACCGGTGGTTTTAGAGTAATGATCCGAAGCCCAAACGCCGATAAAAAATATAACTATTGTCAATGCCAGTAAAACATACCAACTGCTTACAACCAAAATCCATACACCAAGAGGCAAAGCAGCCAAAGACCCCCATGTGCCTGGGGCCGGGCGTAAATAACCTGAGCCAAAAAAAGTTGCTAACACTTTACTTAATAAATTCATTTGGTTTCCTTAATAATCGTAACGCTGGCCATAGCTGCTATACCTTCGCCGCGACCAGTAAACCCCAATAATTCGGTAGTTGTGGCTTTTACACTTACCGCCGAAAAGTCAATCTCTAGAATTTCTGCAATTCGCTTTCGCATTTGTTGTTTGTATGGCTTGATTTTAGGGGCTTCACAAATCACCGTTATATCAACATGGGCTATTGTAGCATGATTTTGATCTGTTAGACGTTTGGCATGAGAAAGGAACGTATCAGAACTGGCGTTCTTCCATTTTTCGTTTGATGGCGGGAAGTGATCACCAATGTCCCCTAAAGACATAGCGCCAAGCAATCCATCTGTTATTGCATGCAGCCCAACATCAGCATCCGAATGACCTTTTAGGGATATATTACCCGGGATATGCACACCACATAAAACCATGCCCGTTCCCTCACATATCTGATGAACATCAAAACCAGTTCCGGTGACGCTGAATTTAGTCTTTTGTACCATATTGCGTTCAGCCTTTTGCAAATCACTTTTTGTCGTAATCTTGAAATTTTCCGATAATCCAAGAATTGTTTTACAGACCATTCCATTACGTAATGCTAGTGTCAAATCATCATGAGCATCCTCATTACTATCTAATTGGTTATATGAGTTCACGAGAGACGAATAGCAAAAGCCTTGTGGGGTTTGTATGCGAAAAATTTGATCACGATCAGCGTCGGCCGTAATTCTTCCAGATTTTGCATCTACATATTTGATCGCATCAACGATAGGTAAAGCTGGCGCGCAGCCTTGTACTTCATCAAGCATGGTAATGATGGAGATAATAGTATTTTCATTAACAAAAGGCCTGGCTGCATCATGTATTAAAATTTTATTAGGTGGGTCATTTTGTAATGACTGCAATCCAGCCAAGACAGATTGGCTTCTTTTGGCTCCACCATAAACAAAATCAGGACTAGATCCGTTAAATGCTTGCTTAAATAACTTAAGATCGGTTTTTGCTATAACAACTATTACTTTACGAATAAGAGGTGAGTTTGCAAATAAATCATAGGTATGCTTCAGGACTGCTTGTCCAGATAGTTTGCAATATTGTTTTGGAGTTTCACCTCCAAACCGCACGCTACTTCCCGCAGCAACAATTACTACATCAGTTTTCATTTATTTGACCTGTTTCCAAATCGTTGCATCCATGGCAACAAGAAGCTTGACCTTAATTATACAGCTATAGTCCATCATGGCATGACAATTCAAATCCAAAATATAACTCTGGATAATCCTGTAGTTCTAGCCCCAATGTCGGGAATTAGTGATTTACCCTTTCGCAAACTAGTACGCAAGCTAGGTGCTGGCCTGGTGGTGAGTGAAATGACTGCTAGTGAATTGCTTGTGGCTGGTCGTAAAGATGTAGTTCGCAAAATTTCCAATGATGCCGGATCAGAACCATTTGTCGTACAATTGGCCGGTAGAGAAGCTAGGTGGATGGCCAGAGGAGCAAGAATCGCAGCTGATGCCGGAGCCCATATAATTGACATAAATATGGGTTGTCCGGCTCGTAAGGTGACAAAAGGGGCATCTGGTTCGGCCTTAATGCGTGATTTGGATCACGCACTCACGTTAATTGAGGCTGTGATTTCTGCGGTTGAAATTCCAGTAACTTTGAAAATGCGCTTGGGGTGGGATCATTCGAGTATAAACGCACCGGAACTCGCAAAGCGGGCGGAAGATGCTGGGGTATCTATGATTTGTGTTCACGGCAGAACTCGTTGCCAGTTTTATAAAGGTTCAGCTAATTGGTCGATGGTTAGGCAAGTCAAAGAGGCTATATCAGTGCCGTTGCTGGTTAATGGGGATATATGTTCAACCAAAGATGCTCGGACAGCTTTAGACTTGTCAGGTGCGGACGGGGTAATGATCGGTAGAGCAGCTTGTGGCAGGCCGTGGCTTCCCGGGATGATTGCCGATGAATTAGCTGGTAGAGTAGGGCGGATCCCAACTCTGGAACAACAACTAGGTTACTTACTTGAGCAATTTACCGGAAGTCTTGAGCTATACGGCCCAATAGCTGGAGTTAAAATGTTTCGTAAACATATCGCATGGACTATTGATGTGGCTTTCGGGGCAAAAACTAGCCCTGAGCTTATTGGTTTTCGTTCAACAGTTTGCCGTAAGAGCGATGCTATGGAAATTCGTGAAATGTTAAGTGAGCTATTTTATGGAAAACATGAACTGTCAAAATCATGAATAAAAAGTTGGTTATATTGATAGCGGTCGGCAATCAATCCGGACGGGCGGATTTAGCAAAAGATATTGCTGCATTGGGCTATAAAGTGCGAGCAACTGATGACTTGTCAATTGTGTTGAAAATGACAAGTAAGGAACAATTTTCATTGGTTGTTCTTGATGTGGATTTATTTGATTCCGAGCGAAATGGTTTTGATGTTCTACAAGAAATAGTTCGTACTGTACCAAAGTGTCCAGTAATAGCCTTGGGAGGTGATAATACAGTTTTGGCGTCTTTATTAGCCTCTCGATTTGGCGCGATAGATTTCTTTGCCCGGCCATATAGTTTTTCTTCGTTGGCCTCGACTATTAAGAGTGCCTTGGTGAATCCTTCAAAAGAAGGCGCGGTAATTTCGAATGGCTCCATTGCTCCGTTGGTCGCTAAATCCAGTGCAATGCAACAGGTGATACGAGATATTACAAATTCTGCACGGTCCAGTTTGCCGGTACTAATTAGTGGTTCTTCCGGAAGTGGCAAGTTTTTGGCAGCTAACCTAATTCATAAGTATGGCAAGCTGATAAACAATAAATTGCACTGTTTTGTTCCAAGCACTGATTTAAACTTGTTAAATAATGTAAAGGCTGGCGACACTTTGGTGTTAAGGCGTTTGAATATGTTCTCAAAACAAAATCAGTACTTACTATGTGACTGGTTTGATGCAAATGAACGAACGAAAGTCCCTGCAAGAGTTATATCTCTTTTTTGCAATCAACCTGCAGTTACCACCGTGCCAAATGATATTATTCCTGAATTGTTAAGTAGGCTGCAAGTTTTGCATATAGAGTTTCCTGATCTGCAACAGCGACGGGATGATATTAGTGAATTGGCTAGGGAGTTTATGGGACAAGCCTCAGGCTACCAAAAGACTTTAAATGATGAAGCTATAGAATTGTTGTTAGTTCATTTTTGTAAAGGTAATGCTAGGGAGCTTAAAAATTTAATGTCGCGAACAGCTACCCAGTTTAATTCTCGTGTTATTAACGCTTCACAAATCCGTCAATTATTAGAATATCAACTTAGCGTAAAAAAAACTAAACCAGACATTAGTTTAATGTTAGAGACCTTAGTGTCTACGCAAGTGGAACAAAAGAACTTATACCAGCATATTATCGATATTGTTGAAAAACCCTTGCTAGAAATAACGCTTCACCGGACAGGTAACAATCAGATTAGAGCCGCCAAATTGCTAGGAATAAATCGCAATACGCTTCGCAAAAAAATGCAACGGCATTTTTTATTACAAAAAAAGTGACTATTTCGCAACAATATGTTGATTTTGCGCAACACATAGGACAGTGTGTAAGCAAGTGAGCTTGTTTAGGCGTTAAAATTATATGAGCGTGTACAGTAATACAAATCAGGTGGCCGAAAGGTTTTCGCGGCCACTTAACCTTTTATCCTCAGCTATCTTTGGCGCGCTTTATGCTCTGACAATATCAGTAACGGTTTTGTCTGCCTTTTTTGCTCTTTCTGGAGCAGGTAAATTAGGCCCCGCAAGTCAACCTTTATATTATATACTATTGTTTAATTTGATACTTATCATTGGCTTAGCCATTTTTATTGGTATTAAACTATTACGGTTAATGCGTAAGTCTTCAACCGATGAATTTGCGCCACGACTTCATGTTCGTTTTGCAACATTATTTAGTGGCGCTGCAATTTTACCGGCAATCATTGTCGGTGTGTTTTTTGCAATAGTTTATTCGCAGGGTATAGAGAATTGGTTTTCACCAGTTGTCGAGACCGCTGTTAATAAAGCGGCCATAGTTGCCGAGGCTGCGTTCAATGCTGAACGTGACGAGGTTGTTAGCGAAATTAGGCCAATGGCAATTGACTTGAACCAGCCAGAAGCCGTGGAACAATTTGTTGGCGGACCGATAATTTACACAAATTATCTACGCTTACAGGCTGAACATCGCTTTTTTCAATCAGCATACATCATTGATAATCACGGAACCATACTATCATTAACCGAATTTGATGGAGCCCCTCCATTTGCAACACCAACGGTCGAGGCTTTCGAGGCCGCAGACTCTGGAAGTATAAACCTGCATTTTGAAAATGATCAAAACCTGATACGAGGGTTGTACAAGCTACAGTCTTATGAAAATGCGTATTTATACGTGGCAAGATACGCCACTAGCGGTAGCTTGTTGAACTTGGTAGAGGCGCAAAATGCTAGGGTTGCTTACCGAGAAGCCAATTCACAGCGAGGGCGGCTTACCCGCTCTTTCGTTCTTGTTTATTTGGAAATCGCTCTATTGGTATTGATTGGTGCTGTATGGGTTGGGCTGGCTGCTGCAAATCAGGTAGTGCTGCCGATCGGAAGGCTGGCGCAAGCAGCACATCGAGTGCGTGACGGAGATTTGTCTGTACAATTATTACCAAGCAGTCAAAATGACGAAGTCGCAAGCCTTACGCGTGACTTTAATGAAATGACTATTAGACTTGCGACCCAGCGTTCAGATTTAATTGCCGCGCACGATATGGCAGAACAACGCAGAAGGTTCATGGAAACTGTATTCTCCGGGGTGAGTGCAGGGGTGTTTGGCATCAACAGTGAACTGGACATAACATTGGCAAATCTATCTGCATGTGAATTATTAAACCTTGATGCGGAAAAAATTGCTGGGAAAAACGTCTTGCAAGTTGCTCCGATTTTTAAGAGTTTGATTGATCAGCTCGAAGATGCAGCTTTGAGTCCGATTCATAGTATCGTTGAGTTTGAAAAGAAAAATCAACAACTTATTTTGAATGTTATAATTACGCCCGATGGGGGTAATGGTTATGTAATTACTTTTGATGATATGAGTAAAATTGTTTCAGATCAACGTAGTGCCGCATGGAGAGAAGTCGCACGACGTATTGCCCATGAAATACGTAACCCATTAACGCCAATACAATTGTCTGCTGAAAGATTGCGGCGTAAATACAGCAAAGAAATCACTACTAGTCCTGATGTTTTCGACAGGTGTATCAATACAATAATTCGTCAGGTTGGCGACATAGGCCATATGGTTGATGAATTTTCGTCCTTTGCCAGAATGCCCCAGCCCAAGATTGAATCTGTCAATTTAGCTGACCTAGTTAAAGAAACCGCCTTTAGTCAGCAAGTTTCTTTTCCCGATGTTGAGATAACAACTGACGATTTAGATATGTCAATAATGGTTGACTGCGACTCTAGGCTTTCTTCACAAGCGCTGTTGAACATCCTAAAAAACGCAGCAGAGTCAACGTCTTCAAGCATTGATGGACAAGCAAACCTGAACCCTCATGTGCGAATAAGAACTGCAAAGTTAGGCAAATGCGCACTGTTGGATGTCATTGATAATGGCCCTGGTTGGCCGAGTAATAATCGTCAAAAATTAACTGAGCCATACTTTACAACCAGACAAAAGGGTACAGGTCTTGGCTTAGCAATAGTTAAAAGAATAATGGAAGACCATAATGGACAGCTTGAGCTGCTTGATAGAGATGACGGTAAGACAGGGGCTGTCGCTAGGCTTATATTCCCGCGTACAAAACAGGAGGACAGTTGATGTCTGCTGATATATTGATTGTAGATGACGAAGAAGATATCCGTGAGTTAATAAGCGGGATATTGGAAGATGAGGGTTATCAAACCCGAACAGCAGCTAGTTCAGATCAGGCGCTGCAGGAGGTCCAGACAAGAAAACCGGCGCTTGTTGTCCTAGATGTTTGGTTGCAAGGGAGTGATATAGATGGCCTTGGCGTGCTGGAAGAGGTAAAACGTCTTGATAGTTCTTTGCCTGTTATTTTGATTTCCGGCCACGGAACAATAGAAACCGCTGTAGCGGCTATTCGTAAAGGGGCATACGATTTTGTTGAAAAACCGTTCAAGAGCGAGAGATTATTGTTACTAGTTCGACGAGCGCTTGAATTATCAAAACTAAAAAGGGAAAATCTCGCCCTTAAAGCCAAGGATGTTGCTAATATAGAGTTGATTGGTAATTCTTCAAAAGTTAATTCAATCCGACAAATCGTTCAAAAAGTAGCACAAGCAAACTCAAGAGTAATGGTTCTTGGTGGTATGGGGGCTGGAAAGGAAACTATTGCTCGAGCAATTCACTTACAATCGCATCGTGCTGATGGGGAGTTTGTAGTAGTAAATGCATCTACTCTTGATCCTGAATCTGTTGAGAGAGAATTGTTTGGAATTGAAGATAATCGTGGAAGAACCACTAAAACCGGTTTGTTTGAACAAGCCCATATGGGCACCTTATATATTGATGAGGTAACAGATATGCCCCTGCAAACACAGGGTAAAATATTGAGAATACTCGTTGGGCAAAGGTTCAGGCGTTTAGGGGGGCAGCACCCAGTAGATGTAGACGTTCGAGTGATCAGTTCCTCCTCAAGAAATTTGCAATCAGAAATTTCCTTAGGTAAATTCAGAGAGGATTTGTATCATAGATTGAATGTTGTTCCGGTTGTTGTGCCATCTCTAATTGAACGGCGAGAAGACATTCCCGATCTGGTACGTTTTTTTGCGGATAAAATCTGCACTAGCTCCGGGCTGGTCAAAAGAAAAATTGGCGATGATGTTATGGGGTGGATGCAGGCGGCTGATTGGCCAGGGAATGTGCGGCAATTACGAAATTATGTTGAAAGGTTGATGATACTCGCTGATGGTTCTGGTGGACAGGTCATTACATTGTCACATATTCCGGATAATAACGAGACGACTAATGAACAAAGCGGAATTAGTGTGGAGCGTCTTGTCTCATTGTCTTTGCGTGAAGCCCGGGTTGAATTTGAACGAGAATACTTAAATGTCCAAATCAGTCGCTTTGGCGGTAACATTTCAAAAACAGCAAGTTATATAGGCATGGAGCGCTCTGCATTGCATCGCAAACTTAAAACGCTCGGTATCGGTTCAAGCAGGAATTTAATTCCCGGAGAAGATGAATGAAAGTAATCATTTGCGGAGCAGGAAGGGTTGGCTATGGTATTGCGCAGAAACTTTGTACTGAAAATAATGAAGTAACTGTAATTGATATCTCCGCCAAACTTGTACAAAAAATTAGTACTAACCTCGATGTTAGGGGGATTGTTGGTCACGGCTCACACCCGGATGTGTTAGTGCGTGCCGGTATTAAATCTACCGACATGATAATTGCGGTCACTCATTTGGACGAGGTTAATATGGTAGCCTGTCAATTGGCCCATTCTTTATTTAGCGTTCAAACTAAAATAGCCAGAATAAGAGCAAAAAACTACCTTGATAAAGCTTGGCGTGATTTGTTTTCACAAAACCATATGCCGATTGATGTGATTATCTCTCCCGAAGAGGAGGTTGCCAAAGCGGTTATGCAAAGGGTCACCACGCCCGGAGCCTTTATGAATACCCCATTTTCAAAGGGTCAGGTTAGCTTACTCGGTGTTAGACTGCTTGATAACTGTCCTGTTTCAAACACTCAATTATCGCAGTTAACTGAATTATTTCCGGATCTTAATTCTATGGTCGTCGGAGTGAAAAGAGCTGGAAAACTGTTTGTTCCAAAAGGAGAAGATCAAATACTCGCCGGAGACGAAATATATGTGATATGCCACGCTGATCAAGTGGCTCGCACGCTAGATATATTAGGTCGAAATGAGGATCGTGGTCGAAAAATCATCATGATTGGCGGTGGAAATATCGGGGTTAATTTAGCGCAAGAGCTTGAGCATTTACCAGGAGTAAGGGTGCGAATGATCGAGGTTGATAAAGAAACTGCTGAAAAAGCTTCGATTGCACTAAAAAAGACCGTGGTTTTACACGGCGATGGATTAGATAGAGATACTTTAATAGAGGCTGGAGTAAATGGCGCTGATATAGTCATTAGCCTGAGTAATGATGACCGGGTCAATGTCCTGTCTGCTGGTCTGGCCAAAGAAGCGGGCGTGCGAAGAGCCTTATGTCTGGTAAATGACCGAACACTGGATTCATTAAAGGAGCCATTAGGCGTCGACATATTTATTGACCCACGAGAGACCACTATATCGACAATTTTGCAACACGTTCGACGTGGACGTATCATTTCAGTGCAAAGTGTAGAGGATGGCAAAGCGGAAGTTATAGAGGCATTGGCTCTTACTACCTCACCCTTGGTGGGGCGGCCTTTGCGGGACTTGGATATACCAGATGGTATTCGTGTCGGAGCCGTCACCCGTGATGGAGAGATGTTATTTCCAAGTGGTTCTTTTATTATCAAACCTGATGACCATGTCATTTTATTTGTTGAGCAATCTGAAATACCTGCTGTCGAAAAAATGTTCCGTGTAAGCAAAGATTATTTCTGAAGCAGATTTTAGGTCGTTTATTGTTCTAACTTCATAGCTAGGGGGATTGAAAATAGTAACCATATTGAAAATTCTTTCCTATGCCTGCTTTGGCCTGTCAGCTTTATCATTGATAAGCGTTGGCATAGCTATCGGGTTTTCTGAACCGGCAGCTGTTATGGCTTTTAGTTTTTGCGGTTTTGTTAGCGGTAGTATTGGTGTGATTTTCTCCTTGATTGTTAGGGGGGCTGAAATACAACTTTCTAGTCGTAGATCAATAATTTTGCTTATTTCCTTTTGGCTTTTTATGCCTTTATTAGCAATGATTCCGATAATGGAAGTGAACGCTTCTGAGGGGTGGGTTAGAGCCTATATTGATACAATCTCCCACTTTACTACTACTGGAGCTAGGATTTCTCAAATTAGTCAATTGCCGGTTTCATTTGGCTTTTGGCATGCAGGATTACAGTGGCTTGGCGGCTACGCCTCCATTATTATGGCGTTATTGGTGTTGGCTCCGTTAAATATGACAGCTCCCGGTGTGCACCGGTCGCCATTTTTGACTATTGAAAAAGGTAATGTTGCGGGCCGGATAAAATTGATTTGCTGGAGCATGTTGCTTGTTTATGGCGGTCTTTCACTAATTATTCTAATAACGATGCTTGTTTCAGGAGTCGATATTTACGATGCTATATTGGTAACAATGGGATCGGTTTCAACTGGAGGTTACACCTCTTATGGAATGGATTATCAGACAGTTACAGGAAGTATTGGTAGTTGGGTAGGATTGGTTGGTATGATGTTCGGTGCAATGGGGTTTGCTTTACACTGGGATGTAATACAGTTCCGCGCTAGTTATCATAATGATAGAGAAACTGTCGGGTTTTTGTTCTTAATAATCGCTGCAGGAATGTTGTTTTGGGCTTTAGGACAACCATTTCTGTCTGCTTTGAAGAACTCCATTTCTCTTCTCACGACCGCTGCTGTACCAATGACAAAAGAAGGGTTTTCCGCAATACCAACACCTGTGATATTGGCATTAGTTCTGATCGGTGGCGCGGCGGTTTCAACAGCGGGAGGGGTGAAAATAATACGATTTATAATTTTATTCAAACAAACCTCTATGGATTTATCAAAGCTTTCCCACCCATCAAGCACAAACTCTATTAAGTTCAAACAAGTTCTTATTACTCCACAGGAGTTAGTTGGGTTATGGGCGTATGTGTTAGGTTATGCTGCGGTCATTGCTTTGGTTGTCATTGCTTTAGGGTTTAACGGCATTGAATTTGCTGATGCTAGCTCATTAACAATCATATCAATTTCTAATGCTGGACCGGCTTATATTTCCCCAGATGGCCTTGCTGGAGATTTTTCTACTCTGTCCGATTATTCATTATTACTTTTAGGGCTGGTAATGGTATTGGGTCGGGTTGAAATACTTGCCGCAGTAGCCATTCTCTCGCCTGAATTTTGGAAACAATAATAACATGTCAAGAATCGCATATGTTAATGGAATTTATCTCCCTCATGCTGATGCCTCGGTGCATATAGAGGACAGAGGCTACCAATTCGCTGATGGTGTTTACGAAGTATGGAGTGTCAGGGGGGCAATCCTTCAAGACCATCAACCGCATCTTGATCGTTTGATGCGATCTTTATCTGAATTAAAAATCCCGATCACTTTTTCCACCGGCTCTTTAAATGTCATTTTGAATGAAATTATCCGTCGTAATCGGATAAACAGTGGAATGGTATATTTGCAAATCACCCGGGGGGTTGCACCCAGAGATCATGAATGGCCGAAGTCTATAAAGCCGTCAATGGTACTAACTGCTAGATCAACCAGTTTTAGCGCGGCAGAAAAACAAGCCAACGCAGGTGTTGAGGTTATTACTTTACCCGATATTCGCTGGAAAAGGTGTGATATAAAATCTGTGTCTTTATTGCCAAATGTTTTGGCGAAACACCAAGCTAAAGAACAAGGCGCTTACGAAGCGTGGATGGTTGATAAACAGGGCTTTATAACCGAAGGTTCATCAACTAATGTCTGGATAATTAGTCAGGATAATGTACTTATTACACGCAATACCAGCACACGAATATTAAGCGGAGTTACTAGGCTGGCGGTAATTGAAATAGCAAAACAATTTCAACTAACCGTTGAAGAACGTAAATTCACAGTTTTGGAAGCACAGCAAGCCAAAGAAGCGTTTATTACCGCCGCAACTGCATTGGTAATGCCAGTCACCAAAATAGATGGCATGAAAATCAATACCGGTAAACCGGGGGCTGTTACGTTGGCTTTACGAGAAGCGTATATAGGGCAGGGAGCATAAAGATAGTATTCTTGCTTAACTAGGTTCACATTGCCTGCTTGATAGGTTAATGAATAAGTACGAATCGCTAATAATAAAAAAATCGGAGCATAATTATGCCTAACGATAAGAAACAAAATTTACAAGACACGTTTCTAAATACAGTGCGCAAAACAAAAACTCCGCTAACAATATTTTTGGTAAACGGTGTTAAATTGCAAGGTGTGGTTACTTGGTTTGATAATTTTTGTATGCTTTTACGCCGTGATGGACATTCTCAATTAGTATATAAACATGCTATATCAACCATAATGCCATCGGCTCCGGTTTCTTTATTTGAACCTACCGACGAAGAAGCTCCCGATTGATCGCATCTAAGCTAGATCCGCAAACGGCAATAATAATTCACACGTCAATCCGTGGACGGTCACGTGTCATTGATGATGATAGTGCGTTAAGTGAGGCGATAGGTTTAAGCCTTGCGCTCGGTTTAAACGTAAGCGATGCTAAAGTCATACGCTTAAAGAAAATAATTCCGGCGACATTTATTGGTGGTGGGGCAATACTTTCTTTACAGGAAACAATCCAGAAACAAAGTGCTGGCCTGTTAATTTTTGATGGCGAATTAACGCCGGTTCAACAACGTAATTTGGAAGAAAAATTACAAACAAAAGTCTTGGATCGCACTGGGTTAATCCTTGAAATATTCTCATTACGCGCTCGGACTAAAGAGGGCCGGCTACAAGTGGAGTTGGCTAGAATTGCTTACGAACGCTCTAGATTGGTGCGCACATGGACGCATTTGGAGCGTCAACGTGGTGGTAAAGGTTTTTTAGCGGGGCCAGGAGAACGACAAATAGAATCTGATCGTCGTGAGCTATCTGATAAAGCTGTAGTTTTGCGGAAACAGTTGGAAAAGGTTCGACGAACTCGTGGACTACATCGCAAGTCTCGGCAAAAAAAGAATTGCCCTGTTATTGCTTTGGTCGGTTATACAAATGCGGGCAAGTCTACTTTATTCAATTTATTAACTGATGCGAATGTTTATGTTGAGGATATGCTATTTGCTACTTTGGACCCCACCATTCGCACAATAAAATTAAATAGCCAGTTTAGCGCTGTCTTGTCTGATACGGTAGGGTTTATTTCCAATCTTCCAACTGAATTAATTGCAGCTTTTAGGGCGACTCTTGAAGAGGTTACCGAGGCTGACTTAGTGTTACATGTTAGAGATATTGCCTCCAAAGACACAGAAGAACAATCCCGTGATGTCAAAAGCATAATGTCAATGATGCAAGAGCAAAGTGGAAAAATGCCCCCGGTAATTGAAGTTTGGAACAAAGTTGATTTACTTGACAAAGAAGCACGTACTTTTGTTACAGCAAAGATAATTAAGCAAAAAGAATCTGCAATATTAATATCTTCTGAGACAGGAGATGGGGTGGATATATTAAAGCAAAAACTATGTGATCTATTACAAAAAGATCACCGACAATTTAAACTTATTGTTCCCAATGCAGAAAGCCAGGTGCTTGGTTGGTTTCAAAAGAATGGACGAATAATCAGCTGCGATCCATCAGATACCGGTGACTTATCGTGTGTTGTAAAACTTGATGATTTAGCATATGGCCAGTTTTGCAATGCTTTTCCCGAACTGGCAGCCACGGCAGAATAAACTTGATCAAACAGTTACTCTTTTAGTTTTGCCTGCGTCCAAAGTTCTTCCATTTCCTGTAAGCTTGATGTCTCTGGAGATTTTCCTTTTGATTTCAATTCTGCTTCAATATGCTCAAATCGTGATATAAATTTTTTGTTCGTATTAGTTAAAGCTGTTTCGGGTGATACATTAAGTTTTCTTGCTAAATTAATACAAACAAATAATATATCACCTATTTCACTTTCAATATTTACATGATTATCGTCGATTTTTAATTCATTTTGCAACTCAATTATCTCTTCTTGCAACTTATCAAATACTAGCTTTGCATCGGGCCAATCAAATCCAACTCTTGCAGCCCTTTCTTGCAACTTCAAAGCCCGCATTGTGGCAGGTATGGCGACAGGAATATCGCTTAGAGCGCCTTGTGATCCTCTGTTTTTTCGCTCTAACGCTTTTTGACCTTCCCATGATGCTATTTGTGCCTCAGCGTCTTTTATCTTGGTATCGGCAAATACATGTGGATGCCTGCGAGTCATTTTGTCGCAAATCGACTGAACTACATCAGCAAAGTTAAACTCACCTAGTTCTTCGGCCATCTGCGCGTGGAAAACTGTTTGAAATAGTAAGTCCCCTAGTTCATCACGCAAATCATCCATATTGTTACGAGCTATAGCATCAGACACCTCATAGGCCTCTTCTATCGTATAAGGCGCTACAGAGATAAAATCTTGCTCTATATCCCAAGGACAACCTTTATCTGGATCGCGCAATCGTCGCATGATTTTCAACAATTGGTTGATATTAGAGCTGCTTTGTTGTTTTTTCATACCTATGAACCATTCTTGCCCAGAAATTCTTAACACCCTCATGCAAAAGGCCTTGGCCGCCGTCAAGCCTGATAAGTTAGTTCAAGCGCATTTAGCTGATTTAAGGCAAGAGCAATTAACAGTGATCGGCTTCGGCAAGGCCGCAGCTCAAATGGCATTAGGATTGGAGTGCGCTCTTGGGTCTGCGGTAAGTGGACTGGTAATTACTCCTTATGGTTATGAGGCTCCTTGTAAATGGATCAAGGTCAGAAGCGCATCGCATCCAATACCAGACGAAAACTCTATTAGTGCCACTAAGGAGTTAATTGAAATAATCAATAATAGTACAGGGTTATTGTTGGCGCTGATCTCCGGTGGAGGCTCTAGCACTCTTTGCTTGCCGGCTGCTTTTGTGACTCTGCAAGAAAAACAGCATATAATCAGTATGCTACTACTAAAAGGAACGTGCATAGCAAAGGTGAACAAAGTTCGTGGTGCTTTGTCATCGGTTAAAAATGGAGGTTTAGCAAAAATTGTCGGCACAAGGCCTGTTCGAGCTTTAATATTAAGTGATGTGGCAGGGGACAACATTGACCTTGTTGCATCTGGGCCATTCTCCACTGCAAAAGCAGGTAAAATTTCCGCTATGCAGATACTAGATTCAGCAAACATTGAAGTATCTGATGAAGTACGGACGGGTTTAGAACAGGAGATTAACAAAAAAGTTAAGCCGACAAATGTCGACAACCGTATAATTGGCTGCTCTGACACAGCCCTACAAGCTGCGGCTAGCTGGGCGCGGTCAAAAAATATCAAAACCAGAATTATTTCAGATAGTCTTGAGGGATATGCGCAGGAAATGGCTAAATATCATTTACAGCAATTCAACTTAGCAAAACAAGATGGAGTGCAGCTGTTATTGTCTGGTGGAGAAGCTAGTGTCGATGTTAAAGGTAAGGGGGTGGGGGGCTCCAATCGCCATTTTTTATTATCACTTGCGCTGGAACTTCAAGGTGCTGGTGCATTTTCAGCTCTAGCAATAGATACAGATGGCCGAGATGGTGCAGATGGTGAGGCCGGTGCATGGGTTTCTTCGGAAATACTTAAAACAGCCAAAATCAACGAATTTAATCCGGAACAAGAACTTATGGATTGCAATTCTGGAGGGTTCTTTAGGAAAACTGGAACCAGCATTTACACTGGCCACACGAGAACCAATGTTAATGATTTTCGCGCGATTTTGATTGGTGATTGATGAGAAAGCTTAATCCGTTAAGAGAGCGGGGACAGGCCTTATGCCCCGTATTGATCCTGCTAGTACACCTCGAAGAACGTTGCTGTTAAAATTTATATGGGATGGTTCATGGATAATATCTAAGGTGCCACCCAGTATTCAGGCGGTGACTTAAACTAGTGTTTTGTGTTGTTTGATCTTTGACAAAGTAGATTAGAATATCGAAACGTCAAAGCCATAAGTCTGCTTTTAAAGTGCGAGCATGGTTCCTACAGAAGCCTCGGTTCGGAGTATTGTGGCTGACAGTGGTTTAGCTTTGATTGGCGCAAGGAAATTGCACTCACTGTTAGTCGAACACCTATTCAAACTGATTAGACACAAGGTTAAGTTTGACATTGGCGATATTTTTGTAGAAATTTAAGCTATGACAGCAATACTTGGGCACCGTTATTCAGGTGTATGTTTCTTAGCAGCAGATTCTAGACGGCGCGACCACATAACTGGTGATCTGAGTTGTGTGCAGAAATTGCATAAATGGTCTGACAGGCTTATCTTTGCTCAAGGGGGAGCAGGAACAGGTGGGGCTGATTTGGTAGTAAAAGAAATGATGCAATGCAGGGGAAAGCTTGGCGCCAGTTTATCTAGTGTCTCTAACTTTTTGATGAAAGAAGCGCCCTCATTAATGTCTGCTGCAGTATCGAAATGGGGTGGTGCTGGAAAAGTATTCCACCCACATTCAGTGTTTTAGCCTCCGTAGAGGGAGAGGGCGGTATAGGGCGACACCAAACCATAGATTTAGTACAGGCTGCATCAAATTTGATTGTAATACCCCAGGCCCATACATGACGGGCACCAACACGGAATTGGTTAAAGGAAAGATGAGTGAGTGTTATTCTGACCTAGTAGCAGAAAGTAATAACTACTTTCAATTTGATACTCTGGCTATAAATACTATCTCTGATTTGGAAAAAGTAGTAGTAAATGATATTGCTCTACCGGTTGATATTGGGTTTGTGCGGCGTTCTAAAGATGGGTATTATAGTGCCGATATTAAGCGAGTAGATAACCCCATAAATGAATCGGACTTAAACTTCCTATCGAACGTATAAAGCTAAGAATTTAAGGTAATTAAGCGCTGTCTTTCTTTCCGGAATGCTGGCTCTGAACCTGCCTCCCCAGACATTTCTGCTCTGGAACTGATTCATAACGAAATTGCAAACGGCGATAAGTCCGCATTGCTCAAATATCACCCTAGTCTCAAATGATGGTTTCAAAGCTAAGTTCTGTTTTCTAATATTATGATGCGCAGGTATGCGTACACGTGGTTTCGAAAGTTTTGAAATGCCGTTCTCGTGCGCAAATTTTAACAACATTGGCTAGATACTGCCGCTTACCTAAAAGCCTACCAAATACATTGCGGCAATAATCAAATGCAAAATTATAAATTTTGTTGCTTGTGATACAAAACCCCGCCCAAAAATAAGCGCCGTGAATTCAAGCGCAAACGATTAGATGGAATATATGCGGACAATATAGTTACATGCACCGATATTATTATAAGAGTCGTGAGCAGAAATAGATGTTAGCCATTATGTCGAGCGATGGCGGTTTCTATGGCTCTAGCAGCGGCAGCGGCTGGCTCCCATCCACCAATTTTGACCCATTTTTCGCTTTCTAGATCCTTATAGTGGGCAAAGAAATGTAAAATTTGATCAATCATCACCTGTGGAAGGTCGGTATACTCATGAACATCGGAATAATATGGATGCACAGAGCTTACCGGTACTGCTAGGATTTTCTCATCTGGACCAGATTCATCTTCCATTTGCAACATGCCAACAGGCCTCGCCTGTAAAATGCAACCTGCTATTACAGGAACCCGCCCAACAACCATAACATCAATAGGATCACCATCTAGCGACAAGGTGTTGGGAACAAAGCCATAATTGCCAGGGTAATACATAGCTGTGTGCAGAAACCTATCCACTTTTAATGCTCCGGATACTTTATCGATTTCATATTTTACCGGAACGCCACCAAGTGGTATTTCTATTAGCACGTTAATATCCCACGGCGGTTTTTCACCGGGCACAATCAGGTCAATATTCATTTCTTTTTCCAATCATAAATATTCTAAAAGTTTTGCCTGCTTAACTCTAAACTTTGGGGTAGGCAATAAAGAAAGGGGGCAATAACCTGATATTAAATACACTATAATTATGCGTATAATATATATTATGTGTTGTAGTTTGTGGCGAAAATGCAATTATACAAGGGATCAACAACTTTTCACGAGACATATAACACTAAATAATAATTTCCATACCATCATAGGCCGGTATAACATTTGCAGGAAGTTGTTCTCGTAACATTTGATAATCCATACTGATATGCATATTAGTTAAAACCGCTTTTTTCGGCTTTAAGCGGTCAATCCAACTCAAGGCCTGATTGAGATGGAAATGCGTCGGGTGCGGCTCTGGACGTAAAGCATCAATGATCCAAACATCACAGCCATTGATCACATCTACACTCACATCAGGAATATCCGACACATCAGGTGTGTAAACGACTGAGTCAAACCTAAAACCTAGCGCCTGCACATTTGGGCCATGCTCAAGCTGAAATGGTATAACGGAAATTGAGCCGCCTTGACCCTTAATATCAAATGACTCACCCAACAAAGGCATATCAACAGCCTTCATAATTGCCGGATAAGCCGAATTTTCAGACTGTTGAAATGCATAATCAAACCGGCGAAGCAAAGTTTTCCTGGTTACACTATCAACAAAAGTCGGTATTTTCTTGCCCATCATATAACTTATAGGTCGTAAATCATCGAGACCGTGCGTTTGGTCTGCATGGTCATGGGTGTAAAGCACAGCATCTAGCATTGAACACTGGGCTGCCAATAATTGCTCACGCATGTCAGGGCTTGTATCAACTAAAATTTTGGTTTCATTACTGTTTTTAACCTTACTTACTAATAATGAACATCGCGAGCGCCGGTTTTTAGGCTCGTCAGGATCGCACACGCCCCAGCTATTACCTATTCGCGGAACGCCACCGGAAGAACCGCAACCCAATATGCGAAAAGTCAGGCTTTCATCGCTCATAATGGCCTCTGCGCCTTAGGAAAAAGCTTGAAGAACGCTTCCGTGGTTAAATGCTCTGCTTCATTTGCAGTCCAACCCTTTAGTTGGGCTAGTTGATCACGAATTAGGGGTAAGTGTGCTGGTTCATTACGTCGTCCGCGATGTGGAACTGGTGCGAGATACGGGCAATCAGTCTCAAGCATGATCTTATCGTCAGGCATAATATTGATAATTACATCACGAACGCTTTGAGCATTTTTAAAAGTGCTGATACCATTGACACTAAAAAACCCACCCAGCCTCGCGCCTATTCGAGCTAAGTTTTCGCCAGAAGTGTATGAATGTAAAACAAAATTAAAGGCCCTCTTCCTATATTCTTCTTGTAAAATTTCACCCATATCATCATCGGCATCGCGTGTATGGATAACCATCGGCAATCCCGACGTTTTCGCGGCCTCTATGTGCTTAAGGAAATTATCTATCTGTATCTGCTTCGGGCTGTAATCATAAAAGTAATCAAGACCAGTTTCACCGATGGCAATCACCTTTGGGTGCTCAGCCTTTTCCAGTAAATCATCAACAGTTAGATCCTGATGCTTATCCGCATGATGTGGGTGAACGCCAATGGTTGCCCATGTGTTTTCATCAAGATCCGCTAAGGCAATAACATCTGCAAACTCATTCATTTGGCAGCAAATATTTACTAAAACCGAAACGCCAGCCTCTGAAGATCTCTTTAAGACCTGTGGTAAATCATCAGCGAATTTCTCATGGTGCATATTAGCGTGTGTTTCAATCAACATCAGTAAGCCTCATTTTTATTAACTGGGCTTGCTCGGCAGCCTTGGAGATGTTGAAAATTATTTGCTGAACCACTTGTGCTGGATCAAGGTTTATCCGGTTGATATCCAGTTGAAGGTCATGATTCACACCCAACATTTTTTCCCAAGGCTCAATTTGCTGTAAGTCTCCAGACAAAGCCATATTTTTAATTTCTTTTTTATGACGCAATGTCAACAATTCAAAAAACAGGCCTAAGGATTGCCTAGCAGACTTTGTTGCCAGTTTCGCGGCTATTGAGTTTACTTTAACCCGGTCAATTTGCGGTAATTGTTTAAATATCTCCTCTATATCACCCCATAACTCACCAGCATTACCATTTGCAATTTGTGCGGTTCGCCCAGGGCTGCCTTGACACAATTCGGACGCGAATACAGCCTTTTCTAATTCTGCCCCACAGTTAACGGCAATCCTTGTGGCGATTTCTACACCAGGAGCGCGCAGTTTCAAGCTCCTGCACCTAGAACGTAATGTCGACAATAATCGCCCCGGATTATTACATACCAATAATAGCAACCCTTTCTCCGGCGGCTCCTCAAGTATTTTTAACAATGCATTAGCAGCGTTGTGATTTAGGTCATCAGCGCAATCAATAATGCAAACTCTCCAGCCATTCCCGGATGCTCTATGGGTGTATAATTTACTGATTTTGCGAATTTGATTGACATTAATTTCATTATTCCATTTTTTGGTTTTTTCATTCCACTGCCTGGAAACAACCAATAAATCGGGGTAACTTCCAGCAGATATTTGCTGACTAATTGTCTGATTGGGATCGCTACCCAATACACCATTATCTTCACACACTCCGGCTCCAGCAAGTCTTCTGGCCACGCGGTAAGCCAGTGTCGCCTTACCGCAGCCCTTTGGCCCTTGAATCAACCATGCATGATGCAGTTTTTTGTCGTTCATAGCTTGTAAAAAAGATTGTTCAGCAGCTTCATGACCGAACAGAACATGTGTGTCGCGCGGATGTGGACAGTTTCCCACTTTATCTGGTGAGTTATCTAGAATACTTGCGCTCATTGGGATAAGTCAAAGGCGAATTTCTTCGCCAGAACATTGCATATAGAAGAAGAAATGTTTTCTATATCTTCGGATCCATCAATAACGTGACACCGGTCAGGCTCATCTTCAGCTATCTCAAGGTAGCCTTGGCGAACCTTATTGTAAAATACTTGGCTATGTTTTTCGAACCTTGAAATAGTTTGCGCTCTAGAATGCACTCGAAGTAAACCGTCTTCTACAGGAAGATCAATAATAAACGTCAGGTTTGGAGCAAACGATCCTAAAACGATTTCATGCAATAGTTTAATACGCTTCAAAGGCACCCCACCAGCATAACCTTGATAAGCAGTGGTTGAATCAGCAAAACGGTCAGCCAAAACCCACACACCTTTTTCCAGTGCCGGTTTAATAACCGTTCGCACCAGTTCTGACCTTGCTGTGTACATGATCAGCATTTCTTCCAGTGGCGACCACCGATCTGTATTACCCGAGACAACCAGTTCCCGTAAAGCTTCAGCCATAGGAGTGCCTCCGGGTTCACGAGTTAATAACGTAGTTATTCCATGAGAGTTCAAAAAACTTTCAACAACTTTAATCTGGGTAGACTTGCCCGCTCCCTCGCTGCCTTCAAATGTTATAAATCTTCCAGACATTAAAAGTAACTAACCATCAGAGTTTTGAATAAGTTGCACAAAACCAGTGATGAACCGCCCGAAAAAACCTTTTCTTGAAACATCGTGCATGGCAACAAGGTTTACATCAATAACTGGTTGTCCCGGAGTGTAAATTCTTAACACAGCTAACTTCTGGCCTGATACGATAGGTGCAGAAATTGGGCCTGAATATATAATTTCAGCTCTCACTTTTCTGGAAACTGGTTTAAAAATCCCAATATTTACAGGGGTTGCTAGCTGAACCTTTACACTCTTCTCTGCGCCTAAATATATATCAACTGATCCAACTGGTTGGTTATTGGAAAACAGCTCTATTACTGAAAACTCTCTAAAAGCTGCACTCATCAACCGGTATGAAACTCTTGATCTGTCACGCCTGACCTGCAAACCGGATGTTACAAGTATGCGTCTTTCTCCATCACGGATTGCAGATGCAACCAAACCATAACCAGCCTCTTTTGTGTAACCGGTTTTTAAGCCATCAGCACCTTCAAAGAGCGATAATAGTGGATTTCTGTTGTAGCGATTTGAAGGGGCAGCCTTACACCAGTCATATTCTTTTTGCACAAAATAAGTGTAATATTCTGGAAACTTATCAATCATTAGTTGTGATAATTTTGCAAGGTCAAATGCACTTATTTCATGCCCCTTTGCTGGCCAACCAGTCGCATTTACAAAATTAACCGATGAAAGCCCCAATTCATGTGCCCGCTCGGTCATAAGCTTTGCAAATGCCGGTTCCGATCCGCTGATGTTCTCGGCCAAGGTAATTGCAGCATCATTACCAGATAGGACTACCACCCCTTTTATTAAATCTTCAACTCGTACTTTTTCGCCGGGGTTGAGACACATGGTAGATGAACCAGAAGCAAAGCCCCCTCGCCTCCATGCATCATCGGAGACGCTAAAACGATCATCAAGCGACAAAGCTCCGGCGGCAAGGCGTTCAAAAACAACGTATAAGGTCATTATTTTGGTCATTGAGGCCGGAGGCATTGGTTCACGAGCATTTTTTTCAAACAAGACTGTTCCAGTGTCTTGATCAATAATTACTGCTATCGGCGCTCGAGTTTCAAAGCCTTGGCTCATAACAGTGTTCGCGGGCAAAGTAAGCAAGGCAATCAGTAATAATATTCGCATAATAATCAGCACATAATAAAAGGGAGCAGTATCTTTAACTGCTCCCTTTTATTGCATGATTCAATTTGATGCGCAAAGCATCATATAAAGTTTTAATTTTGTTCCGTCACTCTAGCTTTTACAAATCCAGCAGAGATGACTTCTCTTTGTTGTTCCGCAGCCCTGGATTTACTTGCGTATGGACCAACCAGAACACGATAAATATAGCGATTATTGATCCATGCTGTTTGCACTTTTGGTTGACCACTAATATTCATTTTTGCTGCAATTCTTCTGGCTTTTTGCTCGCTGGAATAAGCTCCTGCCTGAACAAACCAGCCACTCTCCGATGTTCTCGGTTTTGATAATGCTATGCGGTACTTTTTATTCGGATTTTCAGGCCATGCATTATTGTTCTGTCTAGAATAACTGGCATTTTGTATTTTTGGCGCTGCTTGTAAGTTAGCTGAAACTATTGTTACAGGTTGCCTGGCACCGGGCAGAGAGGCTGGGCCAACATATTCGACCCGCACCTTGGTAATACCACTAGAGCCGTAGCCAAGTTCAAAAGCGGCTCGTTTTGAAAGATCAATCAACCGATCATCAATAAATGGCCCCCGATCATTTAGACGCACTAATATTTGCTTACCAGTGCCAAGGTTTGTAACCCTTACAATCGATGGTAACGGTAAAGTCGGGTGAGCCGCGGTCATTGCATTTTGGTCAAAAACCTCGCCATTGGCGGTTTTCTTCCCATGAAACTTCGGACCATACCAAGAAGCCACTCCAACGCGATTATAATTGTCGTCTCGTGCTGGAATATATGTCTTTCCGGATATGGTGTACGGGCGACCGATTTTTTGGTGCGCGCCGCTTGTTGCTGCGCTTGATTGCCGAGGTCTACTTTGTTGCCGGCTACTTTGATGTTGTCGATCATTAGTCGAATAATTCGGCGCTCCCCATGCGTTACCGTTATGTGAAACATAATTGCCTGATGATGAACAGGCCGCAGCCAAGCCGCTTAGAGCTAATATTGAAAAGACCCGCGTTATTTTTAACGGGAGCAAGTTGATGTTTTTACTATCGAGAACCATTGTTGGCCTTCCTTATTCTTGGTTGTAACTTTGCACAACACCCATCTTCCCGGTTTATCCGAGCTTATTGGATTTAACTGACAGTAAGGTAAGAGCTTGAAATTTCACTTAAACGGATTGGTTACTTTTTAATTAGTTTGTGGCCACAAAATTGAATTGAATTATCTATAACTTTGATTTAATTGCCTGTTTTCATAAAGCATGTAAATAAAAATGACGTTTGTAACCAAATAAGCAAGTAAACCACAAAGAATGTGATTTTCGGGCTTGCCCGATGATCACTTGCTTGCTAATTCGTGGCTCAAGACTTGCGGATGGGTGGCAGAGCGGTTGAATGCACTGGTCTTGAAAACCAGCGGGCGCGGAAGCGTCTCGGGGGTTCGAATCCCTCCCCATCCGCCAGCCGCTTTCATCTGTCATATAATAAAATATATGCTGTGTTTATATCCCCGACATTACAAAAGGGATCGTGATTGGTGTGTTATGAGGTTAACATATCAGAATATCCTTATGATATTTTGAGTACTTATCGCAGTTGATATTTTTACGAAAGTATGGCGTTAGATATCACTGGTTAACAGGGGGTATGATGTCAGAAGTTTCTTTAAGTAAATTTTACCCATCCCCTCTGGCAATAAATTTTCAATTGAATGTTTTTTAAGATTATGGCGACCCCGGCACGACTCGAACGTGCGACCCTCGGATTAGAAATCCGATGCTCTATCCAGCTGAGCTACGGGGCCATAATAAAAACTTCTATATCATTTTTTCAAAGTTAATGCGTCCAACTTTGACGACGATCCGTAGCAAAATTATCAGAATAACTCTTTGATTGTCGAGTTGATTTAGTTTTTTTAATTACTGTGTATTCAATTCCATGTTGCTTGGCATAACGCTCTGCCCGCGCACAAGTATCAAATTTCATTTTAACTTGGGAATCAGTATCGTCCGATCCAGTCCATCCGGTAAGAGCATCAATGGTTCTGTGCGAATGACTCTCAAATTCTAGTATCCATATATTGGATTTAGCACGTCCGGACTGCATAGCATTAGCATCCGGCTGATAAATAAGGGCAGACATCAATTACTACCTCGCTATTTGTTGTTGCGTCGTGGGAACTGCAAATTGCAGAGACGCTTGTGTTAATGGTCGGGGAGACAGGATTTGAACCTGCGACCCTCTGGTCCCAAACCAGATGCGCTACCAAGCTGCGCCACTCCCCGATCAAGACGTGGTTGTATGCAA
>JAESTZ010000022.1 GCA_016763315.1 Robiginitomaculum sp.
CGTCTACTTCCCGGTAATGATGATGTATCTCGATGCTGATTGCGCCGAAGATATGTATAACGAATTTGTGCTGAAAATGACGGAGTTCATGAGCGCAATTAAAAACCCGGAAATGCTCGCGCAATGCGTGGCCGTAAGTCGGGAAGTGATGGCAGGAAACTATTACCGGGCACTAAATACGTGCCGCAGGCTGATAGAACATGAACAGGGAAGATTAACACATGTCACTGAACGCATACCAACAAGCGTCAAAACGGGGTGAGAGCCACTCAAATACTGAATACCGGTTGTTCGCGCAGGTAACTCGGGCTTTGATGGACGCGCAAAGTGCACCAGAAGAGGTCTACTCAGATATTGCAGAGGCCATTGACTGGAACCGTCGGGTGTGGGGCGCAATGGCTGTCGATTGCTCTCAGGCCGATAATGGTTTGCCGGAAAGCTTGCGGGCCGGAATTATTTCATTATCGATATTTATCGGTAAGCATTCCTCGGTCGCAGTGCGCGATAATTCCGAGGTGGAAATCTTGATTGATCTAAACAAAACTATCATGCAAGGTCTAATCGACCAGCAAAGGTTTATCGCTCAAAATACCGAGCAAGAACAAGTTCAAGTGGCCAGAAGCGCTTGATTTTGTGCGGGCTTAAGCAAAAATTTTACGAAGCTTAAAATAATCCGGTTATACCTAGTCTGGAATTATAAATTCAGTGCCGTTTGCAGATTTATCTCCAAATGAACAAGAAATATTCTCAACTAGATCAAGCTGGTTTTGGTAGAAAATCCAAATAATAGAAGTATTTTGTCGTTGTCAGTTAGTGCGAAAGAATTGCCGAACCAGCAATATTTGCAGGTTCCAACTTGCCGCCTATCAATTCACCTTTCATTTGTTCAAAAATACATGATAAAAATCATGTAGTTAAACGACCTACTCAACCTTCTCATTGGCCTGTGCATTGCAAAGCATTTGCTGGACAAGAATGTCCACTGATCAAAATGATCAGTTCCCTGCCAGAATGGAAGGACCCCAAAAATGGCTATAATTAACTCAGTCAATACAAATTACGGGGCAGCTGTTGCCCTGCAAAACTTGTCGAAGACGAATATGGAATTAGGTGAAGTGCAAAATCGCATCAATACCGGCTACAAAGTCGCCTCTGCTAGAGACAATGGTGGTATATTTGCCATTGCTCAAAAGCTGCGTGGCGAAGTGGCTGGCTATAATGCGGTGCAGCAATCATTATCCAGAGTGCAATCCACAGTCGATGTCGCATCTGCGGCAGGAACTGCGGTTTCTGATCTATTGATCGAGATGAAGGAAAAGGCTTTGGCCGCTTCCGACAGCTCGCTCGATAGTGCGTCTCGTAATGCTTTGAATGAAGACTTCACAGCTTTGCGTGACCAGATTGCTACAATTGTTAACAATGCGTCCTTCAATGGAACTAACTTGATCAATAACTCTACCGCCAGTATCGCGGCCTTGGCCAATTCTGATGGCTCGAGTGTTATGACCGTGCTTGATGAGAATTTCTCATTAGGTGGTGCCATTGTGACCATTGCTAATACAGAGGTAATTAACACAATTACCAGAGCTGCGGCTGCCGTAACCGAGATCACAACCAGCATCAATACTGTTGGTTCTGCTCTTGCTAGGTTGGGTACCAAGTCGAAAGCCCTGGAAATTCAAGCCTCATTCGTCACCAAACTGAGCGATGAAACCACTGCCGGTATAGGTAGTTTGGTGGATGCAGATTTGGCAAAAGAAAGTGCGCGCTTGCAAGCGTTGCAAACCAAGCAGCAGCTTGGTGTGCAGGCACTCTCGATCGCTAATTCAGCACCATCTCTGATTTTATCGTTCTTTAGAGGTTAAACGGCAGGCGGGAGACGAACGTAACATATACGTCTCCCGTCACCTTTTTTCCGCAGGTTTGTTATGACTTTGATAACCATAAAACTGGGCAAAAACCCGCCAATCGGGAACATATTGCCGCGTCGTTTATTCAGCGTCGGCACAATTTGCCGTGCCAGAATGAAACACTAAAAATAATCAACAAAAATTCTTTCTTTGAATCAGAAGGTTAACCGAACCAAGAGGTCGATGCCTCTCTGTTTGGCCTTGGGCTTGCAAAGGGTTTTGTGGGTCAAAGACCCCCGCCCGCGCAAAATGCGCATCCGCGGTAACCTTAAAAAGGAAGGGCCAAGAAATGGCTTCTATAAACACAAACATGGGTGCGCTTATCGCACTGCAAAACCTCAATAATACAAATAGTCAGCTTAGCACAGTTCAAAAACGGATTAGTACCGGCTTAAAAGTCGCCGATGCCCGTGATAATGGCGGCGCTTTTGCGATTGCTCAGAAATTGCGCGGCGAAGTTGCCGGCTTTAATGCTGTTCAAGGCTCTTTGTCTCGTGTTCAGTCAACTGTAGATGTGGCATCTGCCGCTGGTACTGCAGTTTCTGATCTTTTGATCGAACTAAAAGAAAAAGCCTTAGCGTCTTCTGATACTTCGCTGGATGCTGCTTCTCGTACTGCTTTGAACGAAGACTTTGTTGCTCTGCGTGATCAGATCGATACAATTGTCAGCAATGCGTCATTCAATGGAACTAACTTGATCAACAACTCTACTGCTAGTATTGCGGCCTTGGCCAATTCTGATGGTTCATCTGTGATCACAGTATTGGATGAAAACCTTTCATTGGGTGGCTCTATTGTCACGATTGCTGACACAGCATCGATTAACACAGTAACCAGAGCTGCTGCAGCTGTGACTGCCATTACGACTAGTATCAACAATGTTGGTGCGTCATTGGCTCGTCTTGGTACCAAATCGAAAGCTTTGGAGATTCAGTCTACATTCGTAACCAAACTGTCTGATGCCACAACTGCTGGTATTGGTAACTTGGTCGATGCGGATCTGGCCAAGGAAAGTGCAAACTTGCAAGCCTTGCAAGTCAAGCAGCAATTGGGTGTACAAGCGCTTTCAATAGCTAATTCAGCACCTAGCTTGGTACTTGGATTCTTCCGCTAAACTTCAAAGGATAGGGGATTGGTAATAGCGAAACACCGGGGTCCTTCGTTTCGCAAAATACCAATCCCCACCTACTTTTTCGATCCAACAAGCTTGCGGGTTAGAAGACAAGCGGGTCGGAATTAAACGGGGAGACGTTTGCAATGCAGGCGTAAGATTGATGAAAACCCAGTTAGGATCAGGCTCTGGATTTGTGCATGAGGCAACTGTTGTCGGTAATGCTGCAAAATCCTCAAACCAAACAGCGGGAGCGGTACAGCCGGTCGCGTCGCCTGGTGCAACAGGCGATCATAAGGGTTCACCAGAATCAAAAGAGAAACCGGAAAAGCCAAAACACCCAGCATTAGAAAACAATGCCAGACTGGCAATAGAAAAAGATCATGAAACCGGTAAGTACGTTTATAAGTCTGTTAATCGTGAAACTGGCGAAGTGATCAAACAATGGCCACGAGAAAAAATGCTAAAAGCTATTGCCGCTTATAAGAATACATCAGGGTTGATTATTGATAGAAAAGTATAATTGTAAAAGACCAAGCTTGGTGCTGAGCGCTATGCTAAGTCGATTATTACCCGGCAATTGTGTCCACCAAAGGATCTAACGGGCGGAATACATTTCCTGCAATTTTTAGTGCAACTTTTGCAAATCTCCATAAACTTTTGAAATATAAGTGTAAATTAAATTAACCATGTTTGGCACAAGCCTTGCGTTGGTAATCATGAAGCCTAAGGCCAGAATTTCCTTACGGCATTAGAAAATGATTACCGGAGTTAATCCAATGACCTTAAGTGTCCAAACAAACAGATCAGCATTGATTGCCTTGCAACAGCTAAATGGAACCAATGCCCAGCTTGATAGAACCCAAAGCAGGATCAGCACTGGTTTGAAAGTGCAAGGCGCCAAAGACAATGCCGCGGTATATGCGGTTGCCCAAGGGCTACGAGCTGATATTGGCGGTTATGGTGCAGTTGCTACATCGCTTGATCGGGCATCAAGTATCGGCAATGTGGCATTATCAGCCGGCGAGTCGATCTCGGATTTATTGATTCAAATGCGCGAAAAGGCAACTGCTGCTTCGGATGTTTCAATCGATACATTTACTCGCCGAGCATATGATTCTGATTTTAAGGCGTTGATTTCCCAAGTTCAAACTATTCTGGCAAATGCGGAATTTGACGGGGCTAATATAATTGATAGCTCCAATTCACCGGGAATTGGCTTTCTAGCTGATGCTGATGGTGTCAGAACCTTGACTTTAGGGACACAGAACATGTCATTTGGTGGCTCGATCTTGACGTTAGCAGCAACAGCTAGTTTGGGTACACAAACTTTAGCCGCTGGTTTGGTGGCGACTTTGAAAACTAGCCTAGACAATGTCAATCAGGCACTGGCAAGGCTTGGCTCGGATGTCAAAAAACTCGAAGCACATAATATTTTTGTTACCAAGCTGACAGATGCCCTAGAAGTTGGTGTTGGTAATTTAGTTGATGCGGATCTGGCCAAAGAAAGTGCCACATTGCAGGCATTGCAAATTAAACAACAATTGGGAGTGCAAGCATTGTCGATTGCTAACTCCCGTCCGCAAATAATCCTGTCCCTGTTCCAAGGCTAATATAAGTCTAAAGGGACAATCCGCCCGAGACGGCGTTGGGCCCGGCGCATTGGTGAAATTCATCAATGCGTCGGGATTTTTTATGCGAATTTTACAAATGGAATTAGGTATACTCAAAACTTAAATTAAACAGTATTTTGAGTATACTTTATCTTCGTGATCCATCAACTTAACCAAAAACTGGTGTTCACTTTTTGGATCGATGGAGTATGATTCTAAGAACCTTGCAAATAAAACGTTGGCACTGTTTTGGGCATTTTCCCCGGTGGATAAAATTTAAAAAAGCTCGGCGAGCAAAAACCATTGTTTCGCCAAAAGCTTTATAAAACTATGAGAAAAGCCCACATTTCATTAAGTTTGCTACGTATTAACAATGTCAAACAGCCGCAAATGAACATGTGATGGCCATTTGCAACACCATTATAGCAAGCAAGGGTGTTACGGGCATTCTTGCAACTTATCCCCGCTCTTTCAGTGCAAACAAGTGCAATTAAGTGCTAATTCTTTGGCAATTACCCCTCATTTTATGGGTAGTCTTTGCCAATGATTGCTAATTGAGTGTCAACGAGCATTTGCCAACAAAAGTGTATGCGGTTTTGTGGTGAGCAAATGCGACCACTAAAGAAATGCATTGCAAATGAGACCCTTGTTCACCCTCCTCTTTTGTCTCGCGGTCACACTTAAGCGTAAAAGCCCAACAACCGTCACTCCGGCGAAAGCCGGAGTCCATCCCTGTAATCTCAACACCAAGATCAGTCGATAATTATCCACCATTACTCCTCGCACCACCCGCAAGGCTGGATTCCGGCCCGTCCTCAAGTAGCGAAGCGATAGGACAACAAAGAGTCCCGGAATGACGGACGTGGTGAAAACTAGATCACCCGAATAAATCGGGTGATGACAGTGGGCGGTAGGAGGAAACCAGTCTTTGACCCCACAAGTGGTGGCAGGTGACGGTGGAACAATCGAATAGGGGCGCAAATTAACAATAAACTACAATCTCGATTTACCGCTCTGGCAAGTTTTGTTTTTTGCCGGTAGTATGGCCACAAGAAATCAAGGGAGCGAGTAATGTTTGGGTGGTTTAAAGATCATTTCTATCTAGGTTTAGTGTTAGGCGTAATTACCGCAATAGTGGTCTCTTACTCTTATTTCTCTACTGCTCCAGAAGTACGCGCAAGCGATAGCCAGCAAACAGAATTTTCAGCCGCTAGAGCCTTTGCCGAACTTGATGATCTGCTGGCTGAAAACCGCCCGCATCCGGTGGGAAGTGCCTCCAATAAAGTGATCCGTGATCGTATCTGGGACAAACTAATTGCTCTGGGGCTGGAGCCGGAATTACAAGCAGGGCTGTCCTGTTCCGCCAATTTTACCGGTTGTGCAGAAGTTGAAAACATTATTGCCATTAAACGCGGCACAGGAAACCCTGATGACAAAGCCATAATGCTGGCCACCCATTATGATAGTGTTCCGGCTTCTTCCGGTGCTGGCGATGATATTTCCGGAGTTGCTGCGACTTTGGAAATCGCCCGTATTTTGTCTATCTCTCCTACACTTCGCAATGATGTGGTTTTTCTAATCACCGATGGTGAAGAAACCGGATTGCGCGGCGCACAACTATTTGCCGATAAACACCCGTTAATGCAAAGAATTGCCGTAGTAATAAACCTTGAAGCCAGAGGTGTTACCGGACTTTCAAACATGTTTGAAACCGGGCCAGATAATCAAGGTCTAATGACAATATTTGCCGAGGCAGTAAAGCGACCCGCCGCCAATTCCTTGGCGGTTGAAATTTATCAGCGCATGCCCAATGATACCGATTATTCCATTTACAAAGACGCCGGTGCCAATGGCCTTAACTTTGCCTTTGCCGGCGGGGTTTCACTTTATCATTCAGTGCGCGATAGCCCGGCGCATCTGGATCAACGCAGCCTGCAACATCATGGCGACAATGCTTATGCAATGATCAATGCTCTTGGTAATATGGATCTTGAAAACTTAGATTCTAGTGGTAATTCAACTTATTTCGATCTGTTCACTAGGAAACTTGTTTCTTGGCCTAATGCGATAAACGTACCGTTGGCTGCCGGGCTGTTGTTATTACTAAGCTTTTTCGTTTATCGGCTGTTAAGTTTTTCCGGCGCTGCTGCCGCTACCGCAGCTATCTCTTTGATCGGCCTGTTTGCCCTGCCAGTTTTGGCCGGTTGGGCGCTGTCATATCCGTTGGGCATCTGGGTGCATACCCACCCGTTGGATCACCCATACCCTTGGCCGGGAAGAATAGTTTTGCTTGTTACCAGTATTCTGATCGCCATGCTTATCGGCAAAATATCGAGCAAATGGCTATCAGCAAAAGCCTTATTACTAGGCTCGTATTGGGTGATGGCTTTATTGGCACTGCTGTTATCGCTAAGCATAAGCGGCGGCACTTACCTGTTGCTGATACCAGTAGCCATGTTTGTGATCGGTTTAATCATAGACTTAATTGTCCGCTCTAAACGCTTAATTATCGCTACCCATCTGGGACTGATTGGCGCGACCTATATGGCGGTTTATCATTTCTTTGCTATTGAACTGGTCGCAGGATTTTCATCATCATACATTAAAATGGCGCCATTGGTATTATTGTCATTAGCCCTTGCACCAATATTTTCCCAACATTGGTCAAAACCGGAAGTAAAATGGCGGGCAATGTTTGCCAGCATCATTATTATCACCTTAAGCGCTGGAATTATTGCCAGCTTAATGCCCGGTTTTACCACCAGCCGGCCACGAGGACAAAACCTAGTATTCATTGAAAATGCCACAAACAGCACCGCCGAATGGGTTTCAGAAACTTCGGGCGGGCAAGATGCAGAACTTCTTGAAGCCGCCGGTTTTCCTGATTCTGCAACGCCGTATAATTTATATGGTATTTTTACCACCAAGAGAGTATTCAAGCCGGCAGAAAAACGATTATTGCCAACTCCGAAGCTGACCATATTAAGCGATGAAATTTCTAATGATATGCGGATAATTACCGCCGAAATTAGTAGTCAGCGAGAAGTAAATATTCTTGCCATCGGCTTTGATGCTGATAAAAAGCCGGTAACAGTTAAAATTAATAACCAATTAGCTGCCAGATACGATATAGAAGAAACAACAAGCAGCCGACTTGTACCAATTCACGGCCCAGCAAATAATACATACACAGTAACAATCATGACCCGAATTACCGATACATTTCCAATAACAATTCTAGACAGCGCATCATTAAAGCCTGCGGAATTTTTCCGATTGGCAAAATTACGCCCGAATGATTCCGCCACATTTGCCCACGGTGATCGCTCGATTAGTATTATTCGTGCAGAAATTGTTGCCAATGAGTGATTCTGATCTTGTAAAACAAATACTTGCAGCTCTTGGCGATTCTGACGACGGACTTGATAAACGACAATTATCCCGTGTGCTTGGCTTGCGGCCAGTGCAAAAATCGCAATTAAAATCTACTTTGGTAGAATTGCTAAGTGGTGGGAGTATTGAGAAAACCGAACGTCGCAGATTTCGCCTTAAAGGTCAGTTGCCGCCGGTTCTTGTGGTGCAGTTTCACAAACTAGATATTGACGGTGAATTATTGGCACGCCCCAAGGACAGCGATGCCAATATACCGATAATCAGGTTAGCGCCTAATGAAGCAAATAGCGGCGCAAATATTGTCGGCGTTGGCGATTTTGCATTGGTTCGCTTAAGCGCTAACGAAGACGGTTATCAGGCAAGAATAATAAAGAAACTTGATCGTGACCAAGGGCCGATACTAGGGATCATTAGCAAAGACCGTGGCCAATGGCGAATTGATAGCATCAGCCGCAAAAGCAGAACCAGCTATTTGTTGCGCAAAGAGGATCTGGCAAAAGTAAAAGCTGGCGATCTGGTTCGCATTTCTCCTATGTCGGCTCGCAGCAACGGCTTGCGCCTAGCAAAATTGGTCGAGCATATTGGATCTGTCGATCAGGCAAAATCCGCCAGCTTGCTAACGCTGGCCGAACACGGAATTAAAGAAGGCTTTAGTGCCGAAGAAGAATTACAAGCCAACCAAGCCAAAGCACCATCACTTGGCACACGCACGGATCTGCGAGATTTGCCACTGATCACTATTGACCCTGATGATGCCAGAGATTTTGACGATGCAGTATATGCCAAGCCGGATACCTCTAAAAACAATGCAGATGGCTGGGTAATATATGTGGCGATTGCCGATGTTGCCGCCTTTGTAACCCCCGGATCAGCCTTGGACGATGGCGCAAGAAAACGCGGAAATTCAGTGTATTTGCCAGATCGGGTAGTGCCAATGTTACCGGAACGTCTTTCGGCCGATTTATGTTCGTTACGGCCATTGGAAGACCGTGCATGCCTGATGGTACGAATGGTTCTCGATAAAAATGGCCACAAATTATCACATGAGTTCTTTCGCGGGATAATGCATTCCAAAGCCAGATTGACCTATACACAGGCGCAAAATGCAATTGATGGCAATGCCGACAAAATCGCCGCTCCATTATTACAAAGCATATTGCAACCATTATGGGGCGCATATAAAACATTGCAAATCGCCCGTAGCAAACGCCAGCCTTTGCAAATTGAAACCGACGAACGCAAAATCCGGGTCGGCGATAATGGTGAAATAACTTCCATAGACAAAAAGCAACGCCTTGATGCCCACCGCTTGATCGAAGAATTTATGGTATTGGCCAATGTTTGTGCCGCACAAACTCTTGAAAACGCCAAACAACCGTTAATTTATCGCGTGCATGAAACACCGGATCAGGCAAAAATTCTGGGACTGGCAGAGTTTTTACGCTCAATCGGGCTAAAATGGTCAAAAGGGCAAAAGCCAACTCCCGAAAGATTTAACCAGTTATTGAGCCAGGCGGCTAACACCGATATGCAACAAATGGTCAATCAAATGGTATTGCGCAGCCAGATGCGAGCAATATATGACACTGCAAATCGTGGCCATTTCGGATTAGCACTAGATCAATATGCTCATTTCACTTCGCCGATCCGTAGGTATGCCGACCTTACCGTGCATCGTGGTTTAATCCGTGCTTGCAAGTTGGGAAATGATGGCAGTGATGAAAAAGAACAATCCGAATTAAAAGCCATTGCCGAGCATATTACCGCCACTGAGCGCGCTGCAATGGCCGCAGAACGTGATGCCGCCAGTCGCTATGTGGCGGCGTTTCTAGCAGAAAGAATACAAGCAACATTCACCGCAAGAATTTCCGGAATTACCCGTTTTGGAGTGTTTGTTGCCTTAGATGAAACCGGAGCAGATGGTCTGGTGCCGATCCGCTCATTAGGCAATGAGTATTTCAATCATGACGAAGCAGCCCACACGCTTGTTGGCCGCAATAGTGGTGGAAGATACCGATTGGGCATGGCGGTTGAATTAAAGCTTATCGAGAGCAATCCGGTTACCGGCGGTTTAATCTTTGAAATGCTCAGCAAGCCAGAAGCCGGCGCAAAACCAAAGCGCAAAAGCAACTATCATGGTGAGCGCAAGCAAAAACCGCACAAAAAATTCAAACGCAAAAAATGATGAAACCAGAACAATTACGTGATACCGACCCTGCCGATAACCAACGCATTGGCCGGGCTACCAAGCCGGTTTTAGCAGCCACATTAGTTCTGTTGCGCAAAAGCAATGACAAAGCCGAATTTCTGATGGGGCGGCGCTCGGCAAAGCATAAATTCATGCCCGGAAAATTTGTGTTTCCCGGAGGAAAGGTCGATCGCAATGACCATCGTGCGCCATGTTCAACGAACTTGCGTTCTGAAGTTTTAGGCAAAATGAATGCTCATATTACGGACTCCAGAACATTGGCCACTGCAGCAGCTGCGATCCGTGAAACCTGTGAAGAAACCGGATTAAAACTGGCACAACCAGTAACAGAGCAACCTATAAATCCACCAAGTGCCTATCAACCGTTTTTTCAAAATCATCTGGCTTGCGATCTGGCCGCGCTTTCCTTATTGGCCAGAGCAATTACACCGCCATATCACCAGAAACGCTATGATACTTGGTTTTTTACTGCCGATACGGACACATTGCTTGATGATCCAGTTGATCAGGCCAGTGGCGAGCTGGAAGACCTGCAATGGGTCGGTTTTGATGAGTCAGAGCAATTAGACCTGCCATTAATCACCAAAATGGTGTTGCGTGACTTGCGCTATAAACTGGCCAATTCTGATGCACCCATACCTTATTACTTCACCAGACGAGGAAAGCATATCCGCACAACACTTTAACTTGGGATCATAAGCTCTGTGGACGCATTTTGCGTCCCACCGCGAGGCAAAACCAGCCCCTTGACTGGCAAGGGCGAGCGCTCGCCGCGCCGTCGCAGGCGTGAGCAGAGCGAACTTGCCGCGAGACAAAAAAATCATCTAGCCGCAGCCAATGGAAAACACGGCTGTCCGCGATTGACCAAGGCGATGCAGGCACGGGTTGCCATGTTTTGCTCTAGGCCGGTAAACCTTGCTCGAAACAATGTCTTGTCACCTTGCTTTGACGATTGCACAATTGCCGAGCCGGTTGCCAAGTCCGGCAAGGATAAACCGGATATTGCCTGAAGACGGGTTTCTGCTTGCTCGCGGTTTGAATATGCGCCTACTTGAATCAGCCAATTAGCCGCCAGAACAGCTTTTTTCGCCAATTCCGGTACGCTGGCACTTTCACCTTCAATAATTATCTTTACCCCGCGCCGATCGGCAGAGCCCTGATCTATTTGTTGTGGTAAACCGGCTGGTGGACGAACTTCTTCTGACTTCAAATCGGCCACTTGCACTAATGGTGCAGGCTTTGCCACATATAATTCTCGCTTGGAGAGTTCCTTATAAGCCGCATCAATCAAATCTCGCGCATGGGCATCACGTTGCGCACCGCTGGCACCGCCAAAAACCACAACAACCAGCCTAACCCCTTCACGCTCTACAGTAACCGCAATATTATATCCGGCATCATTGGTAAAACCGGTCTTTAGTCCATCAACACCGGCTATTCGTCCTAACAATGAATTGTGATTACCAAAACTACGACCATCAAAAACAAACTTTTCCAGTGAAAAATAATGAAAGAATTTCGGGAAATCCTTGCGAATCGAGACTGCCAAAACCGCCATATCCCGAGCAGTGCTAACTTGCCTTTTATCTGGCAGGCCAGAACCATTGGCAAATCTGGAACGGCTCATTCCCAATAATTTTGCAGTTTTAGTCATTTTCGAGGCAAACCTTGCTTCCCCGCCGGCTAGTCGTTCCGCCACCACAATTGCTACATCATTTGCGCTTTTGGTCACTAACGCTCTGATCGCATCTTCAACAGAAATTGTTGTTCCTGATTTCAACCCCAACTTGGACGGCTTGGCTTTTGCCGCCTTGTCGCTAACCCGCAAACGATCATCAAGACCGACATTGCCTCGCTCGATAGCATCAAACAGCAAATACAGCGTCATTAGTTTTGACAGCGAGGCCGGATAGCGCAACTGATCCGCGTGTCTGGCGTGCAAAACCTCACCGTCTTTTTCAACAATAACTATCGAAGCATAGCGTACCGGTTCAGCCGAACTAGCCGCACTTGAAAGCAACACGCCAAACAAAAATGCTGTGAAAATAATAATACGCAAAAGAAAAATCCTGTTCAAACACCGGATTTTGACGGATTTACCTTAGCCAACAGTAAATACGATGAATAAAATACCATATATTGTCAAAAAAATGCCGTCTTGCCCTTACAAAATGATCTCAGCTACATAATGTTAGAGTAAATGAAGCCGCATATCAGGAAGCTGGATTAGAGTTAATGAGTGAAAGAGATAAAAACCCAAAGGATAACGACCTTGATCCTGATGATCCACAGACAGGTGTGGTTGAAAAAACCGACGCCCGCACAAAACGTCCCAGCCTGTATAAAGTTATCTTACTCAATGATGATTACACGCCAATGGAATTTGTGGTGCATCTGTTGCGCGGAGTTTTCCATCGCTCGGAAGAAGAGGCTGTACATATTATGTTGCAAGTCCATCAGGACGGAGCCGGTATTTGCGGGGTTTATTCTTTTGAAGTGGCTGAAACCAAAGTTGGCCAGGTAATATCTGCTGCCCGCAGTTCTGAACATCCACTTCAATGCACGATGGAGAAAGCGTAAAATGCCGTCATTTACATCTGACCTAGAAGAAACATTACACCGTGCAGTATCCCTCGCCAATGAGCGGCTACACGAGTTGGTGACGCTGGAACATTTATTATTGGCTCTACTTGATGATCCGCAAGCAACAGAGGTTCTAATTGCTTGTGAAGCCAATACTCTTGAGCTGCGTGGCGCTTTGATAGATTTTCTCGAAGATGAAATGGGAACATTAGTAGTAAACCGCAAAAACCCCGAAGCCCGGCCAACATCGGCATTTCAGCGAGTAATACAACGAGCGGTATTACATGTGCAATCTTCAGGAAATGGTGATGTCAGTGGCGCTAATGTATTGGTTGCGATGTTTGCCGAACGCGAAAGCCATGCGGTCTATTTTCTGCATGAACAAGACATAACCAGGTTTGACGTGATTAGCTATATTTCCCATGGCGCAAATAACGATGAAGAAATAAACGACGAAGAAGCTACTGATGAAACTACCCCAGGAGTTCACGGAATAAAACCAAACGCCTTACAGAAATATTGTGTAAACTTAAATAAAAAAGCCGCCAATGGGGAGATTGACCCATTGATCGGTCGCGACAAAGAGGTCGAGCGCTGCATGCAGGTGTTATGCAGGCGACGCAAAAACAACCCATTGCTTGTTGGCGATCCGGGCGTTGGAAAAACCGCGATAGCCGAAGGTTTAGCTCGTAAAATTTTTCATGGCGAAGTGCCGGAAATTCTTGCGAAATCAACTATAATTTCTCTTGATATGGGTAGCTTAATGGCCGGAACCCGTTATCGCGGTGACTTTGAAGAACGCCTCAAACAAGTTTTAAGTGATCTCAAAAAGGTCGATGATTCCATCTTGTTTATTGACGAAATTCATACGATTGTCGGCGCCGGAGCCACATCTGGCGGCGCGCTTGATGCCTCTAACCTGTTAAAACCGGCATTACAAGATGGCTCGTTACGGTGCATGGGTTCGACCAGTTATAAAGAATTTAGACAACATTTTGAAAAAGATCGCGCCTTGGCCAGACGTTTTCAGAAGATTGATGTGGTGGAACCAAGCGTCGCCGATACCATAAAAATACTACAAGGTTTAAAGCCGTATTTTGAAGACTTTCATGATATAAAATATACCTCCGATGCTATTAAAGTAGCCGTAGAGCTGTCCTCACGTTACCTGTCTGATCGTAAGCTCCCCGACAAAGCCATTGATGTTATTGACGAAGTAGGCGCACGCCAGCGCCTGCTGGACAAATCGAAACGTAAGAAAACTGTCACGACAAAAGACGTAGAAGATATTATTGCTCACATGGCACGGATACCGGCCAAAACTGTAAACAAAACCGATCAGGCAGCTTTGCGTTCATTGGGTACGGATTTAAAACGAGTGGTATTTGGCCAAGATAAAGCCATCGAGCAAGTCTCGTCGGCGATTAAAATGGCCAGAGCTGGCTTACGGGAACCAAACAAGCCAATTGGCTGTTACCTGTTTAGCGGCCCCACCGGAGTAGGCAAAACCGAAATTGCCCGGCAATTAGCTTCCGTAATGGGTCTGGAATTATTACGCTTTGATATGTCAGAATATATGGAACGCCACTCGGTCTCCAGATTGATCGGCGCACCACCGGGTTATGTGGGTTATGATCAAGGAGGTTTATTTACAGATAAAGTAGATACCCACCCACACAGCATTGTACTTCTTGACGAGATAGAAGAAGCCCATCCTGACGTTTTTAACATCCTGTTACAAGTCATGGATAATGGCGTATTGACTGACAATAACGGTAAATCGATTGATTTTCGTAATGTAGTATTGATCATGACCACCAATGCCGGCGCATCTGATGCCGCCAAGAACTCTATCGGCTTTGGCCGTGGCAAACGTGATGATGAAAACCAAGAAGCCATCAAAAGGTTATTTACTCCGGAGTTTCGCAACCGTCTTGATGATATCATTGAATTTGCGTCACTGGATAAAGCAAGTATCCACAAAGTAGTAGAGAAGTTTATGCTACAGCTGGAACTACAGCTTGAAGAGCGCGGGATCAATTTCGAGCTTAGTCCGTCCGCTCGTTCATGGCTGGCCGATAAAGGCTATGATGAAAGCTATGGTGCCAGACCGTTGGCTAGAACCATTCAGCAATTTGTCAAAAAGCCATTGTCTGATGAGATACTGTTCGGCAAGTTAAAGAATGGCGGCCTTGTCAAAGTAGATATTGATCCTAAGGACGCTGAAAAGTTATCGTTCAAAATAATTTCCGACAAAGCAAAACCGGTAAAGAAAGCAAAAGCAAGTCCAAGTAAAGTTCCTTAACGCTTCCGGTTTGAACTAGCTTTTGATTTTGTTTGAGCGTTGATATTTATACAAATGGTGAGTAGTCTTTCAATTTGAAATATGATTAAAATCGGCACTATGCCCACACTGCGCGGTATGTAGCGCAATGTTATCATTTATTACTGGTGTTTAAGGGAGTGGAGAATGAGTGATGCGCCATTGTTATCATTGTTTGCCGATGACTTGCACCACAGCATATCGGTGGAAAATGCTGCGCAGCGACTAAATGTTTCGCTAGCGACCGTACATAATTGGATAAAAACAGGATACCTTTCAAAAGCAGATAAGAGCGGCATCACAGAAGAATCTTTTCTAGCCTTTATAGACAATATTGCAGATCATGAGAAACTTACAAAAAGAGCCAATAAGTCACTTGTTGATTCGCACGATCATGATGCCGTGCAAAGCTCTTTCATAAAGAGGATTTTCTCTGCAAGTTCGACAGAATACGAAACTATTGCGACGGAATATGAGACCTCTCTCTCTAATTCATATAGAAACAAAGAAGGCATTTATTATACCCCTAACGCCATTGTAAATACGTTTTTTGAATACATTATAACTGAAAATAAAAATATAAAATTTTGTGATCCTTGTTGTGGGTCTGGGAATTTTTTAGTTGCTGCAATTAACCATGGAGTAAAGCCAGAAAACCTCTACGGATACGACGTTGACCCTGTTGCGGTTGAAATATCTAGGCGGCGAGTTTTTGAGAAAACGGGAGTGTGGTCTGACAATATTGTTTGTTTGAATTTCTTGGAATCCACCGCAAAAAATAATCTCCCCACTAAACATTTTGATGTCATTTTTACTAATCCTCCATGGGGGAAAAAGCTCCCCAAAAATGATAAATTGTTTTTTTCTAGAATATTTAAAACGGGAAAAAGCGTTGACACATGTTCTCTATTTTTCTTTGCAGCATGCGCAGTTGTAAAGAAAGGTGGTTATGTTGGTTTTTTAATGCCCGACTCATTTTTTAATGTTGCAACCCATCAATACGCGAGAAAATTAGCTTTAGAATACACGCTTATTAGCCTGATTGATTTTGGAAAACCTTTCCCTACACTTCTGACTAAAGCTAAAGCATTTGTAGTTAAGCTAGAATCCCCCCCATTGAGGGCTCTACTATATGTAGAACACAAACAACGCTGCATAAACGGCAACAATCATCATTTCAGCACAACCCTAGAACGATAATAAATTTCAATTGTCCATCAGAAAATGCGGACGTTCTTACTCATATGGTGGCGTTACCGCATGATACTCTGGCTGACCATGCTAAGTGGGGGTTAGGCATTGTGACGGGGAACAACAGAAAATTTATTAGACATACCAATCTACCTGAACACATGCCTGTTTATAAAGGCAGGGACATCCTAAAAGGAAGTTTGAAACCACCAACAAATTTTATCCCCCGCGAGACATCACTGTACCAACAGGTGCCGCCACTTAAGTTATTTTTAGCAAAAGAGAAATTGATTTATAAATTTATCTCCTCCAACCTTTGCTTTTACCACGACAAAGACCAATCATTTTTTATAAATAGCGCAAATATGCTAATACTAGATAAGTCGTTTCCTATATCTAGCAAACAGTTATGTGATTTGTTAAATAGCAACATTATGAATTGGTTTTTTAGAACTATGTTTGAAACACATAAAGTTCTTCGTTCGGATTTGGAGTGCTTACCTATACATACCAAATTTTTCGAAAACTGTCATAAATTTAATGAAGAAGACTATTTAACGTATTTAGGAATTGTTGAGGACGAAAATGGAACTTTCAGAATTAAAGAATAGAATATGTAAATCCTTTGATGGCTCAACAGAAGATCTTACCCGGGTTTTGGAGATGGTTGATGATGACCAAAGCATTTTCCCATTCAACGAATATGAGCACCTCATTTGCAATTTAATTGAATTGGGTGGCATGACCTATGTTCAATATATGGAGATACGATCCGAATATATCAGAGCAAATCCAAATCTTTGGATATTTGAAATGTCCTCCCCAAGAGGATTTGGAGAGGGTTTTGCACAAACCTATGTCAATGGCATGTGTGCACAGATTTCTAAACCATCAAAGGAAATAGACCCAACCTTTTCCAACGAGTATGATTTATGCTTGGATAGCATTAAAATCGAAGTTAAAGCATCGCGGGCAGTGGATAGCGAAAGCAAAGAGCCCTTATACATAAAGGCTCTTTCAAGAAACACAGACAAACAATTCTTAATGAACTTTCAACAATTGAAACCACAATATTGTGACATTTTCATCTGGGTGGCTGTCTTTAGAGATCAAATCGTGATTTGGGTGTTAAGCTCGAAAGAGGTTGCCAGCCACCAACTTTTTTCTGGCGGGCAACATCGTGGAAATGAGGGACAATTACATATAAAACACGATAACATACATATGTTCGATAAGTTTGAGTTAAAAAATGGTGACCTAGGTGCGGCTATCCGTCTAGCGGCTATGAGATAATGTGTAGTAAAACTGATTTTTGTTCAAAGCAAAACCTGTAAAAGTTAAATAACACAATACATTTACCTTTTGCTTGTGGTTTCTGCATCACCATTTTCATAAATGTGATATTTGCTAAAGGTATTCCTTTATTCTTTAGTTATTCCAAGATAGTGCCAATGAATTGTATTCTAGGGTCATCATGGACAACACAGTACACATAAAAACAGGCTCAAAGGGCGGACAATCGGCGCAAAAGGGCTGGAAGATGTCAATCGCCGCCGCGATTTCCTGCATCTGTATTGTCGGCATGTCTTTTGGGCTTGGTCTGCCTTTATTGGCAATGAATCTCGAAGTAATGACCGGATCAGGTCTAGTGATCGGCATCAATGCTTTTGCCGGGGCTATTTCAACAGTTATCGCCGCTCCATTTGCACCTTTGATTCTATCGAAGCTACCAGCCCGTCCAGTATTGATCTTTAGCTTACTACTAACCGCCGCCAGTTTTATTTTGTACAAGCTAATTCCATCAGTTCCGTTTTGGTTATTGATCAGGTTCGTTTCCGGGTTTGCAATTACTGTTTTATTTGTTGCCAGTGAAAGCTGGATCAACCAACTAACTCCGGATCATTTGCGTTCGCGAATGTTGAGCATTTATTCAATATCGCTAGCTGCCGGATTTGGGCTTGGCGGCTTTTTGGTATCTATATTGGGCATCTCCGGCTGGGCTCCGTTTTTGGCTGGAGCAATTATTTGTGCCGCAGGAGTGTTACCCTTGCTGGCACCCGGGCCACAATTAATAGCACCCAGTGCAAAAGAATCATCGCCATTTATTTTACTGTCATATTTTGGCAAAGCCCCAAGAATCATGATGGCAGCCATGGCTTTTGGCGCAATTGAAACCGCAGCCATGCACTTTTCTCCGATCTGGGCTGCACGCTCCGGCCTCGAAGAAACTCAAGCATTGCGGCTAATAATGGTTGGAGCGATAGGGGTAATTGCCCTGCAATTTCCCATTGGTTGGCTTGGTGATAAAATTGACCGCTACCAATTACTAAAAGCCTGCGCTGTTGGAACATTAATAGCACCGATTGCTATGTGGTTGGTAATCGGACAATCAGTTACCGCGCTTTATGTTGTTTTCTTCATTTATGTGGGGATTGGCGAGGGCTTATATATTCTTGCTTTAGTTCTGGTAGGCCAGAAATTCAGCCACAAAGAAATGACCGCAGCCAGTGCAGCTATTGTTTTAATGTATGGCATTGGCTCAATATTAAGTCCTTTAATCATTGGGCCATTGATGGATATTTTTAATCCAAATGGCGCAATGTTCGGCCTGGCCGGATTTGCCTTGGCATACCTTGCCTTTACCTTAGTGTATCGAGGTAACAAATCTAGTTGACAGGACGGCTTTGAACAGTATTGTCCGCCGCTCTTGCTGGAACTTCCAGCGTATTTTCCAATTGGAGTTGGATCATGGCCAAAGCAGCTGGTATTAAAATCCGCCTGAATTCCACCGCCGGTACCGGTTTTTTCTATGTCACCAAGAAAAATGCCAGAACCATGACTGAAAAACTGGTCTTGAAAAAATATGACCCGGTTGTTCGCAAGCATGTGGAATTCAAAGAAGGCAAGATCAAATAAAATTTTGATTTTACCAACTGCGTGTAAGTAAATCGCTTCCGATTCAGGTTCAGATTAACCCGCAATTTGCGTGTTATTACCGCCAGTTATGGCAGCAATCATCTGGTTGCGACCATTTTTCTTGGCGTGGTATAATGCAGCATCAGCCTTTGATAATACCTGCTTTGCACTTTGAAAAGTTTGCAGCGCCGCTAAACCGCCAGAAACACTTATCCTAATAGGTTCTTTACCTTGCCCAATATCAAAGTTGGTAGCTGCAATCACTTGCCTGAATCGTTCAGCGGCTAGTTTTGCACTATCCAGTGAAGCATCAGGCATAAGTACGACAAACTCCTCACCGCCATAGCGACAGATAATATCTATTGCCCGAAAACTCTCTCGCATAATTGTGGCTAATTGCTGCAATACCATATCACCAGCAACATGCCCCCATGTATCATTCACCTGTTTGAAATGATCAATATCAACGATAAGAACTACTGAGGGCTCTTCTGCACTATTAAAGCGCTGTACAAGTTCTTCTAGTTTTATATCTAAATGCCGGCGATTAAACAGACCGGTTAACTGGTCACTAAATGCCATCTCCAACGACTGGTCGATATTTTCACGTAATTGCGTTGCATAAACACGCCGTTGCAGCAAAGTCTGACATCTGGCACGCAGTTCGTGACGATCCACCGGGCGCTCCAAGATATCATTTACCCCCAGATCCAACGCCCTGACCGAGCGATCTTTTGCTTGGACGTCCACCATACAAAGAATTGGTAATTGGCGTGTTGCTTCATCAGCCCGCAATCGAGCGCACAATCGTAAACCGTCAAACAAGCTAGTTGCCAAATTTATAAGTATCAGATCAAAACCGGTTGCAGCTATAGCAGAAGCTGTTTTGGGGTCAGTCGTAATTTGACAGGAAAAACTCTCCCCAAGCTTTTCAGCAATTCTATTACCAAACCTTTCGCTCTCCTCAACCACCAACACTTTACCGCCAAGTTGTTTTGATAAAGCCATCAGTCTATTTGCTGCATCTGCACCCTGCCCGTTATTCAGGTGCGAGCGCAGTTCATTCATTACCGAATTAAGCCGTAACAATGAACGCACTCGCGCAAATAGTGCCACATCATCAATCGGCTTGCTTAAAAAATCATCGGCTCCGGCTTGTAATCCGTCAACTCTGTCTGTTTGTTGGTCAAGTGCCGTTACCATCACTACCGGTATATGCTGGGTAATTGGATCGGCCTTTAGCCGGCGGCAGGTTTCAAACCCGTCCATCTGCGGCATCATTACATCAAGTAAAATAAGGTCAGGCTGTTGTTCTCTGGCCAGAGCGATCGCAGCAGCACCGCTGTTGGCGCTAATAACTTCGTAATACTCGGCCTCTAATTTGGCCGAAAGAACCCGAATATTCGGCTCCATGTCGTCAACAACAAGAATGCGGCCGGTCATAATTGCTGCTCGCGATCAGTCTTCAAGGAAAGATTTAATTGTTTCCATGAACGGCATAACGGTAATTGGCTTGGATATATATGCCTCACACCCGCCTTCGCGGATCCGCTCCTCATCACCCTTCATTGCAAATGCTGTCACTGCAATTATCGGTATAGAGGAAAGCTCCTCGTCTTCCTTGATCCATTTGGTCACTTCAAGTCCCGAAACCTCCGGCAATTGAATATCCATCAAAATCAAATCAGGTTTGTGCTCTCTGGCAATTTCCAGAGCCTTTAAGCCTTCACGAGTCTGTAAAGTCTCATAACCATGAGCTTCAAGCAGATCACGAAATAACTTCATGTTCAACTCGTTATCTTCAACAATGAGAACTGTTTTTGGCATGATCTGTAACATGGCGCGTGCGCCCACCGAGTTGTCGTCCTTGGGACTGTTAATATTAAGTGGCCTCATTAAACGCTAAACTCCTTAAAACTCCATTGACCTGATCATTAAAAAGCATCAGAGTGAACAATCCATGAACATTAATAAATATAATTGGCTGATGTCCGCAAAAATTATTTTGCACAAACAACTGTTTAGAGCAATTCAATGACCAGCAATACATGGTGTCGGGATTGTGTCAGTAACTTACCCGATGGCAAAACCCGGTGTCAAAACTGTCGATCTGTTCGTATATTATCGCACCCAGAGCTCAATCAACTGACTATTGCGCACATAGATTGCGATGCGTTTTTTGCTTCGGTTGAAAAACGTGACAACCCCGAACTAGCCAACAAGCCGATATTAATTGGCGGTCACGGCAGACGATCTGTTGTTTCCACTGCCTGTTATCTAGCACGGGCATTTGGCGCCCATTCAGCTATGCCTATGACACAAGCGAAAAAACTTTGCCCACAAGCGATTATAGTCAAACCACGTATGAAAGCCTATGCGACGGCCAGTAAAAAGATACAAAATTTAATGCTTGAACTAACGCCATTGATCGAACCATTATCGATTGATGAAGCGTTTCTTGACCTTAGTGGAACCGAGAGATTACACAATGGACCGCCAGTGCAAAGCCTGCTTATTTTGCAAAACCGGATTGAACAAGAGGTTGGAATTGGCGTATCCATTGGTCTTTCACACAATAAATTTCTAGCGAAAACAGCTTCTGACCTCGAGAAACCACGCGGCTTTTCAGTCATTGGCAAAGCTGAAACCCTAAAGTTTCTGGCAACAAAACCACCGGGTTTTGTCTATGGCGTTGGCTCATCATTCGAGCGAAAGCTGTTAGCCGACGGTTTCCATAATCTGGGACAAATACGAGAAATGAGCGAACGGAATATGGCCGCACGTTATGGCCAATCAGGAATACGCTTGTGGCAATTATCAAGCGGCAAAGATAACAGGCCAGTAAAAACCGCTTCCAAGCGAAAATCTATTTCCACCGAAACCACTTTCGAAAGCGATATTAGTGATCTGCAATCTTTACAAAAAATATTGTGGAGATTATGTGAAAAAATCTCCCGATCAGCCAAAAATAAATCCATGGCCGGATACACTCTTACCTTAAAATTAAAAACCAATAACCACCAATTACGCACACGCAGCATAACACTGGGACAACCAGTGCAATTGGCCGACACCTTGTTTCGAGAGTTAGACAACAAATTACAAAAAGAAATTGATGGCACTCGTTTTCGGCTTATTGGCGCAGGATTATCGACGCTAATCCGGGTAGAAGAAGAATTTATTGAACCGGCGGCCGATTTACTTGATCCTTCACGGGACAAACGTGGCCGCGTAGAGCGCGCTATGGATAAGGCACGAAGAAAATTTGGAGCAGAAGCAGTCATCAAAGGTAGATCATTACCTAATTGAGCCAATTTATTGTGCTTAGAGCATTTCCAGCAAAAGTGTATGCGGTTTTACGGCAGGAGATGCGACCACTAAATATATGCATTTCCAGCAAAGCTTTAATCATCGGTTTGACTTAGGTCTAAACTTTGACACCTCTACCAACCGTCAACCCGTGCTTGATACTGGGTTCAGCCTTGTAAGTGACGGAATTGGTGTTTTGTATTTTCTTCTAGTCAATTTTAGCTTTACTAGTTTAAGGAATACGCCGTAGCGGTTGGGTGTTTGTATTGCGAATTGTAACAAAATAATAATAGGCAATACGTAGTCCAGCACGAATATCAGGTTCGTCCATAGCAGCCGGAGTAAAATGCCAAGCTTTAACGCCTTTGAGTACAGCTTTGTTGACTAATTTCGAAGTGTTTGACCTGATCAATCTAGAAGCCTGAACGCTGCCATCACGATTTAAATCTAATTCGATGATAATTACACCTTGTTGGCGGTTGATACGAGCAGTTGGTGAAATGGAAATAGCTGGGCGTTTAACAATAGAGGCTTGATACCTCGTTCTATCAGGTGCATCGCGATACAAAAGGTCTTGTAGTAAATCTGCTGGAATGTTGTCGAAAGATTTTGCTTTAGGGTTAGCTTTGAAGTGATATTGAGCCAACCGAAAATGGGCATTAGTGAGATATTCTGCTTTAACCCCCTGTAATGCCACCAATTCCCTGGCGGCAGTTTCAGCTAGCTTTAGGGCTTGCTCAACTTGACCCCTTTGAGCCAATGACGCTGATAATATGTCATAAGACCCCGCCCTAACACTTGCGCTATCAGATTCTAATGGCGCTATGGATAATGCACGTTTTGCTTGAATTTCTGCCTTTTTCAAGCTGGTCATATCCATATGAGCTTTGGCACTGGACAATAACAAATATGCCCATGCCCGCCGGACTCCAGGTTCAATCGGTAGTTTTAATTGCAGCATTTGTTGGTCAATACGATCTGCCAATGCAATGGCATCTCGGCGTTTTCCTTTTATTCGCAGCAGGTTTGCTAGTTCAGAGGCCGATGCAGCGGTCAGAGCCATAGAGTTACTTGCTTCAGAAGCTTCCAGCGCACTTGCAAATGCTTCTTCAGCAAGAACAATATCTCCATAAGCACCAGCGGCTCGTCCCGCTAAAAATGCTAAGACGGCAATATCCTTATCTGCCGAGCCTTTACTTAAAGCTGCGCGCCAGTGATGTTCAGCTTGATAGACATCAACAGCTTGGGCAGAAACGTGGTTAGGCATACTTAACAATAAAAGAACCACAAATGTAAAAACTACAGATGCGGTTCGTTTTGCCTGATGCATTTCACTCCTTCTCCTCTACAGGTATCGGAAAGCCGCGATCGCGCATCAAGGCTTCGATATTGGCGTCACGACCACGAAACGCGCGATAGGCATCGGCTGGATCAACGGCATTTCTAACTGCAAATAAATGATCGACCAGCTTTTTGGCCACCACTTTGTCATAAAACCCACCGGGGGCTTCGGCAAAGGCTTCGGCCGCATCAGCAGTAAGAACGTCTGCCCACATATAACCGTAATAACCAGAAGAATAACCCTCGCCGGAGAATATATGCCCAAATTGCGTAGAACGATGACGCATTGGTATCTCTTCTGGCATGCCCAGATCATTCAAGGTTTCACGCTCGAACTTGTCAGGGTCAATACCGGTTGGATCAACGGTGTGATAGCGCATATCAACCAAAGCCGATGCCAAATATTCGGTAGTAGAAAACCCCTGATTAAAGGTGGCCGCCGCTTTGATTTTGGCAACCAGTCCTGCCGGTATTGGCTCGCCAGTTTTATGGTGGATCAGGAACTTATCAATTACCGCATCGGTAGAAAGCCAGCGTTCAAGTAATTGTGACTGAAATTCGGTATAATCGCGAACACCGCCATTTAACGTCGGGTAATCGACTTTCGAGGCAAAGAAATGCAAAGCATGGCCAAATTCATGGAACAAGGTATTCGCATCGTCCCAAGAGATCAGCACTGGCTCGCCGGGTACACCTTTGACAAAGTTGGAATTATTCGAGCCTAAAACAGTTTTCTTACCGTCAATATTTTCATGAGAACGATAAGTTGTTGCCCATGCACCAGAGCGCTTACCCGGGCGGGCAAATGGATCGAGATACCAAAGGCCAACAGCTTCACCACTGTCTTTCATGGTTACTTCCCAGACTTTAACATCAGGGTGAAACACCGGAACCGATCCTTCTGGAACTGGTGCAAATTCATAACCGAATAATTCGCCAGCCACAAAAAATAGAGCATCGCGCAAATTGTCCAATTGCAGGTATTGTTTTACTTCGTCGGAATCGAGGTCATATTTGTCCTTACGCACTTTCTCCGCATAATAACGATAATCCCAAGGGGCAATTTTAAAATTGCCACCAGAAGCATCAACAATTGCCTGCATATCAGCCACTTCTTCGCCAACACGAGCAATCGCCGCCGGCCAAACTGCTTCCATCAATTCCAAAGCGCGCTCAGGAGTTTTGGCCATGCGATTTTCTAACCGCCACGATGCATAATTATCATAACCAAGTAATGCCACTCGCTCATCACGTAATTGCAAAATTTCAGCAATCAAAGCGTTATTATCATTAGCATCACCATTGTCACCACGAGAATAATAAGTGCGCCACACTGTTTCGCGTAAATCACGCTCATCGGAATAGGTCAAAAATGGCGACATAGAAGATCGGGTATTGGTGATGGCATATTGTCCCTCATGATCGCGGGACTTGGCGGCACTGGCTGCTGCTTTAACAAAACTATCCGGCAGGCCGCCTAACTGATCGGCAGAAATATAGGTGACGTATTTCTCTTCGTCGGCCAGTACATTATTGCCAAATTTGGTATGAAGCTCAGCAAGCCGTGAATTAATAACCGTATATCTGGCTTTGTCGGCATCGTTTAATGTTGCACCATTTCTGGCAAAGCCTTCGTAATTCAGCAAAACCACCCGTTGTTGGTCGGAGCGCAAGGTTTTCATTTCCTCGCTCTCATAAACCGCCTTTACCCTTGCGAACAACGCAGGGTTCTGGGTGATTTTAGAACTATACTCAGACAATACCGGAGCCATCTCGCCTTGGATCTTGCGAAACTCAGGTGATGACATATTCGAGCTCCAAATACCCCAATAACGAAATACCCGCCCCAAATCACGACCAGCGCGTTCCAGCGCAACGATAGTGTTTTCAAAAGTCGGGGCATCCGGGTTGGCAGTTATTGCATCAATCTCGGTCAAATTCTTCGCCATGCCAATTTCTAGCGCCGATTTTAAGTCTTTAAGCTCTACCGTATCAAATGCCGGAACCCCACCATACGGACCAGTCCATGGCGCCAATAGCGGATTTTGCTGCTCGACGTTTTGCGCTTCGGAAATCTCCGCTGTGTCATCGCTCATATTTGAATTTTCCGTGGCTTTTTTTGCATCGCTGCACGCAGCAACCAGAACCAGACCAGCCAATGCAACACCAGATAAAAGAAACTTGCTCATAAAACACACCCCATTTGAAAATAATCTAATTATACTTAAAACACGGAACTAAATGGCGTTTTAAGTATACTTTGTCTTTGCTACCCATCAACTTATTCAAAAACCGGTACCCACTTTTTGGGTCGATGGAGTGTAATAAATAATACTTTGATGCAGTTAGTACCAGTTAATTATCGGATATAAACGGCTAAATTTACACTCAACTGCCCGCGCTACTTGGCCGAGAAATAGTTCCCAAAATAATATTATATACCAATATACGTGACGGTCATTGACTACCCAACCATAAGAGCCTTAGTGGGATCACAGCTAAACATTAAGGTGCAGCATGAAACAAGATACAAAAAGTAAACTGTCGCTGATCGGCTCAATATCTTTGGGCACCGGAGTGATGATCGGGGCTGGAATTTTTGTTCTAATGGGGCAAATTGCTGAATTGGTCGGCGACCTTTTCCCATTGGCCTTTATAGCCGGTGCCATCGTGGTGGGGTTTAGTGCCTATTCTTATGTTAAATTTTCCAATGCCTACCCGTCTTCGGGCGGGGTTGCGATGTTCTTACGCAAGGCTTATGGACCCGGCACCGTAGCCGGCACATTTTCATTACTGATGTACGTCTCGATGGTAATTGCCGAAAGCCTAGTTGCCAGAACATTCGGTGCTTATACTTTGCGGCTGTTTGAAGTTGAAAATACTGCTTTGTGGGTACCGGTTTTAGGGGTTTTGCTGATTATAGTTGCTTATCTGATCAATATTGCCGGCAACAAAACCATTGAAAGAACCGCTAATTTTACTGCCATTATCAAAATTGCCGGAATTTCTATTTTGGCGATAGCCGGGCTGGCCTTTGCTGGGTTTCCTGATATTGGCAATTGGGGGCGGTCAGTTTCTGATGTGGCATCGGGCGGTAGTTTTAATTTCATTGCCGCGCTTGCTTTGGCGATCCTTGCTTTTAAAGGGTTTACCACCATTACCAACCAAGGCGATGATATTCAAAACCCGCACAAGAACCTTGGACGCTCAATAATTTGGTCGATTGTAATCTGCACGCTGATTTACACCCTGTTGGCGTTATCAGTGTCGGCCAGCTTAAGCGTTGAAGAAATTATCACTGCAAAAAATTATGCCTTAGCCGCTGCCGCCCGTCCGGTGTTTGGCGATTGGGGTTTGATACTTACGGTTCTTCTGGCGATTGTAGCTACGGTTTCCGGCTTGATTGCCAGCGTATTTTCGGCTTCGAGAATGCTAGCCATGCTAAGTGCCATGAAGCAATTACCAAGACTTTACAAAGGCATGAGCAATCCGGCATTGGTGTTTACCGTGATACTGGCTATCACTTTGACCATCTTGTTTGATCTAACCCGCATTGCCTCGATCGGGGCAATATTTTACCTGTTGATGGATATTGTTATTCATTGGGGGCTGTTTCGGTATTTACGCAAAGAAACCAACGCCAACCCGATCATTCCGCTAATTGCCATAGTGCTCGACGTAATTATCCTAAGCGCCTTCATTTTGATGAAGTTCCAAAACGATCCACTGGTGATTTATGTGTCCTTAGCTGGCTTTGCAGCTATTTTAATCGCCCAGCGCCTGTTCATGATCACCCATACTGATACCGATGGCAAAATGCACATGGACATGGATACAGGCGAAAGCATGAATATGAGTGGCGACATGGATATGGGTAAAGATGACAAAGATCACAGTGATATGGATATGAAAAAGTAGGTCTGGAAAGTATACTCAAAATACCAAATTAAGCAGTATTTTTAGTATACTTTATCTTTGTGAGCCATGAACCTAACCAAAACCGGTATCCACTTTTTGGGTCGATGGAGTATAACAACCTAACCCAAAAAACTCTCAAACCAGTTCAATGGTTGATCCCAAAACTTTGCGTTTCTGCGCGAAAACATTCCCATATGGCCAATTTTGCCAAGCCCATTTGCATTGGCCTCAACCCAGACAGTTTCTTGCGGAGAATTTGAATACCAACCCAAGGTTTTTGCCAGTGATTTTGGTGTTACCACTGGGTCATCACTAAACCCGTAAGAGCGAATTGGCGAACTGACTTTATCAAACCAGTGCTCACCCAATTTCCCTGACGCTAAATCTTTTGCTAAATATTCCTTCGTCAAACACCATTTGCGCCATTGCCAATAAACCCCAGCCGGAAGATCGGTTCCTTGCCATTTTCCCTGGTGTTTTAGATACCCGTTACGCCAAATATTTAACGGTCCAATCAAATAAAAGAACAAAAACTCCAATAACCATTCGGTTGCCCGATGCACACCCCAATAGCCAGAACCAACGGCGACAAGAGCATTGGCAGTAATTTTATTGTGATTATCCATAAAGCCGATAAAATGCCCGCCAACCGAATGACCAATGGTAAACAATGGCAGATCAGGGGCTTGGCGTTGCAACTCGTCCAATGCCGCAGGAGCATCTAGCTTACCCCAATCAACCATGTTTGCCGAAAAGCCTTTCAGCTGTTCAGGACGCGAAGAACCAACACCGCGACAATCATATAACAAACAGGCAAAGCCACGGGAGGCCGCATGTCTGGCAAAATGAGTGTAAAATTCCGTAGTTACCGCAGTGGCCGACGAGATCAGCAAGCCAGCCTTTGGCGTGGCAGAACTTATCAACAACCCGCCTAATTCTTGCCCATTTCGAGCATTAAAACGTAATCGAATTTCAGTAACTGACATTATAATTCCTGTTGCAATTACAAAACTATGCCAGTTTCCGTAAACGTAAAGTCAAGCGGTAAATTACTACTAGTGATTTTTTAGTTTACTAGTGACGATTGCTTCTTGCTTACCTACACTCGTGAAAATTCAAAGTCCAAGGAAACTTATGATGAGCAACATAGAAGCAAGACTTAACGAGCTTGGTATTACTTTGCCCAAGCCAGTGGCTCCTATAGCCAATTATGTTCCTTTTGTTCGATCTGGAAACTTGCTGTTTATTTCAGGGCAAATCGCCATGAGCTCAAACGGCATTGTCACCGGAACTTTGGGGCGGGATATGGATATAAGCGCAGGAAAGGAAGCTGCCAAACTTTGTGCAATCAATTTACTGGCACAGGTTTCCGCTGCCCTTGATAATGATCTTGGCAAAGTTCGTCGCGTGGTCAAACTTGGCGGCTTTGTGCAGTCCGAGCCCAGTTTTACCGACATACCAAATGTAATGAACGGAGCGTCTGATCTGATGGTCGAGGTATTTGGCGATATTGGCCGCCACGCCAGATTTGCCGTTGGCAGTTCGTCTTTGCCGATGGGAACTGCGGTTGAAGTTGATGGCATATTCGAGGTTGAATAGAGGTTTTGTCGAAACTGGTTCTTTTGAATATATACAATGATGCCTATGAAGCGTTGTGTGTCAAAGCTTCACTTGAGGCAGCAGGTCTGTATGCTTTCGTTCCAGATTATTATGCGGCTTCAAGCAACTGGTATGGCGGAGGCCCCATTGGTAATATCCGCTTGTTAGTATTGGACACTGAATTACAAGCGGCGCAAAAACTACTCGATCAACAACAACTTCCTGCATCAGAAGCAGTAGCCCCCTGCCCCAAATGCTCGTCTACCAGAACATCACAAATGGCAAACTTTCTTAGTGGAGCAATAGCAGTATTTTTCTTGATACCGGCAATACAGCGTACCAAACATTTTATCTGCCACGACTGCAAAAACCGCTGGAAACATGAGCGAAATTAAAATCCGTATATTGCGCTCGATAGCAGAAATTACCGAAGCAAGCTGGAACAATTTAGCCAATCCAATTCAGCGCGATTTCGACCCGTTCATCAGCCATCAATTCTTGCACGCATTAGAACAATCAGGCTCCGTTGGTGAAGGTTCTGGCTGGTTGCCATGTCATATTGTGGCCGAAACTACACAAGGCGAAATAGTCGGCGCAATTCCACTATACCTTAAAAGCCACTCGCAAGGAGAATACGTTTTCGATCATGGCTGGGCAGCAGCCTATGAAAACGCCGGCGGTCAATATTACCCGAAACTACAAAGCTGCGTTCCATTTACTCCGGTAACAGGCTCGCGAATCTTGGCAAAGAAGCCGAAAGTTCGAGAACAGTTAGTTTCGGCCATGCAAGAAGTTACCAACAGATTCGGTGCAAGTTCTGCTCATGTTACTTTTACCAACACCCAAGATGCAAATGATCTGGTCAAGAATGGTTGGTTAAAACGTAATGACTTACAATTTCATTTTGAAAACCAAGGCTATGAAAATTATGATGATTTTTTATCCAACCTTACTTCTCGCAAACGAAAATCCATAAAAACAGAACGCAAAAAAGCCAATCAAAACATACAAATTTTCGCTCTATCCGGTGATGAGCTGCAATCCGAACATTGGGACGCATTTTATCAATTTTATCTTGATACCGGCGCCAGAAAATGGGGACAGCCATACCTAAACCGGCAATTTTTTGAGCTGCTGCACCAAAGCATGAACAAACATATATTGCTGATCATGGCCAAAAGTAACGAGCAATGGATCGCTGGTGCGTTAAACTTTATCGGCGGCGATTGTCTTTATGGGCGCTATTGGGGTTGTGCGGCCAATTACGACAGCCTGCATTTCGAATTGTGTTACCATAGAGCAATAGAGGCAGCTATCGAGCGTAGCTTGTCCCGTGTCGAAGCCGGAGCCCAAGGCTCGCACAAAATCGCCAGAGGTTATTTGCCGGTTATAACCAGTTCATTTCACTTCATACCTGACCTAGGGTTTGCCAATGCGGTACAGAATTTCCTAATCGAGGAACAAGCAGCGATTAAGCAACAACAGCTGCAATACCTTGCAATGTCTCCTTATCGACAAGCTGATAGATAGACGCAGCAACGACTATTGGCTAGGTTGGTGCAAAACAGAGGAAAGCAAATGAGTCTAACCGGAAAATACGACCAACAAAATATATTCGCTAAAATCCTGCGCGGGGAAATACCATACGCAAAAGTCTATGAAGATGAGCATATACTTGCTTTCATGGACGCATTTCCGCAAAGCCCGTGTCACACATTAGTTATACCTAAGAAACCAAGCCGCAATTTATTTGATATCGAGCCACAACAATTAACTGCGGTAATTACCGGTGTGCAAAAAATTTCTGCTGCGGTCGAAAAAGCCTTTTCTCCTGACGGTATTATTATCACCCAGTTTAATGGTGAAGCAGCCGGCCAAACGGTTTTTCATCTGCATTTCCACATCATTCCTAAATTTCCAGAACTTACCATGCAACGTCATGGCCGTGGACAAATGGCCGAGATGAATGTCTTGCTAGAGCAGGCCGAGAAAATATCGGCTGCCCTCTAATTTGACTTTCGATTATTGTTGATCTGCCGATAATTTCCGGTTATTCGCTATCCTCATGAACAAATTCCCTAACGATCTTTTAACCGGCTATAGCGCATTTCGTAATGGCTCGTTTGCAATTGAACAGCAACGTTATTTTGACTTAGCCGAACACGGACAAACCCCTGCTACTTTGCTGATTGCCTGTTGCGATTCTCGAGTTTCACCAGAAGTTATTTTTCAAACCAAGCCCGGTGAGCTTTTTGTTATTCGAAATGTGGCCAATTTGGTGCCTCCACACAAACCGGATAATGAATGTCATTCTACATCAGCCGCCTTGGAATATGCAGTTAGCGTTCTAAAGGTGCAAAACATCGTAGTAATGGGACATGGTGGTTGTGGCGGCATTGCCGCGGCAATAGACGCACAATTAAATGGTGCCATTGGTGGAGAATTTATTGACCACTGGATTGAACTACTAAAGCCTTCAATTACCGGCACATTAAGTCATAAAGACCTTGCAGGAGCAAAACTACAATCTCACGCCGAAAAAGACTCGATCATTCGCTCGATCGAAAACTTGCGAACTTTCCCGATCGTAACCGAAGCTGAAAAATCCGGCGCAATCACCCTGCATGGTGCATGGTTCGAGGTAAAAAGCGGCGAATTATCAATTTTGGATAGAGATAGCGGCAAATTTATCGAGCCTTAATTTCATTTCATTTGAGCCCGTTTAAACGTCAAGTTCCAAGTCATAGAGCAACCTCTAACAAATCCGCATAGGAAAAGGTACGGAATTGCTTTATATTTTTTCTGTAAAATCGCTGATGCAGACCTGATAAACGGATAACGAATAAATAGATGAAAGAACATCGATGGCGCACGGGATCGGTGTTTGTAACAAAATTCGGCATCGCCAATTCCATACCATGCAAATTTCTTCACATAATCGCCAAATGAGGCGAAGTGTTCCTGCATTACTCTGGTTCTGCCTGAGCCAAATGAAAAACCGTCAATTTGTGACAGCCGATAGAAAAAGTCTGCGTCATCCTTGTGTTTTGTGATATTTGCGTCAAACTTGTTTACTGCAAACACTCGCGACCGATACATTGTTGGCGCAGTACCGATCATGGTTTTTTTACCCGGATGGTTCAAAAATACATCAAATGCCTGATTTTCGGCCGCTGGCCAAAAACCGGTATCCTCAATGCCCAAATCCGCCTGCACCACATCAAGATCAAATTCACGTAAATCCATATAAAGCCCTTGCAAAGTATCAGGCAATATCCGGTGATCTGCATCAATCATTGCAATCAGATCATAGCTGCAAGCATCAATTCCAACTTGCCGGTCTGCGGTTAACGAACCAGACATCGAGACAATTACATTGTCCGTAAACTCTTTAGCTATCGCCACCGTTTCATCATCAGAATTACCATCAACCACGATTATTTCATCAGGTTTAGCAGCGATAATGCTTTGCAATGATTTACGAATTCGTTTGGCTTCATTACGGGCGCACAAAACCACCGAAACCTTTGGCATATCCATTTGATCTGTTTTGCTCATTTACCAACTTTGAACAGATATATCTTAATCAATAGTGCAGAGCCCTGAAATTGCCGCCCATTGTGGCAAAAACCACGTGAATAAAAAACTATCGTCAATTTTGAGCAATCTTTCCATTCGATAATCCTTAAAAAAGTCAGCGAGAAGCAATATTGTTTTTACGCATTACCAAAGAAACTCCTTGGCAGAAGCCATGTTTCATTCGTTTTGTCTCGTATTCACAATATCAAACAGCCGCAAACAGGTGAGTTTTGACCTGTTGCAAGACCATTATAGCAAGCGAGGGTGTTGCGGGCATGCTTGAAACTTATCCCCACAGCTCAAGGGTAGATAAGGGTCAATGAGTGCTAAATCTTTGCGAGTTAACCCTTACTCGAAGTAACTTCTTTGCCAATGAGTGCTAATTAAGTATCAAGCAGTAGTACAAGCAAGACCCTTGTTCACCCTTCTTTTGTCTCGCGGCAGTGTGCTTCGCACTTGCCTGCGACGGCGCGGCAAACGATTGCTGAGGCGCAGTCGCACCTAGTTAGTAATGGTTTTGTGGCAATAGGACTCCCTCTCCCTGTTC
>JAESTZ010000023.1 GCA_016763315.1 Robiginitomaculum sp.
GTGGATATTGGGGGTATTCTTGAAACTTATCCCCGCCTGTTGATTGCTAACAAGGGTGAATAAGGGTGTAATCTTTGCTAAATAACCCTCACTTAAAGTCACACCTTTGCCATTAGGTGCAAAACAAGGGGTAAGTAGCATTGCGAACCAGACCCTTGTTCACCCTTGGCTTTGATTCTTGCCTGTTCTGTCATACTGTGACTTGTTCGCAGTATCCAGCATTGGTAAAAACTGGGTCACCCGAATAAATCGGGTGATGACAATGGATGGTGGGAGGAAACCAGTTGTTTGAAGTTTTCTTTTGTCCCGGCGCAAGTGCCAAACAGTTCTATGCTTTTATGTGGATCGGGTGGCCAAGTGCTGTCATTGCGCTTTCGGCAAAGCCCTCAGTGAGTGTCGGATGCACATGAATGGTTCCGGCAATGTCTTCAAGACGTGCGCCCATTTCTATTGCCAAAGCAAATTCACCGGACAGTTCCGCCACATGCGCGCCAACTGCATGAATTCCTAAAATCAGATGATCGGATTTTCGTGCCGTTACTCGCACAAAGCCGCCATCGGTTCCGCTTTGCATGGCCAAAGCCTTACCCAATGCCGCCAACGGAAATTTGCCGGTTATTACTTCTTCGCCAGCTTGTTTGGCTTGCGCCGGGGTCAGACCAACGCCAACGATTTCCGGCTCGGTAAAACAAACCGCAGCAATCGCTGTCGGGTCATAGCGGCGTTTTTTACCGGCAATAATTTCGGCGACCATTTCGCCTTGGGCAGTACCTTTGTGCGCCAGCATTGGCTCACCAACCACATCGCCGATTGCCCAAACATTGCGCATATACGTGCGACATTGATCGTCAACGGCGATAAATGCCCCGTCCATATCTATTGCCATGTTCTCTAAACCAAAACCGGTGGTATTGGGTTTGCGGCCGACGGCGATTAGTATCTTTTCGGCGGCTATGGTTTGCTCAGTGCCAGATTTGTCAGTGAATACCAAACCAGCTTTGTTTATGTCTTTGGCTTTGGCTGATAGGTGCAGATCGACTTTATGAGTTTTGAGCCAACGCTTGATCGGCCTTGTCATCTCGGCATCATATTGCGGCAAGATAGTATCTAAGGCCTCAACGAAAGTTACCTTGCTGCCCAGTTTGGCAAAAGCAATGCCCAATTCCAAGCCGATATAACCAGCACCAACCACCGCCAAGGTTTTCGGTAAAGTTTCTAATTCCAGCGCACTGGTTGAAGAAAGCACTCTGTCCGAAAACGGTAAAAACGGCAATTCGGTTTCGGTAGAGCCAGTGGCCAATACCACATGCTCGGCGGTTATTTGCTGCTCGCCGCCATCGGATAGTTTAACCACGCAAGTTTTGGCATCGGAAAACACCGCATGACCATGCAAAACATTAACCCCGGCAGCCTTTAGCAACATACCAACGCCGCCGGTTAATTTACCGACTAATTGATCTTTCCAGCTTTTCAATCCCGCCATGTCCAGTTTTGGCTCGGCGCAAGAAATACCCATTGCTGGTTCATTGGCGTGGGCAGTAATTTCTTCCAGTCGTGAAGCCGCATGAATATAGGCTTTGGAGGGAATACAACCACGGTTCAGGCAAGTGCCGCCTAAACCACTGGCATCAACCAATGTTACGTCCATGCCAAGCTGTCCGGCACGAATTGCACACGGATAACCAGCCGGCCCACCGCCAATGATCAGAATTTTTGTTTTAAGGGTTTTCATGGTTTAACTTTCCAACCAAAATCTTCTTTGTGTGTCTTAAAACAATCTGCACATATCCAGTTATCTGGATGAGGTTCATTCGTTGCATAGCCTGCCTTCAAAATATCATCACCTTCAAAGATTGCGAATTTTACACCGCAAACTTCGCAATGGTCATGATCCCAGTGTTCACTAGGTTGAAACCATTGTCGCCATTGAAATGAGCAACCTACCAAATGCTCAAGCATTTCAAGTAAGTTATTGGTTATCATAAACAAAGTTGCCGGATTTTCCAACGCGATTTTCACTTCTCTGATCATTCTTGCGGCGTCAAAGCCATCAACAATCCTATGGTCAAAACTGCTTGATAAATTCATCACTTTTCGCGCCACTACATTGCCGCGATCCAGTACCAATTTTTCGGTGAGCTTATTGACCCCGATGATTGCGGTTTCCGGCGCATTGATCACCGGCGTTGAAGCAATACCGCCAAGCGCGCCCAAAGAGGTAATGGTAATGGTCGAGCCGGTTAGCTCGTCTTTGGTGGCCTTGCCATCACGAGCAGCTTTGGTGACTCTGGCGATCTCGGCAGCCAATGTCCAAATGTCCATAGCTTCTGCATGACGCACTACGGCGACCATCAGGCCATTTGGGGTTGCAGTAGCAATTCCTAAATGCACCGGAAAAAACTGGGTCAGGCTTTCACCATCAAAATGAGCATTTGCTTGGACAAATTCTGGCAAGACTTTAATCAATGCCAATGCTAAAAACGGCAATGGATTAAGTTTGACCTCCCAGTTTGAGCGATTTTCATTAAGGTGTTTACGTAAGTCTTCTAGTGCATCCATCTCAATTTCTTCAACATAAGAAAAATGCGGGATATTGCGTTTGGAAGCACTTAAATTTTGTCCGATCTTGCGGCGCAAACCAATGACTTTATGTGAGGTTTGCCCCTGACGTTTTTGGCGCTTATAGCTGGGAGAAGGTAAACTCCAGCCAGCAGCAATAAAGTCATCAAGGTTTTGATGGCTGATCCGTCCTGCCGGGCCGGTGCCGACAACTTGGCCAAGGTCAATATCTTGTTCCAGAGCCCTTCTGCGCACAGCAGGAGAAGCCAAAGGTTTGGCGTTGGTGGAAGTTGTTACTACCGGTGCTGCAACTGGTGCGGGTTTTGCCGGTTCTGTTTTAGGTTCTGGTGCAGGCTCAGGTTTTGATACCGGAGCCGGTTCTGGCGTTTCATCTGTTGTTGCTTCACCACCTTCGGTTTCGATCACCAACAATACCGAACCAATAGCCAACACATCACCCGGCTCGCCATTAAGCGCACTGATTACGCCGGTTACTGGCGCTGGAATTTCAACGGTAGCCTTATCGGTCATCACATCGACCAAGGTATCGTCTTCTTGGACTTTTTGACCGACTTTTACATGCCATTCGACAATTTCAGCCTCGACCACACCCTCGCCAACATCTGGCATTTTGAATTTAACTTGTCCCATGACTTAACCCTCCAAAACTTGTTTAATTGCCCGTATCACTCGTTCTTGTCCGGGAAAATACGCCCATTCATGAGCATGCGGATACGGAATGTCCCAACCTGTTACCCGCGCCACCGGAGCTTCAAGCGCGTAAAAACAATCTTCTTGGATCTGCGCGATTAGCTCGGCTCCAAAGCCTGAAGTGCGCGGCGCTTCATGTAATACCACACACCTGCCGGTTTTGTTTACTGATTTGGCAATGGTTTCCATATCATACGGCACCAAAGTACGCAGATCGATGACCTCGGCATCAACACCGGCCACTCGCACCGATTCTTGCGCCACATGCACCATGGTTCCATAGGCCAAAATAGTTAGCTCTGATCCGGCACGGACAATTTGCGCCTTGTCTATAGAAACCGTGTAATGATCGGTAGGAACCTCACCTTTTTCGTGGCTTGACCACGCCAAAGCTGGCTTGTGTGGGTCACCATCAAACGGACCATTATATAACCTTTTAGGTTCAAAAAAGATCACCGGATCATCACACTCGACCGAGGCTATCAACATGCCCTTGGCATCATAAGGGTTGGACGGCATTACCACGCGAATGCCCGGAATATGAGTAAAGAAAGCCTCTGGTGACATGGAATGGGTTTGACCACCATAAATCCCGCCGCCACACGGAGTACGTATAGTTACCGGCGTAGTAAATGAGCCAGCAGTACGATAACGAATACGCGATAGCTCGGAAACTATTTGATCAAAGCCGGGGAAAATATAATCAGAAAACTGAATTTCCGCCACCGGACGCAAACCATTGCTGGCCATGCCAATCGCCATAGCAATAATTGCTGCCTCGTTGATCGGCGCATCAAACACCCGGTTAAGCCCGTGTTTTTCCTGCAAGCCCTCAGTACAGCCAAACACGCCGCCAAAATAACCGGCATCTTCACCAAAAGAGCAAACCGTTTCGTCTCGCTCCATCAAATTATCAAGCGCTGAATTGATCGCCTTGATCATTGTCATTCTGGCCATGATTTATACTCCCAGATCTTGGCGTTGCCGGCGAATGTGCCAAGGTTGCTCTACATACACATCATCAAAGATACTTGCGGTTGGACTTAACGGGCCCTCTCTAAGCGTGCCAAAACTCTCGGCTTCCTTGTACGCAAGCCGCACGAACTCGGCTTGTTCGCTTAGCATTTTCTCGTGACGTTGTTCGTCCCACGCATCAAGGCCGTAAAGATGGTCTTTTAACCGTTCAAGCGGATCACCAAGCGGCCAGCTTTTCCACTCGTCTTTCGGGCGGTATTTTCCCGGATCATCAGAGGTCGAATGACTTTCGCCACGATAAGTCACAGTTTCAATTAAAGTTGCTCCATGACCGGATCTGGCGCGCTTTGCTGCCCATTTGGTGGCCGCATAAACCGCCAGAGCATCATTACCATCAACCCGCAGTGTCGGCAGGCCATAACCAATGCCACGGCTGGCAAAACTGGCCTGATCGCCACCAGCAATTCCGGCATAAGTTGAAATCGCCCATTGATTATTGACTACATTCAAAATTACCGGAGCTCGATAAACCGATGCCAATGTAAGCGCCGCATGGAAATCACCCTCAGCGGTAGTGCCATCACCGATCCAACTGGCAGCAATTGCGGTTTGTCCTTTGGCGGCACTAGCCATTGCCCAGCCTACAGCTTGTGGAAACTGGGTGCAAAGATTGCCAGAGATCGAGAAGAAATTACCCTCCGCCCAAGTATAATGCACCGGTAATTGCCGACCCTTTAAGTTGTCCCTTGAGTTCGAGATACAATGACACATCATGTCAACCATATCTCTACCACGGCTAAACAAAATTCCCTGCTGCCGATAAGATGGAAACACCATGTCTTCATCGTCTAATGCTTTGGCCGCCGCCACAGCTACCGCTTCTTCGCCAAGGGATTTCATATAAAACGACATTTTGCCTTGGCGCTGTAATTTGAACATGCGCTCATCATAGGTTCTGGTAAGGCTAATCAGGCGTAACATTTCCAATAATTCACCGGCATCTAGTTTTGGGTTCCACTGCCCGCCAGCTACGCCATCAAGCCCAAGCACCCGAATCAGTCCGCTGGCAAATTTATGAGTTTCATTCGCCGCGCAATCAACTTTTGGCATTGGAACTGCGTCCGGGCTTGATATATCAATTCGCGAAAAATCTGGCTTTTCACCCGGCCTTGCGGCTGGCTCTGGGACGAAGAACCCTTGCTTATTACTGTTTTTATTAGGTTTCATAGTTACTCTTTCGGTCTAATTGCAGGCACAATAAGTGTCTTTGGTCTGAACTTTCAAACAGTATTGCAAAAAAGATTGTTTTTGTCTCAATAATTCTGCATGATGGTAAAAAATTCTATGAATTTTATAAATGAGAGCAAATATGACCACAACAATTGATGATATTGATGCAAAAATCCTGAATATCTTACAAGAAGATGCCTCCATCTCTGTGGCCGACATTGCCGCCAAAGTCGGACTGTCTTCATCACCTTGCTGGCGACGCATTAAACGCATGGAAGAAGACGGTGTTATTGTTCGCAATGTTACCATTTTAAACCGTGAAAAACTAGGGCTTGGCTTTGAAGTATATGTGGCGGTTAAACTAGAACGCCCAACTCGTGAAAACCTAAAGGTTTTTGAAAAATTCGTCAGCGCATTACCAGAAGTTCTAGAGTGCGCCACAGTTACCGGCGCGGTAGATTATGTGCTTCGGGTAATTACTACTGATATGAACACTTATGATGATTTCTTACGTGATAATATCTTAAGCCTTGATTTGGTGCAGACTGCCCTTTCAAGAATAGTGATCCGCAGCGTGAAAGATACTACCGCACTACCATTAGGGCTAATTACTCCGAAGTAATGGCTAGGAAGCGGCAAAACAACACCATCGCAATATTTGCCCACCCGGGGCATGAGTTGCGTTGTTTTGGTTTTTTACAACACCTGTCCGCAAAAATTTTATACCTAAGTGATGCTTCCGCCAGCACGGGACAACAAAGATTGCAACAGTCCGGCGACTTGCTGCAAGATTACGGATTGCAAACCTTAGATTCAACTATGGCAATCCCGGATATTGAAATTTATTTGGCTCTAATGTCCAAAGACCAAACTTGGCTGTCTTATTTTTATCATAAGCTGCGCTTTATTCTACAAAAAGAACAACCATCTCTCATCATAACAGATGCTGCAGAAGGCTATAATCCGGTGCATGATTTATGTCATTTCTTAACTTTAGCCGCAGTAAGAGCAAATAAGTTGCCGGTCAAAATTATGGTAACACCGCTCACCGAACACCCCCATGAACTTGACGGCCATGAGATTACTAATTGCATGGTTCTTGATATGAATCACAAGCAATCACAAATTAAAACCTCAGCTATGAACGCCTATGCAAAAACCGCCGGCGGACAACTGGCAAATGAAGCCAAAGCGATGGAGGCAGAATTTGGCACTGCCGTAAACACCAGAGAAATATTAAGGCCGCCAATAAGCCTGTCAGATTATTTTAATCGATATTCTAAACACAAACCGCATTTTGAGCATTATGGAGAACAGCGAGTTCAAAGTAAGAAATACAAAGAAATATTACGTTTGCACCCACACCTTGCTTTTGCATTGAATTTTCTGTCAGACTTACATTATGCGAATTTTAATCACCAATAACACACTTTCCGCCCGCGCCGGCACAGAAATGTATGTGCGCGACTTGGCCTTTTCTCTAAAAAACAAGGGAATAGCAATCGCTTGTTATTCACCAAAGCTGGGCGAGGTCGCAGATGAATTGCTAAAGCACGGAATTGAAACCGTTAGTGATTTACAACAATTAACCTATAAGCCTGATCTTATCCACGCACAGCATTTTACTGCGGCAGCCGCAGCTTTTTTTACCTTTCCACAAACACCGGCGATTTTTGTTTGCCATGGATTATTGCCGTGGCCTGAAACTCCATTGATCAAATTTAATCAAATTCAAAAATTCATTGCTGTAGATCAAGCAAGTCGCGAGCGATTATCAAATGAGCTTAAGCTTAACCATGAAGAAATTACCATTATCCAGAACGGTATTGATCTAAAGCGGTTTCACCCAAGCAATAATAATGATCCGTCCCGGAACAAACGAGCTTTAGTATTTTCCAATCAGGCACAAAATACATCAATTTTACCATTGGCAAATGCTTGCTCTGCAAATGGCATACAATTAGACATTAGAGGATCTGGCGTGGACAACCCCATTGCTCAACCGGAAAAAACCTTGGGAAAATATGGGCTGGTTTTCGCCAAAGGCCGAGCAGCTATGGAGGCTATGGCGTGCGGTTGTAATGTCATTCTTGCCGACTATGGTAAATGGGGCGGCGCGGTAACTCCACAAAACTGGCTCAAACTTCGTAAGCTAAATTTTGGCCTGCGCGCTATTGATCGCGAATTGGATGAAAATGATATATCCAAAGAAATTTCCAATTTAAACCGGGAACAGGCAGAGCAGCTTTCAAAACTGGTGTGCCAACATGCTTCGCTGGAAAATATGACACGACAATTAATCGCTGAATACCAAAAGGTATTAAGTAATAAATGGATGCCAAAAGCAGACACAACAAAAGAAGCCGCCAGTTATGTTCTAGCGATTGCACCGCTTTTGTATGAACGAGATGAATATGCCACCCGGCTTTATGAAGAAACCAAAATGCGTCTGGGCAATGAAACAACCAACGCCGGATTGCTTGTGCAAGCCATGGTTACTTTACGCGATGGCCCGGATCAAATTTTAGTCGGACGATTGGCAGAGCAGGTTTTAAAGTTACAACCCGGACATCCGATTGCTTTGGAGATTCTTGGCAAAACTAATGACTGATTTTATAGAAGAAGCAATCTACGAGGCACAAATAGTCCTTACCACCGAGCCGATGGCATCAGGTGAATTACGTTGCCAGCTTAAAAGCAACACCGCCCAATTAGTCAGAGAGCTACGCATTCGTGATGGTGCAATCATAAGCGCATCAGCCCTGCTTTATCATTTGTTATTAAACATTCAGGCCTTTCGCATGTGTGATGATTTTGAGGACTGGCTGGACGAGTTCGACATCGACCTACCCCAAGACAAAGCCGAGAAAAAATACAAGCAGATGCAAACCGATGAACATGATACGGAACTGTTGTTGGGTGCAGACTTGTGCAATCGCACATTAGCCGCATTAGAGATTTCTCAAGCCATCAACAATGCGCGTTAAACCCAAAGCTGTTAATTACAAACCGAATTATAATTTTGATGGAGCATTTGCCAACAAAAGTGTATGCGGTTTTGCGGCAAGCAAATGCGACCACTAAAGAAATGCATTTGCAGCAAAAGTGTATTCGGTTTTGCGACATTTTAGTTACGCGCCGCTTATATGAAAAACCGCATACACTTTTTCATGCGGCGCTTAGGGCAAATGCGATCACTTAGAAAGCTTTTTGAATAAGTTGATGGATCACAAAGATAAACTATACTAAAATGCAGAATTAAACTGTATTTTAGTATAGTTGATAAGAGGCGCAATAATATGAGCACATCTTTTGGCGATCGATTAACCAGCTCCATTCGTAAATACGGGCCGCTTTGTGTAGGGTTTGATCCGCACCCGAACAGTATTCCAGCTTTATTTGGCGAAGACTTACCGGCAATAAAGGCTTTTTCCTAGAAGTTTTACAGCGTATCGAGGGAAAAACAGGGATAATAAAGCCACAAATAGCCTTGTTTGAGCGTTATGGGCCGGCGGGTCTGGAATTATTGGCTGAATTAACATCTGTTGCCAAAAACGCTGGCCTGTTGGTTTTGCTTGATGCAAAGCGTGGAGATATTGGCTCGACCGCCGAAGGGTATGCTCAAGCTTATCTGGGAAAAAATTCATGGTTGCATGTCGATGCAATTACCTTAAATCCTTATATGGGCATGGAAACGCTGGAGCCATTTTTTGCTTTAGCCAAGGAAAACAATAAGGGCGCCATAGTTCTGGTTCGTACTTCAAATCCGGGCGCTGCCGACTTTCAAGAATTATCAGTAGACGGAAAAACAGTATTTGAATGTGTTGCTGAAAAACTGGCGCCATTTGCCAGTGACTTGCATACCGGCACCGATGCCTGGTCATCATTGATGGTAGTGGTCGGGGCAACCGCACCTAATGAAGCAAAGTTTTTGCGAAATATTTTACCAACTTGTCCGTTTCTGGTTCCGGGTTTTGGCGCACAAGGTGCAAGCGCAAAAGATGCTTTGGCGGCCACGGTAAATGGCGAAGGAGTCGTGGTTAATGCTTCACGGGGGATTTTGTATCCACAAGGGGCAAGACGAGCAAAAGGTTTTGAAGCTTGGGCAGAACTGTTCGATACAAACTTAGCCCAAGTTAATGCGGAACTAGCTGCGGCATTATAAAAATGTCCAAATAAACGTGGGTATTTACACTGCTTTAGCGGAGAGATTGAATGATTCTTGAAAATAATGAACCTCAGAACAAGACCATAACAGATAAATTAATAATGATTGCTGCTTTTGTATTGATACTGACAATAGCGGCATGCGACCAAATTGATGGGATTTCTAATAAATCAGATCATATAAAAATGATTCCAGTAGAAAGGTCTGCGTCAGAACAAATCACACCTTTGGTTGTTTTAGTAGCTGGTGAGAATACATATAAAATCGACGGCGAGTTCTTTTCTGATGAAAATATTATTGATCACGTGTCCGGGCTACACAAAGAAAACCCAGACATAAGTATTATTTTGCTCGGAGATAGCTCGCGCAACCAAGATGTTGAAAAATTAAGTGAGCAATTATTATCTGACGGGTTTCATGCCACCATGGTTATTTCAAGTAAGTAGTTAAAGTGCAAGCAGCCGCATTGTAACAACCCAAATCGCCATAGATATGAATACTTGTTTTCAGCAATAGATTTGCATTTATGTAAGGGCTGATGTTTCTGGCGGGAAAAGAAAATTGAGTAACTAAAAAAAGAGCCTTTGCGGAGTTTTGTGGATTATGAATAACTTGAAAAGAAAGGGCGTTCACCCTGTACATTGGGTTTGGATAGGGTTTCTGGTGACAATCGCCGTTCTGTGGATTTTCCTGAGAAGCCCATTTGGTGATCCATGGGTTGGTGCTTACGAAGATTTTTTTGCTCCAAGAGCGAAGTTTGCTTCACCGATGATTTTGGACATTCCGATTGATGAATTAAATGGAACGCACTCACAAGAGTTCAGTCTGCCTTTGGTTCGCAGATATGGATTAAGGGCGAAACTGGTCATAGAGGATGGTTTATCGTTAAGTGACCCAGATACCCATATACAAGCTGATATCAAAATTTATCTGTTGGATGGCAGCTTGCTTAAAAGCATAAATATTACGAAAGACTACCCAATAGAAACCCGACCTCCAGACATTTTACCACTTTATTTTCGCGAACTTGGCGGGATAGATAAATCAGCAAAATTGGTCATTACAAATTTAAGAATAGTGAAAAGCGATGCGTTAAAAAATGAAGATGTATCCAAATTAGGGGTTTCTGCCGTTTCGAGAAAACCGCCACTAATAGATCTACGTGTGCGATTTTCTATATATAGCTATCCGGTGTTTCTGCACTAAATGCAGATCTGGCATCGGAATTGTAAAGTTAAAGCATATAAAGTAGATATGAATACGGATTTTTTCAGCAATACGTTTTAATTACCTACCAAGGGGGATGGCAATCATCTGGTCAGAAGCATCAAACAGTAAGTGTCCTACAATGATGGTGAAGTCATGAATTACTTAATTATGTTTTCATATGCAATGGCCTGGTTCATCGTTGGCCTTGGAGCATTTTTAACCCAAAGCCTTCTTCTTGCTTATGTGTTTGTTTTAATGTGGGGGTCTGGAGCCTTTTTTGTAGGTAAAGAAAAAATAGGCTACATTATTATTGAAATGTTTGAAGAAACTGACCGGATATTGGGGATAGTTGTACATATTGGTGCGCATGTGATTGGGTTCATCTTGCTGATGATCTTTATGATACAGAGATTCATATTATGAATGTAAAACAATCTAAAAATATCTGGTTAAGGCCTGTTACGTATCTTTATCTTTCCTACGGCCTTTGGTTAACTACGACATTGTTGACCTTTATTATAAGTGCAAACTTATTTTACGGGTTTGTGTTTTTCATTTCCAGTGCCTTAATCTTGTACGATTTTTCAAACCGAAAGATTGATGCACGGGTAAAGCTGGATAACAAAATTAATATCAAGCGTGCTATTCTTTTGTTGCACGGGTTCGCATGGGTATCTTTGCTTGTTTTTCCATATACACTTCCAGCTGGTGCTCCACTTGAAGCAATAGAGAAGCTTTTTGAAAGAACCAATTAAGTACCTTCTGATAATACACCGGATGTAATGTTTAGAATTCGTCAAAAAATTGATGTTATCGAGATATGTAGTAATTGCCATTGAGGGGGGGGTACTCAGTGATAGAGGCAAAAAACAACTATGGATGATTTAACATTGACCTTGAGGGCAGAAATACGCTTGCTGCCAAGAGCATCCCTGCCTGTTGGGAAGGAATTTATTGGAATTGGGAACGGATTTAGATCGAGCTTGTTTATCCCACGTAATGCCCTTGAGAATGGCTATCCCACAGAAATTTCAGATTGTGAATTACTAATAACTCCGGAAGAAAAAGGAGAAGTTACTTTGACTATGATGGACACAGATGATCCTCGCTTTAAAAGCAGTGTTAAAGTTGGAGATGCGTTTGAGCTTCGCGCGGGACTTCATGCAATCGCCCTTGGTCTGGTTCTTTCTATTGAAAACCCAAATTAAGAGAAAGCAAACAACAAAAAGGATTGGTTATGCTCAATAATCCTCCGAGCTTACTACTATCTATATGCATTACCAAACACCAACCAAGAAGTGTATCTTGGAAAATATTGGGAAAACCTACGCGAGTGTCTTTATGAATAAACAGATGTTTTTAGTCAGCATATTCCTTTTCTTTTCTGTGGTCGTCTTTGCCGATGAACCGGTTGATACAAGTAATGATGACTCTATTGATGTGAATGCTGTAGCGGAAACCCTACGACAGAAAATGGCTAGGTCATGGAAGGGATATGAAGTACGAATATCTCATTGCTTGGCAATAAAAAAACAAACCGAAGTACCGATTTTTAATTTGAAAAAGCTAGAAGAACTACAATTTGAGAAAAAAGAATTTCTATACTCTATCGAATATCTTAGCAGGATAAACTACGATGAATGTGTGGTTCGTGAACAAGGGAAACTTTTGATTGATTACTCTAGGTTCCAGTACTTTCTAAAACAAAATAATGTTGATATCCCAATAGAGTTATTCAAGTCAGAAGCCGGTGTTGAAAGCGCAGAAACAGATGATGACCAAGATGTTTTTGATGCCATTGATGCCCTTTTGTTTCCTCTTGGTGGGGAATATTTTCACTATACACCGGAAATAACTTACTTGCATTTAACCACTCAGCAAAAAGAGTATTTGGAACAGGTGATCGGCAAAAAAATGTTTCAGGTGTTTGATGCTTTCAGAAACGTATATCCGAAAGAGTAAATAGTGATAATCTCGAACGGTTTTTACAAACCGTACTATAAGTATTTTATTCCAATTATTCTCGCCCCAAATTAGGCATAATCATGATTTCGCAAATTTACCTGAATCATTTCTTACCAGCTTTTGAGAATAATAGTTGGATTACAATGCCATCCGATTCAAGTATTATTCTGGAACATTTTCCAGAAATTCATATCGTTGAATTTCATTTTGAAAACTTGAAGTCACCTTCAGATTTTCATATACAATTCTTACAAGCATTTCAGTTGAAAGATTGGTCTGCTAACTGGCAAGCATATATGGAACTGGATTTGAATTATACTTTCTTGAAAAACACAAATTAATATTATTAAATTTAAATGGATTGCAGATGTTATTTAAAAAGCATACTGAATTTGCTCTGAACATATATAATTCACTTATTAATTTGACTGTCGCCAATAACACAGAACAACGCATTGTTCGGATATATTTCAATTAATTTGGCACTTACACTTAAATAGTGTTACAAAGGCTTGTTGCTATTGATCTTTGTTATATCATTTGCAGGGTATAATTTTCTGGGTTGATTAATTGGCATTTGGCTAGTCACTGCAAAGCGCGAGCCTATGATCCATATATCGGACGGTTCCTCACCACTTTCGAGTGTTCATCGGTAAAACAAATCAAATCGATGGTAAACTTTTTCTGAAGGTCTAGTTTTTAGTGTTCTCTTTTTGTTCTTGATTTTATAATCCAGATGTTTTAGCATTGCGTAGGCAGTGAGGGAAAACATTATGGCGACCAGAATTACCACCTATGCTTTTGATGGTGTCGAAGCACGCGAAGTTGATGTGCAGGTGCAAATTGTTTCCGGCCTACCCAGTTTTTCCATAGTCGGCTTGGGAGATAAAGCGGTTGCCGAAAGTAGAGAGCGGGTACGAGCCGCATTTGCCGCCATTGGCTTGGCACTGCCCGGCAAACGCTTGGTGGTTAATCTGGCTCCGGCTGATCAACCAAAAGAAGGCTCGCATTATGATCTGCCAATAGCTTTGGCACTGATGATGGCAATCGGAGTTTTACCCGAGGACGCGTTTGATCGCTTTGCCGCGATTGGTGAATTGTCATTAAACGGCCAAATAGCGCCGGTAAATGGTGCATTACCGGCGGCAATGGCGGCCAATGGATCAGAACTGGGATTGATCTGCCCAAAGGCCAACGGCCCCGAAGCTGCATGGGCTGGTGATATGGATATTCTTGCTCCAACCAGTCTGATCGAACTTGTAAACCACATAAAAGGCAGAGCAGTCTTGCCTCCACCTAAGCCCGGTGAACTAGCGCCGGAGACAGCGATCCCTGATATATCAGACGTTCGTGGGCAAGAACTAGCAAAACGAGCATTGGAAATTGCTGCCGCAGGTGGACATAATTTACTGATGATCGGTCCGCCCGGCTCCGGCAAGTCTATGTTAGCTGCGCGATTGCCCGGCCTGTTACCGCCACTTTCTTCGCGAGAATTACTCGAAGTATCGATGGTGCATTCATTGGCTGGTCTTCTAAAAAAGGGGCAGCTAACCAGATCACGGCCATTTCGTTCGCCCCACCATAGCGCCTCAATGGCAGCATTGGTTGGTGGCGGACATAAAGCCAAACCCGGCGAGGCCAGCTTGGCGCATCGAGGGGTATTGTTTTTGGACGAATTCCCAGAGTTCTCGCCACAAGTTCTGGATAGTTTGCGTCAACCATTGGAAACTGGAAGCATTAGTGTTGCCAGAGCCAATGCCCATATCACTTATCCGGCAAGGTTTCAGCTAATCGCAGCAATGAATCCCTGCAGGTGCGGCTCAGGCGGTAATGACGGTTATGCTTGTCGGCGAGGGCCAAGATGCGCCAGTGATTATCAAGCAAGAATATCCGGGCCGTTAATGGATCGAATGGATTTACAAATTGATGTTCCTGCAGTTACTGCAGCTGATTTGGCATTACCACCATCACCTGAAGGGACAAAAGAGGTCGCGGCAAGAGTAAAATTAGCCAGAGATATACAGCTATCGCGGGAGAAAGAGACCGGCGGCATAACCAATTCAGAAATTTCCACCGCATCACTTGACCATGTGGCGAACCCGGACGAAGCAGGACGGCAATTATTATTAAAAGCTGCCGAGCAATTACAATTAACTGCCCGTGGTTATCATCGGGTTTTACGCACCGCTAGAACCATTGCCGACATTGAGGGCGTAACCGCCGTGCGGCGAATACATATTGCCGAAAGTCTCGGGTTACGGCGCAGAACTGGGCAAGCAAGTGATACCGCAAATGGTGCAATTTTAGGATCGAAAGTGACGGTTTCTTAAACCTCGCCTGTTAGGGTTCTTTCTTGAATTTAACAGGTATACCCAATGGACATCGCTTCTCTTTTTCAACAATTACCCGACCTTGTGGTTTGTCGTGACCGAAATCGCAAGATTAAGATGGTCAATATGGCGTTCATTTCTGCTTTTGGTAACGATCATAAATACTGGATTGGCCGCAAGCTTGATGATGCCACTTGCGGAGCACAAATCGGAGCGTTTGATGAAAATCGGGCTTATGGCAACCTTAGCATAGATGATAAACTATATTGGGTGGAGTGGGTTGAAATAAAGCTGGAAGAAGGTGGAACTGTTTCTGTTGGCAGACTAAATGCTGATCGTAGAAAAGACCAGAGATCAACATTTAACCCTGATCGCGACCGGCGAAAAAACCAGACATCAGTTTACGCCAAACCGGCAAAAGAAAAGACCAATTCCAATACTAATGACAACGTCCCTGCACGAACCAAAAAACAAATACCCCCTGCTGCCAAAACCGCCATGCGAGTATTGTTGGCCGAAGATGATTTGCTAAACGCAAAACTTGCGCGGACACTGCTGGAACGAACTGGGTGCTTGGTCACTCATGTGGAAGATGGTGTTGCAGCAGTGGATGCGGCAAAACAAAGCGAATTTGACCTAGTGTTTATGGACATACGCATGCCAAAAATGGATGGTTTAAGCGCAACCAAAGCCATTCGTGCATTAGGTGGCAAGTGGGCTGAAATTCCAATAGTTGCACTTACTGCCAATGCTTTTGCTGAAGATAAAACCTCTTGTCACAAGGCCGGCATGAACGGGTTTTTAACCAAGCCAATAAGCATTGATGCACTGGCCGCCGCTAGTAAACGTTGGACAGAGCCGCAAAACCGCGCCAAACTTGGTTAAGGCAAATAGGCCTTAATAATTTTGGCAGGCCAATGATAAGTACAGAAAAACCCAAACTGCAAAAATTTACTCATCGATCATGGAAAGATTTAATTTTTTCTTACCCGGCTATGCTAGTGCTAGGATTTGCTTCCGGCCTGCCTTTGATGATGGTGTTTTCAAAACTATCATTCTGGCTACGCGAGGTAGGAATTGATCGCTCTACAATCGGATTTTTTTACTGGGTGGGGTTGGCTTACACGTTCAAGTTCTTGTGGGCACCAGTAGTAGACCGTATTCAAATACCGATTCTATATAATGCCTTGGGTCGCCGTCGTTCATGGATGTTTATTGCGTTAATTGGTACAATAGTTGGACTTTTGCTAATTGGATTTTCTGATCCTTCTCTGGGGTTGGGAATGACTATCGCTGGGGCATTGATCTTGGCATATTCAGGAGCAACCCTAGATATATCTGTTGATGCATGGCGTATTGAATCAGCTCCAAATAAAGAACAAGCCGGCATGGCGGCCACATATATTCTTGGCTATCGCTTTGCGATTATGTTTGCCGGTTTAGGGCTGATAATTGCTGATTATGGTTCATGGAAAATATCATACGCAGTCATGGCGGGTATGATGGCGATAATTGGCGGCTTGCTATTTGTTATACGTGAACCGGAGCCAACGGAACTAGCCATTAAAGATGCGTCACTGCCATTTGCCCAACGTATCGCCAAAAACATAGTTGAGCCTTTTTTAGCAATTGTTAAACGACTAGGAAAATGGGCAATCCCAGTTTTTTGTTTGGTCGCAATTTACCGGCTAAGTGATTTTACCATGGGTGTTATGGCATCACCTTTATATGCCGATTTAGGTTATACGAAATCTCAAGTGGGTACTATTACCGGCATTATTGCTCCGTGGTTAATTGTGTTGGGAGGTTTTGCTGGCGGAGCTTTAACCCTTTGGCTTGGTTTAATGCGCACACTATTGATAGGTGCTGCAATTACGGTTTTGTCTAATGGAGCATTTGCTTGGCTGGCCGGACAGGCTGGTGCCGATATCGGACATTTATTCATTGTAGTTGGGGCTGATAATTTTGCTGCCGGATTTGTCGGTGCGGCGTTTATTGCATATTTATCGGCATTAACTGATCCGGCAAATGCAGCAACACAATATGCGGTTTTTAGCTCGCTTTACGCCTTTTTCGCAAAATTTGTTGCTGGATTTTCAGGCGTACTGGCCGATGCTGTTGGTTATACCAGCTTCTTCTTGGTAACAGCGTCTTATGGCATTCCAGCAGCAATGTTAGTTACCTGGATTTTACTACGCGGCTCCCCCGCGGCAAAAGGAATTCAAACAACCTCGACCCCCGATGCATAAGCGGCAAAACTAGCCATATTGACGATCTCGGAAACATTAGCCCCTAATGAGCATATCTGTACCGGTTTTGATAATCCGGTAAGCAATGGCCCGATCACTGTGGTTTGGCCAATCGTCGATAATAATTTGGTTGAGATCGAGGCCGAATGAACCGCTGGCATAATCAGAACATTTGCCGGGCCGGTTAAACGACAAAAGGGATACATTTGTTGAGCAATAGGATCCAACGCCACATCGGCGGCCATTTCGCCTTCATATTCAAAATCGGCATCACCACGTTCGTCAAGTATTTTCACGGCTTGGCGAATATTTTGACTGCGCTCACCACCGGGATTGCCAAAATTGGAATATGATAAAAATGCAACTCGCGGCGTAAAGCCAAGATAACGAACGCTTCTTGAGGCCTCTACTGCTATATCTGCTAGTTCTTCGGAGGTTGGAAATTCCGTCACATTGGTATCGGCGATGAAAACAGTATTGCCCTTGGAAAGCGCGATAGACAAACCGATCACCCGCCGATCTTTGGCTGGGTCAATGGCTCGCAACACGTCTTTTAATGCGATATCATAATTGCGGGTAATACCGGTAATCATTGCATCGGCATCACCTAATGCCAGCATACAAGCGGAGAAAATATTCCTGTCATTATTGATAAGCCGTTGAACATCACGGCTAAGGTATCCGCGCCGTTGTAGTCTTGCGTACAGATAATCAAAATAATCGGGATTGCGGCCAGATAGCATAGCATTGCATATCTCGATATCGGTACAATCATCCATGCCAACCAACTTCATGTTCCGACGCACTTGTTGCTCTCTACCAATCAGTATGGCTTTACCAAAACCTTGGTTTTGGTATGCCTGAGCCGCACGAATCACCGCCGGCTCCTCGCCTTCGGCGAAAACTACTGTCTTTGGCTTGCTACGAACTGCACTGTGAATGGTTTGGATAAGAGCTGCCGTTGGATCAAGCCTTTGCGCAAGTTGATCACGATAAGCGTCCATATCATCAATCGGTTTTCTGGCAACGCCGGTATCCATTGCTGCTTGGGCAACATAAGGCGGGATAAAAGAAATCAGCCGTGGATCAAACGGAGCTGGAATAATATAATCCTTGCCAAAGCTGGGGCGGGCACCGTGATAAGCGGCCGCGACCTCGTCGGGAACGTCTTCTCTGGCCAGCTCCGCTAGTGCATGAGCGCAAGCAATTTTCATATCTTCGTTAATTGTCCGCGCCCGAACATCAAGAGCACCACGAAATATATACGGAAAACCCAAAACATTATTCACCTGATTGGGATAATCAGACCGCCCCGTTGCCATAATAGCATCACGGCGCACGGCATGAACCTCTTCGGGGGTTATTTCTGGATCAGGGTTAGCCATAGCAAAAATAATCGGATCTTTGGCCATTGACTTGATCATATCTTGGGAAAGTACACCGGCGGCAGACAAACCCAACACCACATCGGCACCAGCCATTGCTTCGTCCAAAGTTCGCATATCGGTAGTTATTGCATGACGTTGGTTCCATTGGTTCAAATCATCTCTTCTATCATGAACAATGCCATCGCGATCAACGACTATGGTATTTTCTTTTTTAACCCCTAGCGATTGCACCAAAGCCAGAACCGACAACCCAGCAGCACCGGCTCCAACCAAAACCAGTTTCAACTTGGTAATATCTTTGCCTGTTAACTCAATGGCATTAATCAATCCGGCAGTAGCAATAATAGCTGTGCCATGCTGATCATCATGAAACACCGGAATATCTAATGCATCACGCAAGGCACTTTCAATTACAAAACATTCCGGGCTTTTTATGTCTTCAAGATTAATCCCGCCAAAAGTATTCCCGAACCTACGAACACATTCGACAAAGGCTTCAACTTCGGTTTCTTCAATTTCTATATCAACGCTGTCCACATCGGCAAATCGTTTAAATAATACTGCTTTGCCCTCCATTACCGGTTTTGACGCCGCAGGTCCCAAATTACCCAATCCCAATATAGCCGTGCCATTAGAAACTACCGCCACCATATTTCCCTTGGAGGTGTAGTCATAAACCGCATCAGGGTTTTCCGCGATTGCCCTAACCGGAGCTGCAACTCCCGGGGAATATGCCAGTGACAAATCACGCTGTGTCGCCATTGGTTTAGTAGCAGCGATGGCGATTTTACCCGGTTGTGGGAACTGATGAAAATCCAGTGCTTCCTTGTCGGAGGTGGTTTGCTTGCGAGAAGCCATATATGTCTGCGCTCCAATTATTGGGTTGGTTGTGGCAAATCGTATGGGTGTTTGCGTTAACGGGTAATGAAACAAACAAACTAAAGAAACACCAGCAACCTTAAAAACCAGTACCCATAGTTGAATTTGTGTTTTATTCTGTTTCAATGACAAGGACAAAATCAAAACTGAAAACCGGCACAACACCGATGATGGCGCAATATCTGGCCATTAGAAAAGACGTGGGCGAGGCTTTGTTATTTTTCAGAATGGGTGATTTTTATGAGTTGTTTTTTGATGATGCGATCAAGGCATCAAAAGCACTTGATATAACCCTGACCAAACGCGGCCAGCATTTGGGCAAAGATATTGCTATGTGCGGAGTTCCGGTTGTGGCCGCTGATGGATATTTGATGCGCCTGATTGAAAAAGGTTTCAAAGTCGCGGTTTGTGAACAAACAGAAAGCCCGGTAGAAGCAAAAAAACGCGGAGCCAAGTCTGTGGTGCGTCGTGAAGTAGTTCGCCTGGTAACACCGGGAACCTTGACCGAAGATGTATTACTTGACGCAAAATCTGCCAACCGTCTTGTGGCTATAAACAGCACTGCTTCTGGTGATCATGCTTTAGCATGGGCTGATGTTTCCACTGGTGAATTTTCCACAATGGAATTCACTGGCGATACAGCTCAAAGCCAGATGTTTGAAGCATTAATTGCGTTGAACCCAAAAGAAATTATCACCGCTAATAATATTGGCTTTTCAGAATTCCTTGATGATCGGGGTGTTTCTGTCAGCAGACAGGAAAGCTCCATATTTCGGGTAAACAAACAAAGCGAACAACATTTGGCAAATGGATTTGCTGTTACTTCACTAGCTGGTTTTGGAAATTTTGGCCGCGCCGAGCTAGGGGCAATGATCGGGCTTTATAGTTATATAGAATTAACCCAAGCCGGCTCTGTTCCAAAACTAAACCCGCCAAGCAGACAACGGGCTGACAAGCATTTAGCTATTGATCCGGCTACCAGAAGTTCATTGGAAATCACCCGTAGTATTAAAAATACCAAAAAAGGCAGCCTGCTTGATGCTGTTGATAGAACGGTATCAGCGGCTGGCGCGCGGGTGCTGGTTGATCGTCTTGAGCGACCTTCAACAGATATACAGCAAATAAATAATTGGCTGGATAGTATTAGTTGGTTAATAGATGAAACTGATATTTATCAAAAAATCCGCGGACAATTAAAAGAATTACCAGATCTTTCACGATCCTTTATCCGGTTGTCCTTAGGACGTGGTGGCCCACGCGATTTGGCTGGAATAGCCAAAGCAGCCAAGAGCGGTGAAATTATCAACGCCAATATAGTTGATGACGCCAAACGCAACTTACCAGATGAGCTTGATAAATGCCTAAGTGACGTTTCTTTGATTAGCCACCCGGAGCTGTCATGCTTGGTCGAGGATATATCAAAAGCATTTGTCGAAACTCCACCAATTAATGGCCGCGATGGTGGTTTTATAACCAATGGCTGGTCAGCAAAACTGGACGGTCAGCGCGAGTTGCGGGATAATTCCAGGCGCCGAATTGCTGCACTACAGGGAAGGTATGCAGACAAGACTGCGGTGGCCTCTTTGAAGATTAAACATAATAATGTGTTGGGTTATTTTGTTGAAGTAACGCCGCGCCATGCGCAAGCCCTTATGGAGGAGCCTTTAAATGAAGAGTTTCGTCACCGGCAAACATTAGGCAGTGCGGTTCGTTTTTCCACCGATGAGCTTTCAGAACTTGAAACTCAAATATTATCAGCTGGTGAGCGAGTATTGGCTTTGGAAAAAGAAATTTACAACGAATTTTTAGATCGCTTATTGTCGCAAGAGCAAAAAATAAAAGCCATTGCCGGCGGCATGGCCGCGCTTGATGTATTTCAAAGCGGTGCGAATTGGGCATTAAGTGAAAAAGGTGTCCGCCCAAAACCCGGGAACCACACAGACTTTGAGGTAATTGCAGCACGGCACCCGGTAGTTGAACAAGCCTTAAATAAAGACGGACAACAAACCTTCACCCCCAACGATTGCCTGCTTGACGAGGCGCATGAAGTTTCAGCAAAATTACTATTTGTTACCGGCCCGAACATGTCCGGTAAATCAACATGGCTACGACAAAACGCTTTATTGGTGATAATGATGCAAGCCGGTCTGTTTGTGCCGGCAAAAAAAGCATCTATTGGTTTGGTGGATCGTTTGTTCAGCCGAGTCGGTGCATCTGATGATTTGTCACAGGGACGCTCTACCTTCATGGTAGAAATGACTGAAACGGCGGCTATATTAAATCAGGCCACTAATAAATCATTCGTAATACTTGACGAGATCGGACGCGGAACCGCCACTTGGGACGGATTAGCATTGGCATGGGCAACAGCAGAACATTTACAAGGGGTAAATAGATCTCGAGCATTATTTGCCACCCATTATCACGAGCTTACCGCATTGGCATCTCGATTACCCGGCATCGGCAATGTCTGCTTAAAAGCCAAAGAGTGGGAAGGAGATTTGGTGTTCTTACATACTGTAGTTACTGGCGCAGCTGATCGTTCTTATGGGATACAAGTAGCAAAACTAGCCGGAATGCCAACAATTGCACTAGAACGGGCACAGCAAGTTTTAAGCGAGCTTGAAACCAGCAATGACAAAAGTGCTTTGGCTGATGATCTGCCATTATTTGCCCCTCGCGCTCAAACAAAAACCAACCTTGAAACCAGCAAAGTCACTGACCGGATAAATAAGGCGCAAGTCGATGATATGAGCCCCCGTGAAGCACTGGAATTTGTCTATCAATTACGTGATTTAGCAAAGAAGCCCAAATCGTGAAAACGCCGCTTCATACACCGCTTGAAGAAACAGAACTTCTTGAACAACTAAATACTTTGGTGAAACTAAAAGGCGGTTTTTTGGCTGCCCGAGGTGAGGTTTTAGCGGCACTAAAACAAGCTTGCGCGGATATAAAAACATATGGTTTACAAGTTTTAATAGACACTAATGATGGCATGCAGTGCTGCCGAGCATTATCAAACGGTCAAGATCAGTTACTTAACATTATTTGCAATTTAGTAGCGGCAAATACAATTGGCGGTTGGCCGAAGAGTCTAAGCCTTTGTGCTACTGGTGGCTATGGTCGTGAAGAATTAGCGCCACAGTCAGATCTAGATTTATTGTTTTTAACGACCAAAGACAAAATTCAAGACATCGAGCTAATTGAAAAAATACTCTATCTATTATGGGATTGCGGCTTACAAGTCGGGCACGCCGTACGATCACACAAAATTTCACTGCAATTGGCCAAAAGCGAACACACCATTGCAACAGCAATGATGGATTTAAGGTTTTTATTTGGCGATGATCGTTTGGCCACTAAATTAGCTCATGCTCTAAAAAAGCAAAACAATACAAAATCAAATCGACAATTCGTCAAAGACAAACTCCAAGAGCGCGCCCTTAGACACCGGCGCATCGGTCCAACCAGATATTTAGTTGAGCCAAATATAAAAGAAGGCAAAGGCGGGTTACGAGATTTACAATCACTGATTTGGATTGCTAGAAGAATTGATCCTGATGCAAAGATATCCGGCGGTGCTAATTTAACGTTCTTCACCGCAACCGAATATCGCAAATTCATTAAAATTAACCGATTTCTATGGACAATTCGTTGCTGGATACATTTTGTCTCCGAACGGGCAGAGGATCGGCTTTCATTTGATTTGCAGCCGGAATTAGCACGAAAATTACGCTATCGTGACACAGCAAGAAAACCAGCCGTTGAGCGATTGATGAAGTCATATTTTTTGAACGCAAAAGAAGTTGGGTTTCTTACCAGAATTTTTTGCGCAAACCTGGAAGAAAAAGCAACAAAGCCAGCACCATTTACCATTGGTGCTGTGTTTTCAAAAACCAAAAATCCGACGCCAAAGACCGGGTTTAGAATCTTAAATGGCCGGCTGGATTTTTCGGAAACAAAACTATTAACTAACCAACCTGATAAGTTAATAGACCTGTTTTTCATTTCTGATCATTCGGGAATACATATTCACCCAGATGCTTTGGCGCATATCCGTATAATCGCTCCGGGAATTGATCGGGCAGCTAGAAACCACCTTGAAACAAGCGCGGCTTTGCTAAAGTGCCTGACCAAATCCCGTGATCCGGAAGGTCTTTTACGCCTGATGGGGGAAACCGGACTACTTGGAAAACTAATCCCGGAATACGGGCGAATTATTGGTCAAACCCAATTTAATATGTACCACTCATATACAGTTGATGAGCATACATATCGAGCCATTGGTGTTTTACGAGAGCTTGAGGTCGGCAAAATGCAAATAGCTGATCTTGATATGGTAGGTATTTTAAATAAAACCGCCAATCGAGAAGTGCTGTATATAGCCATGTTGCTGCACGATACCGGCAAAGGACTTGGCGATCAAGAACTGCAAGGAAGTATTGTTACCAGAAAAGCCTGCAAAAGATTGGGGCTAACAGGCACGCAAATTGAACTGGCTGGTTGGCTGGTGGAAAACCACTTATTATTCAGTGACACCGCACAAGGCCGTGACCTAAGCGATGCAGAAACTATCGCCAAGTTTGCAAACAAAATCGGCTCTCTCGAAAGATTGCGCTTATTATTTGCATTAACTGTTGCCGACATACGCGCCGTTGGCGAGGGTGTCTGGACAGGCTGGAAAGGACAATTACTGGCGACATTATACTTACAAACTGAGCAATTATTCTTAGGCAGAACCGGATTGGTTGCAGACAAACAAGCAAAACCGGATCCAGCTGAAAAAACCAAAACGGAGATACGCAAGGCTATCAAAGATGATATTTTTTGGAATTACTGGCTTACCGAGCCAAGTACCAGTTATTGGCTTAGTTTCCCCAAAGCGCAATTATTAAGCCATGCCAGACTGATCAGAAACACAAGGAAAAACAATTTATCAGCAGCATATCAAATAACCCTCGCCAAACAATCCGGTTTAACCGAAATGGTTATCTGGTCAGCAGACAACCCGGGGTTATTTGCCGCTCTTTGCGCTATAACCACAGCAAATGGCGCTAATATTGCATCAGCAAGAGTGTTTACCACTAAAGGGGGAAAAGCCTTTGACGTATTTAATTTGCACGACGGTCGCGGTGGAGCTTTTGGTGCCAACAACCCAAGAGCTATTACCCGGCTAGAGGCGATGTTATCGGATTACTTTGATAATGATAAACTGCCTGCATACAGTTTACGAAAACCCACCCGTAGAGTATCAGCATTTTCAGTAATGAGCGAAGTTGTTATTGATAATAAAACTTCAGCACGGGCGACTTTGATAGAATGTGTGGGCGCAGATACTAATGGTTTATTACGTGATCTATCGCAAACCCTTAACCAATGCCGGGTCAATATGCATTCTGCACATATATCAACTTATGGGGAACGAGCCGTGGACATTTTTTATGTAAATGAGAAAAATGGACAAAAAATCAGCAATGCTCGCAGAATATCATTTATCAGACAAAAACTAATGGACGTACTTGAACAATCATCACAGGAAAAGCGCGAGACAAAAGTCCAACAAGCAAAAGCCAGTACTTACCGATGAAACTGTTTCGTGCATCGGCAATAGTTGGTAGCTTTACCATGCTCTCGAGAGTATTGGGCTTTGTCCGTGAAATACTGTTTGCTGCGGCATTGGGCTCCGGCCCGATTGCAGAAATATTTCTAGTTGCGTTTCGCTTCCCAAACCTGTTTCGGCGTTGGTTTGCTGAAGGCGCATTTAATGCCGCTTTTTTGCCTATTTATGCCCAGAAGCTGGAAGAGGACGGGCAAGAAGCCGCAAACAGCTTTGCCAGTGAAACCTTATCCAGCCTGATATTAGTGTTAATTATTTTTGTATTGGCTGCGGAATTTTCCATGCCGTGGCTGATGGTTGCCCTAGCACCGGGGTTTTTGGAAAATTCCGATTTATTTGCCAAGGCAATCCTTTTTACTCAAATTACCACACCATATATTTTATTCATGTCGTTAACCGCAATGTTAAGCGGGGTGTTAAATGCACATAACAAGTTTGGTGCAGCAGCATTTGCACCAGTTGTATTGAATATTATTTTTATTGCCATTCTTGTGCGCCCGGGCGCTGATCCGGCGCAAACCGCCCTAAACCTTACCTACGGAGCCATTGCTTCAGGCGCTTTGCAGGTAATTATAGTTTGGTTTGCTTTACGAAAGATCGGCATAACTCTTCGTCTGCCAAGACCACGCCTTAGCAATGACATGCGTAAATTATTACGACTTGGCATTCCCGGTGCCATTGCCGCCGGAGCAGTACAAATCAATATGGTAGTTAGCCAGGCATTTGCCTCATTCCAAGATGGTGCGATTGCTTGGCTGAATTATGCTGATCGTTTATACCAATTGCCGTTAGGCGTCGTTGGTGTGGCCATGGGTGTGGCTTTATTGCCCGCTTTAAGCCGTAACGTTCGCTCCGGAGATCATAATGGTGCATTAGACAGTCAGAATGAAGCCTTGGTTTTGGCCTCGGCATTTACTCTTCCTGCAGCCGCGGCTCTATTTGTCCTTCCGGTGTTTTTTGTTGAAGGGCTTTATATGCGAGGTGCATTTACCCCCGATGATGCCGAGGCTGTGGCCAAAGCCGTAGCGATTTATGCGTGGGGGTTACCGGCATTTATTATGATCAAGGTTTTTGCTCCGGGGTTTTTTGCCCGTCAGAACACTAAAACTCCAATGCTTATCGCTAGTTTCTCCATGGCGGTCAATATTGTATTGGGCGCAATATTATTTTTGCAAATTGGGTTTATTGGCTTGGCTATCGCTACCAGCATTGCCGGTTGGGCAAACGGCTTGATATTAGGGTATGTATTGTGGAGGCGCGGGCATTTTGCACCGGATATGCAACTTGCTTTATCTTTAATACGGGTCATTGCTGCAGCTGGAATTATGGGCATTAGTTTATGGCTTATTGCCGATCCATTACGAGAAGCATTATTCTTTTTACCATTTTGGTACTTTTCTTCGGCAATAATATTGGCAGCAATCGGAATGGTTATTTATCTATGCTCGGCAATTGCATTACGAGTGATTACCATCAAACAAATACGCAGCGCATTTCGCCGGGGTTGACGAAACAAACAGCATAGGCAAAAAGCAATAAATCGAGTGCTTTTA
>JAESTZ010000024.1 GCA_016763315.1 Robiginitomaculum sp.
AGGCGCGTCCAAATTCGCCACCACTAGAAAATTAGCCGCCAATTTGCCGGTTTTGGCATTATTCACCGAGAAATATTTTTGATGTTTGGCCATAGAAAGCGTGATCACTTCCGGTGGCAGGTCAAGAAACTCTTTGTCCATTTGCCCCAATAGTGTCACCGGCCATTCGGCCAATCCGGCAACTTCGTCAAGCAATGGCGCATCTTCAACCAAAGTCAGACCGTTTTGATGGCAAATTTCGATAATTTGTTGTGAAATTTTTGCCTTGCGATCAGCGGCATCAAGTAGGACATGCCCAGAGCCTTCGAGTTGTTCACGATAATCAGCAAATGACGAGACCGTAAACGTCCCCTGCCCCATAATACGATGGCCAGAGGTTTGATTGCCCGACTGCACACCGGCCACTTCAAACGGCACGGTTTTACCATCAAGCAAGCAAATAATGCTATGCAAAGGCCGCACCCAACGAAAACTACCCGATCCCCATTTCATCGACTTCGGCCACGGAAAATCGGCCATTATTTGCGGTATAGTTTCGGCCAGAACATCAGATGCGCTACGTCCAATTTTATGCAATTTGGCCACCCAAAACTTACCTTTTTTGTCCTCACGCTGCTCGCACTGGTCTTGCGTCACACCGCTCCCACGCAAAAACCCAGCCATTGCTTGTTCTGGTGCGCCAACTCTTGGACCTTTGCGCTCCTCGGTCACATCTGGGGATTTTATCGGCAGATCGGCAATTACTAAAGTCAAACGCCTTGGCCCGAAAAAGGTTTTCACATCGGCAAACTCAAAACCAGCTTCGCTTAGGGATTTAGACAGCAAACGCCCCAAATCAGCGGCAGCCTTTACTTGCATCCGCGCCGGAATTTCTTCCGAGAACACCTCTAAAAGAAGTTCCTTGCTCATGACAGTCGCTCTGCTGCTTTAGTGTATTCATTTGCCGGCCCATCACCAGTATTAACCACACTTGCTTGTTCAATCACCAAAACCTTAACCTCTCCACGATCAGCTATTGGTCGATGTTCCACCCCTTTGGGTATGACGATCATCTCACCAGCAGAAATATCCTCAAAATGTTCTCGAAAATCTATACGCAATATACCTTCCAAAACATAAAACATCTCATCGGCATCCATATGTACGTGCCAAGGAAAATCTCCACTAAGACGAACTATTTTGATGTGATAATTATCCAAGTCAGCAATAATTCTCGGAGACCATGTATCGGAAAATTGCGCAAATGCAGAATCTATATTGATTTTGATACTCATCACCCGGTCTCCTCAAGCGCAACCCAAGCATTTGCACAACCCTTGGCCAGATCGCGAACCCGCTTGATGAAGCTGGCGCGCTCGGTTGCCGAAATCACACCTCTGGCATCTAATATATTAAATGCATGGCTGGATTTTAGTACAAAATCATAAGCTGGAAGCGGCAGGCTTTTCTCTAATAACAAATTACATTGCGCTTCGGCATCGGCAAACCAGCGGGTGAACATTTGCGTATCCGCGTGATGGAAATTAAAATGCGAGAACTGGCGTTCGTTTTCCTGAAACACATCACCATAACTCACGCCGTCATTATTAAATTTCAGATCATAAATGCTGTCCACACCTTGAACATAAGTTGCAAGTCGCTCTAGACCATAAGTTAGCTCTCCGGATACCGGATTGACCTCAAGGCCGCCAACTTGCTGGAAATAGGTGAACTGACTGATCTCCATGCCATCGCACCATACTTCCCAGCCCAAGCCCCACGCGCCAACAGTAGGATTTTCCCAATCGTCCTCGACAAACCTTACATCATGCAAGCCCATATCAATGCCAATGGCGGCAAGGCTTTTTAAGTATAATTCTTGCAAGTTATCCGGACTGGGTTTTAGCAAAACCTGAAACTGGTAATAATGCTGTAAGCGGTTAGGGTTTTCACCATAACGGCCATCGGCCGGACGGCGACACGGTTGCACATAAGCGGTATTCCACGGTTTTGAGCCTAAGGAACGCAAGGTAGTTGCCGGATGTAATGTACCGGCACCGACCTCTAAATCATGAGGCTGTAGAATAACACAACCTTGATCGGCCCAATATTTTTGCAAAGTCAGAATCAAATCCTGAAAACAAAGCGGTTGTTTATTTATCTTATTCATCGAATTGCCAGCGTCCAAAAATAATAAGTAAAACGGTTTGTAGCTGCTTTTTATTAAAACACCAGTGCCTGTTTACCCCGTAATATGGCATCAGCAATAGATGTGTGCTGTTTATCATTTTCATGTAGCACTAATGGAGCACATAAAGTAGCAGTTGCACGCGAGCCTTTTCTGCCCCTTACCAATACTCGATGCGCATTATTACCCGTCCTTGGCAATATTGGTAAAACATGAATATCACCACAGGTTTTATTCAAAAGCCCAAGTATTTCATCAACATATTCTGCCCGGTGGATCAGGGTCATATAGCCTCTGCTTTTCAGCACAGAGATACCTTGTGCAATCCAGACGCTCAAACCGGAACTATCAGCTATAAACGCCGTATTACGCCCCTTGGCCGGTATATTACCTTTACTGTCATCATCTTGAAATGGCGGATTAAAAAACACATGATCCATACTGTCTCTGGCGATAATTTCTTGCAAATTTGCAATATCACCTTGTTTGACCGACACTCTATCGTTCAATTTATTGCGCGCGATATTATCCATCGCCAGTTCAACTAAATGGGCTTGCTTTTCAACGCCGGTAAAATCGGCTGATTTATTATGCCATGCTGCACATAAAAGAGCAGTTCCGACACCTGAACCTAGTTCCAATACTTTTTTACCACCGCTTGCTTGTATCGCAGCCGCCAATAAACATGCGTCCATTCCAGCGCGATATCCCTCTCCTTGAGCAATTCGCAAAGCTCCATCCATAAAAAACGGTATTTTCAGCTCATTCACCAATCTACCCCTTGTTCAACTTTTCCTACCGTTTACACATATCACATTCATTTGCTTGGCAAGCAAACAAGCAGTTTGTATAATACTACGAAGAACTGCATATTTACGAGGGCAAGGTGGGCATTGCATTAAAAGAAACCGGTCAGAAAGCTGACAATAAAAGCCCGATAGAGCAATTAGCTATATTGGTTAAAGATGAGTTGTCACAAGTAAATGACCTAATTGCTGAACGGATGCAAAGCCCAATCGGCATGATCCCCGATCTGGCCGCTCATCTGGTAGATGCCGGCGGTAAAAGACTACGCCCAATGATAACTCTTGCCACTTCACAAATGCTTGGAGTTAGTGGCGACAAGCCGATCAAGCTGGCTACTGCAGTAGAATTTATACATTCCGCCACTTTATTACATGATGATATTGTTGATGGTTCTGAACTACGGCGTGGAAAAACAGCAGCCAACCGGCTTTGGGGAAACTCTGCCAGTATCTTGGTTGGTGATTTTTTATTCGCCAGATCATTTTCGTTAATGGTTGAAACCGGACACCTTGGAGTATTGGATATCCTTTCAAAAGCCTCGGCGGTTATTGCCGAAGGCGAGGTGCATCAATTATCCGTCATCGGCAATGTCGATTTACCGATCAATGAATACATGACCATCATCGAAGCCAAAACAGCAGAACTGTTTGCGGCGGCGGCCAGTGTCTCGGCAGTAATTGCTACCGGCTCAGAACAGCAACAACAGGCATTGGATAAATTTGGTCGTAGTCTGGGCCTGGCGTTCCAGCTAATAGATGACGCACTAGATTATAGTGGTCATGACGACTTGCTTGGTAAACAGATTGGCGATGATTTTCGCGAGGGCAAACTTACATTGCCAGTATTTATTACCTATAATAAAGCAGATACCGAGGCCAAAAATTGGTGGCAGCAGGTTTTAAGTGCCGAAACCCGTAATGATGATGATTTGGCGAAAGCTATTGACCTGATAAATCAATCCGGTGCCATAGAAGATACCTTGTCGCAGGCTCATAAATTTGCTTTGCAGGCGCAAGCTTCTTTGGAAATTTTTAGTGATAGTCCGATCAGAAATTGCCTGATGGACTTATGCGATTTTCTTGTGCAACGACGCTCGTAATATTTTAATAAATATTATTTGCCGGTTAAATACCCGTCACTGTTTTACGCACCTGCAAATGTACCAGCAAAGCTAAGCTGGCTGCCGCAGAAAAACCCAGAAACGCACTGGTAGCAGAAATACTAAACAACATCGCCATAGAGCCGGCAGCAATTATTTGCACCATCAACCAGATAGCCACTTGCCGGTGTGATTTGCCCGACTTGATCATACATTGATATAAATGATCATTATGCGCCAACATCAGATTTTGTTTTTTTAGCAATCTCCAGGCCATGGTTAACAACACATCAGACAACCACGGCATAAACAATAATGGCATCAGCCACAAAACCGCTGGCGGTCCCGAAACAACAAGCATCAAAGCAGTTCCCGCAAACCAGCTACCGATAAATAATGATCCGGTATCACCCAAAAACACCTTAGCCTTGGGCATATTAAATGGCAAAAACCCACCAAGAGCAGTGGCCAATAACAAGCTAGACCAAAACGCCTCCCAAACTTCAAACCTACCAGCCAATATCACCATAATAACAGCAGCAGCACAGGCGCTAAGCGGGATTGCCCCATCGGAGCCGTCAATAAAGTTGACCGAGTTAATCAAGGTGAAAACAAATAAACCAGTACCGGCAATGGCAATCACCCACGGTAATTGCAATTGCACAGTGTCAAATGGAATCACAGTCACCGGCCCCAAAAGAAACGCCATTGCCAGCGATAAAATTCCGATCAGCGAAAACTTTAACTTTGCCGAGACCTCATAAGCATCATCAATAAAGCCAAGTAACATAGCCAAAGATGAAAGACCGAATAAAACCGGGTATTTGCTTTCCAGTAAGTCAGAGCTAAAGGCTAGCCATATTGATCCAGCGCCAATACCAAGCACCAAAGAAAATCCGCCAGCCGTAGCAATAGGTTGCTGATGAGCGGAACGAGAATTGGGAACAGCCAACAAGCTGTACATTGATAACAATTTCGCGGCCAATGCCGAAACGAGAATTGTCACCAATATCACAGGTAGTGTTGCCAGTGCCAATTCTTTGCTTAACCAGAGTAGGTTAGGGTCAACCATTTAATTTGCATTCCTTAAATTACCGTACAAACCAATCCGGAGAAAGCCTCTTTAATATGGTTTAAAACCTAGAACAGATCGCTAGCGTTTGGAACCTAGTTTTCAGATTATAGCAATATTTCTTTGCCCTTTCATGTAAAGTTTATGTTATTAGAATTTCAAGCAATCAAGATAAAACGAGAATAAAATGTCGAATAACTATGATGCTGTAATTATCGGCGCGGGTCATAATGGTCTGGTTTGCGCGTTTTATCTGGCCAAGGCCGGACTTAAGGTTCGCGTTATTGAACGCCGTGGCATTGTCGGCGGTGCAGCGGTCACAGAAGAGTTTCACCCAGGGTTTCGAAACTCGGTGGCTAGTTATACGGTAAGCTTGCTACAGCCAAAAATTATCGCTGACATGCAATTGGTAAAACATGGCTATGAAGTAATCGAGCGACCGGTTTCCAATTTTCTACCACAAGAAGACGGTGGCTACCTTTTGTTAGGAGGCGGATTGCAACGCACACAACTTGAATTTGCCAAATTTTCGCAGGCAGATGCTGACATACTGCCGCAATATTATGCGGCATTGGAGCGGGTTGCCGATGTCTTGCGCAACCTAGCGTTAAAAGCGCCGCCGAATGTTGATGATGGAATTGGCGCGCTTACCTCTTTGCTTGCACAAGGACTGCCACTGGGGAGATTACCACTGGAACAAAAACGCGACGTATTGGATTTATTCACCAAAAGCGCACGAAATTATCTTGATGGCTGGTTTGAAAGCGAAGCAGTAAAAGCTGCCTTTGGATTTGATGCAGTGGTAGGAAATTATGCCAGCCCTGACACGCCGGGAAGTGCGTATGTTTTGCTGCACCATGTATTTGGTGAAGTGAACGGCAAGAAAGGCGCATGGGGGCATGTAATTGGCGGCATGGGACGCATAACCCAGATCATGGCCAAGGTTTGCGAAGAATTAGGTGTAGAGATATCCCTAAACTCGCCAGTTGATCAGGTAATGATCGACGATGGCCGAGCAGTTGGGTTACGTTTAAACAATGGCGAAAAGGTTTTTGCCAAACGAGTGGTGGCCAATGTCGGGCCAAAAATGTTGTTTGAGCGTATGATCCCGGCCACCCGCCTGCCAGCAGATTTTGTTAAACGCATAAAAACTTTTCAAACCGGATCCGGCACTTTTCGAATGAATGTTGCCTTATCCCGATTACCGACATTTACTTGCAAGCCAGAGCCGGGCGAACATTTACAAAGCGGGATAATTATCGCCCCGACACTGGATTATATGGATCGGGCGTTTAGTGATGCCAAAAGATATGGTTGGTCAAAGAAGCCTATTGTGGAAATACTTATACCCTCGATCGTTGATGACAGTTTGGCTCCGAACGGACAGCATGTGGCCAGTTTGTTTTGTCAACAATTCGCACCGGCATTACCTGACGGTCGCAATTGGAACGAGGTAGAACAACAGGCTGCCGACCAAATAATAGATACAGTAGAAAGTTTCGCTCCGGGGTTTCGTTCTTCCATTTTGGGGCAAGCGATTCTCTCGCCAAAAGGACTTGAGGATAAATTTGGCCTAATCAATGGTGATATAATGCACGGCAATATGAGTATTGATCAATTATGGTCGGCACGTCCGGTTCTGGGTCATGGTAACTACCGTGCGCCAATCAAGAGTCTTTATATGTGCGGAGCAGGCACCCATCCGGGCGGCGGAGTTACCGGCGCACCGGGACATAATGCGGCACATATTATCCTAAAAGACCGTAATCCGTTGCGAAGGATTCTTAAAGTATAATTACTCGCGGCGCAGAATTTTATCAACGGTAATATTGCCAATCCAGCTTTCCATAAATCCGGCTTTGACTGCATCACGGTCATACTCAAACTCGACCCAGTCAGAAAAACTAATAGGCTTTTTTGACGAGAAATCCAGATAAGCCTCAAAAAAGAAATCCAGCATTCCGGTCTTACCTTGCTTGATGTGAAGCGTGCGTAAGGATAATTGTTGCAATGCTTGTTCAATTCGCTGCCCTTGGCGAAAATGCATATATAAGGCAGCAGCAAAGCCCGCCCGGTCAGCTCCGGACTTACAGTGCATCAATGCCGGATACTCGATATTTTCGAACAAATCACGAAGACCAAAAATTTCCTCGGGCGAATGAGTATCACGGGACCTTACGGTAAAGTTCACCAAATTTATCCCGTGCTCTTTACAAGCTTCGGCTTCTAATGCGTGAAAGCCGCTATGAATACCGCCGCGCAGATTGATTATAGTGCGAATACCCTGCTCAGCCCAGTACTTGATCTGCACCGGTGATGGCTGGTTTGTTCTCACCATTTCTTTGGAAATCCAGCGTTGGTTTTTAAACCAAACCCTTAAAAAACCGTGATCACGCCATATCAGATCAGAATATGCGTTTTTTCTGCCCTGTTTTGTACTCAAATCGAATGTCATGGGTGCCTTTTCCTGATGAACGCGCTAAACAATTACTCATGATGAAAAAGTTTTTCCGATCACGACCAATTCAACTTATATTAGCGGTGTTATTGACCGGATATATTAAATTGGTCAAGCACACAACGCGCTGGCAAGTGCAGGGGCTAGAAATAGTTGCTCCTATTTGGTCTGATGATAAGGGAGTTATCGCCGTGTTGTGGCACTCAAGAGTATTGCTTTTAGCTCCGGTCTGGCCGCAAGATAAACTCCCAGAGAAACAACCACCTAGCATTTTAATTTCATTATCACCTGATGGTGCATTTATAACCAAAGCAGTACAAATGCTAGGTGTCGTGGTCATTCGTGGTTCTGGCAGCAATAAATCCAAACGCTCTAAAAACAAAGGTAATCTACCGGCATTTCGTAAAATGATCGATCATGTAAATAATAACGGTTGCATGGCTATCACTCCGGATGGCCCAAGAGGTCCAAGAATGCGAGCCAGCATGGGGGCAATACAATTAGCGGCAAAAACCGGCGCACCGATTATCTGTCTTGGTTGTTCAACGACAAAAGCAAAATTCTTCCAAAGCTGGGATCGGTTTTGCTTGCCACTTCCTTTTAGTCGCGGCGTTATTGTTTGGGAAGGCACAATATTCGTCAATAAAAATGCCAATGCAGCAGAGTTGGAAGACAAACGTCAACAAATGGAAGACATGATAACTTCCGCAACCCGCAGAGCAGACATAGCCTGCAGGCATGACCCTATAGAGCCTGCGGCAAAGGGCGAATCATGAGGCCTCCTGCTCTATTACAAATCTATCAAACCTTGGGTTGGGTGCTTGGGTCAGTTTACGACTTTATATATCGCTATCGGGCTAGGATTGGCAAAGAAGACAATTCGCGCATATCTGAACGATACGGTCATGCACAAATTCCCTGCCCGGAGGGATTATTAATCTGGATACACGGAGCCAGTGTTGGAGAGTGCTTATTGGCTCTGGCATTAGCTGATGAAATGCTTAAAGTTCAGCCAGATTTACAGTTTTTGTTCACCTCGCAAACAATGACTTCTGCCGAATTATTGGCAAATAATATGCAGAGTGGCCAAAACCACCAATACCTACCGATGGATACAGCAAAGGCGATGGGCAGGTTTCTTGATCATTGGCAACCTGATCTTGGTGTTTTGCTTGAATCTGAGATTTGGCCGAATCTGATTATGGAAACCAGACAAAAAAAAACCCCATTGGCTCTGGTAAATGCACGAATGAATGTAAAGTCCCGAGAGAGTTGGGGGAAAAGACACAATACCGCAAAATACCTGTTTTCGCAATTTAACTTGATCACAGCCGCTGACGACGAAACAGCAATAATGCTGGAAAGTTTTACCGGCGAACCTGTATCAAGGCCGGGAAATCTAAAAGCTCTTATTAAACCGAAAACTCCGGACAATAACGAATTAGCAAAACTTTCCAAGTTTGCAGAAAACCGTCCAGTCTGGCTGGCCGCCTCAACCCACAGCGGCGAAGAAAATATACTATTACAAGCCCACAAAAAAATATTGCAGGAACAACCAGATACTTTGTTGATCCTAGTACCACGCCACCCCGAACGGAGGCAGGAAATTGGCGACCTATGCCAGCAAAATAATATAAGTTACTGCCTTCGCTCTGATCATATAACAACCGGCAGAACCGTTTGGGTTGCCGATACTATCGGTGAAATGCAATATTGGCTTGAACTGGCGCAGATTGTATTCATTGGCGGATCGCTAACTAATGGCAAAGGTCACAATCCTATCGAGGCAATTATTGCTAACAAACCAGTATTATCAGGATCGAACGTGATGAGTTTTGCTGAAACCTATGAAAAATTAAACCAATTAGGAGCGGTGAAATTCACTGACACACAACAACAAATCTCGGCTGCTATTCAACAACATTTCAGCAATCCAAGTATAACCGAACCGGCTGTAACAAAAGCCGGCGAATGGATAACAGATGCAGCAAGAAAAATGTCACAACAAGTTGTACCTCCATTGTTGGATTTATTAAACAGGAGCGCCAAATGAAAGCTCCGGCATTTTGGAACGAAAAACACGGGCGTGCTGCCGCCCCATTGACGAGAACTTTGTTAACCCCGCTTAGCTGGATTTATTCAACTATCGCCAAAAATCGATACGAGAAAGTTCAACCAACAAAACTATCCGTGCCGGTAATATGTGTTGGCAATATTACCCTTGGCGGTAGCGGTAAAACTCCATTGGCCATGACAATTGCCAAAGCCTTGCTCGCTGAGGGCAAAAACCCAGCGTTTATTTCACGCGGGTATGGTGGCTCGATAAAAAACCCGACTAAGGTTGATCCAACAATACATAGTTATACCTATGTTGGTGATGAACCATTATTATTGGCTGAAATCGCTCCGGTTTTTATTGGGAAAGACCGCCTGCAAGTAGCGCAAATGGCCATAGAGCAAGGCGCGGGCTGCCTTATAATGGATGATGGTTTTCAAAATCCCTATCTACACAAAGATCTGGCAATAATTACTATCGACACCGGTGTTGGTCACGGAAATGGGCGGGTATTTCCCGCCGGGCCGTTACGTGAACCGGTCGCACAAGCGGTTTTACGAGCCGACGCGATTGTTTTGATCGGTGAGGAAAAACAACCAAACCTTACAGGGTTTACCGGTAAGGTTTTACGCAGTTACTTACAGACACCTGATAAAGCTCCAAGTGGAAAGTTAATCGCCTTTGCCGGCATTGGCCGACCAGAAAAATTCTTTGCCTCATTGCGTGCCGCCGGAGCTGATTTGGAACAAGAAATAGCCTTTGCCGATCATCAACCTTATACTAGCAAGGACGTAGTCAATTTATTTGCTTGGGCTACGAGTTCAAACTCAAAACTAATTACCACCACCAAGGATTTAATGCGCTGGCCAGAAGAGTTTAGAAACGAGTTATTACTCTGGCCTGTGGAATTGGTGTTTGATCATGCAAATGATATTGGAAGTTTATTGCAAGAGGTTTTGCCAAAATGCCGATGAACCGCAAAGCATCTTTTTGGCAATGGCTACAATGGCTGCTAGAAGCCGCTGTGTGGTATATTATACTTGGTTTGTTTCGCCTATTGCCGATTGAAATGGCTTCGGCCAGCGGCGGTTGGTTGGCGAGAAAGCTCGGCCCATTGACCAGAGCCAATCGCACCGCACTTATCAATGTCAAACTGGTTTTCCCTGATTATACGAAAGCACAAACCGAACGATTAGTACAAGAATGCTGGGATAACCTTGGCCGCATCGGTGGCGAATTTCCGCACTTATCAGAATTGCGCCCATATGATGCAGATGGCCGGGTTGAAATTGTTGGACACGAACATTTACAAGCAATCATCGATAGCGGCCAACCTGCAGTTTTGGTTTCCGGTCACTTTGCCAATTGGGAAGTAATGGCCGCAGCCATTTGCCTTAGCGGATTACCGGCGCGAGTCTCGTATCGGCATACTAATAATCCGTGGATTGACCGCTCTATCACTAGAATCCGTCTGGCCTATGGCATACCAGAATTAAGCGCCAAAGGTGGAGCCGGTGCCAAAGAAATGCTGGCGGCAATGAAAGATGGCCATAGTGTTACTTTCTTGAACGATCAAAAATTCAATCTGGGAATTTCAACCAGATTCTTTGGACATGAGCTAATGACCGCGCCCGGCCCGTCCCGTCTGGCTTTACGCTTTGATGCACCAATAATACCGGTTTCGATAGAGAGATTACCCAAAGCCCGTTTCAAAGTCCGGTTTCATCCACCGATGAAAGCCTCGAACAACTCTAACAAAACCAAAGCGATCGCCGAGACGGTTGAGCAGATCAATATGTTTTTGGAGGAGCAAATACGCAAAGAACCTCAAAACTGGTTCTGGGTACATAGAAGATGGCCAAAAGAAATTTACAAAAAAGAAAAATAACTCCAAATGGTTGCAGGGTTAAAAATATAGTATTCTGTAAACATTATTTTCTTCTCAAGATTAAATGCCTGTAACAACCTTGCCGATTATTAACCCACCTATCCGTAATGTAACTTGTCCTTACAAGCTCTATGCGTAAAACCTTGCCGCATAAACAAAGGGGCATTTCATGCAATCAGGTTCGGTTAAATTATTCAACACATTATTGTCAGGTGCGGCAGCTATTGCATTATTAACCAGTCCCGTAAGCGCACAAGAAGTCGGCGATAATGAAAATATAATCGTTTATGAAATTAGTTTTTTTGATATTTATAACCCGGTAACAGCGCTGGACATGGTGCGTCAAGTTCCAGCTTTCTCGGTCAATAGCGGTGGAAATGCCAGAGGCTTTGGTGGCAATGCCGGTAATGTTCTAATCAATGGCGAACGGCCCAGCACAAAATCAACTTCACTAGAGGAATTATTGCAACGCATTCCCGCCGAGCGGGTACAAAAAATTGAACTGGTCACCGGTGCGGTATCCGGCCTTGATATGCGCGGTCAAATACGAATAGTTAATGTTACTTTGGTCGAGGGTGATACAAAAACTAAAACAACCTGGTCCTTTCAAGTAACAAAGTGGCCAAAACGAGTTATTCCTTCTGGTGAAATAACTCAATCTTTCAAAGCTTTAGGCGCTGATGTAACCCTTGGCATTCAAAGAAATGCCGCAGCACGGCGCAGAACCGAAACCAGAAACCTGTTTAATGTTGGTGCTGATTTATTTGAATCTCGTGCTGCTCGCAGTCAAACGCAGTTTGGCGAGTGGCAACCACATTTTAATATCGCCAAGAAATTTAACGATGACAATGCCCTTAACTTAAATGGTAAATACTGGAGTTGGGTTTGGAGACGCACCCGGGTCGAGGAAACCGATAGTGTAAGCACAGGCCTTTCGCAATTTGACAGGTTTGATTTTTCCAGTGCGGACAATACTGGAACAGGTATTGAAATTGGTGGTGATTATGAGCACAAATTCAATGATAAAAAATCGGTAAAATTTATTTTTTTACAACGCAGTGACAGAAGGGAATCTGATAATTTATTTGAAACATTCGACACAGGGGGCTTTGCTCGTGCCACCCGGGTCATCAGCAGCCAGGCCAATAATGAAAGTATTTTACGCTCGGTATATAATTGGGAACGCAATGATAAAAACAGTTTCGAGGCCAGCATTGAAGGAGCATTTAACTGGCTAAAATCCGGCCTTGATATAGCCGCGGATACTGGCTCAGGATTTACTGCTATTGTGTTGCCGACCTCTAACACCAAAGTAAGAGAAAAACGCGCCGAGGCCGCTGTTTCATGGATTGCCAAACCATATAGCGGCTGGACTTTTGAAACTGGTGTAAAATATGAAATTTCTGAAATAAGCCAAAGCGGTGATGCAACTAATGCACGGGTTCTAAAATACTGGAAACCAAATTTTAGTACCATATGGGAACGCAATAAACGTGACCAGATACGGTTCAACTTGCAACGCAATGTCGGGCAGTTAAACTTTAATGACTTTGCCACAAACATTGACATAATAGACAACCAAACCAATGTCGGAAATATTCAACTATTACCTGATGCCAGTTGGGACGCTAGCATTTCATTCGAAAGAAAATTCGGTAAAAAAGGCGTATTGACCCTTAATGCCAGTCATAGCTGGATTTCCGATGTCCGCGACCTAGTGCCGATCAATAACTTATTTGATGCACCGGGAAATATTGGCAATGGCAAGGCTTGGCAAATGTCAGCAAATGCCAGAATACCAACAGACAAATTTGGCCTAAAAAACGGCATTCTGACACTGGCTGGTGGTTTTGGTGATTCAGCCGTAACAGACCCTTTAACCGGCCTTACCAGAGTACAATCGTTTCGGGTTGATGATTTCTATCGGGTAGATTTCAGGCAGGAACTGACTAATTGGAAAATGGCTTGGGGGTTTGACTATTTTCAACGCTCTGCCTCTCAAGGGGCATTTTTATTCAGCCAACGCAAAAATTATAATGGGCCCGGAGATCTCGATTTCTTTGTTGAAACCACCAAGGTAAAGGGCGCTACAATTCGATTTACAGTCGAGAACATCTTCAATCCGACCAATTTTCGTGAACGGTTTGATTTTAATGGAACCAGAAACCTCGGAATTGTTAGACAAACAGAGTTCCGTGAGCAAAACAGTGGCCTGATGTTCCGGTTAAGCCTGCGCGGTACATTCTAACCAACAAACCCTCAAACAAAAAGGCCGCCCAGTGATGAGCGGCCTTTTCATTTATTCAAAGCAAATCAGGTTATTTCTTCCTGATGCATCCATTTCTTGATAATCGGCGAGATCAACAACATCAACACACCGATACCCATCGCCACATAAGCAACATTGGTATAAACGGTTACATAAGTTGCCTTGGCAGCCACAACATCGGTTAACTGACCACCGATTGTCTCTGCACCGGTGCCGCTGGCGATAACACCAGCCAGATAATTAGACAGGCCTGAGTACAAGAACCAGGCACCCATAGTCATACCAACTGCGCTTGCCGGAGCCAATTTAGTCACAGCGGACAAACCAACCGGGGAAAGCATCAACTCGCCCATGGTGTGTATCCAGTAAATCAAGAAGATAAACCAAACCAAGACAAGGCCAGTACCAGATAGTGCTATACCACCAACTAATGCCAAGAAACCCAAACCGGCAAGGAAAACACCAAAGGCAAATTTAACCGGTGTCGAAGGTTCAATTTTGCGTTTTGACATGGCCATCCACATCCACGCAAACAATGGCGCAAACACCACAATAAATCCTGCGTTCAAAGACTGAAAGACCGGGGTTGGCACCAGATAGCCAAACATTTCACGATCAACTATCCGCGCCGTAAACAGAGTCAAAGATGAACCGGCTTGTTCGAACAATGCCCAAAACGGAATTTGCGCAAGAATGAAATAAATTGCCGAAAACATTCGCTCGCGTTCAATACCAGCCAATTTGACAATGGCATATCCAACCATAAGCGCAAATACGATTAAACCCAAAACACCGACAAACCATGTCGGCACTAGATGAGCATTCATCACTGTCAACATAGCAAAGACAATAATACCGATACCAGTTAGGTAACACGCCCATTCAACATTGATCGGACCAAATACTTTTTGTTTTAGTTTTTCCATTGATGGTGGATCGGCTTTACCTTCTAACCATGATTGGAACACTAGGAATGTTATCAAGCCTGCAAACATTCCAACGCCAGCCATACCAAAACCCCAGTTCCAGCCATACCGGATACCGATAATGCCAATGCTCACTGTTGCAAGCAGCGAGCCAAGATTAATCCCCATATAAAAGATCGTAAACCCGGAATCACGCCTTGGGTCACCAAGGTCGTAGAGCGAACCAACAATGGTCGAAATATTGGCTTTCAAAAAACCAACGCCGGCAATAATCAACGCCAAAGCCAGATAAAGAATGTTAACGTATAATTCCTGCTGAATCACACGAGTGGTAAAGCTATCGGTAGCAATGCTTTGCGGTAAACCCACTGCAGACGGGTCGGCAATCAGCATCTGCGTCGCGCCCTCGTTAAAGCTTATCAGTGAACGACCAGTATCTGAAATCAGCACTTGCGGTGCATCGCCGCCTCTACCGTCCAGTGTAATTTGATAATCATTACCTTCAAAAGTAAGATATTCCTTGGAGCCAGCACCCTCAAAAGCCATTAGGCCGTGACCAAGAACCAGCAATATCGCCCCATAAGTTACAGCTTTTCGCTGGCCGAGAAATTTATCAGCCAAGGATCCACCGATAATAGTCATCACATAAACCAAAGCGGTATATGCACCATACATTATCGTCGAACGCTCGTCAGAGAACAAGAAGTGTTGCGTTAAATAAAGAACCAGCAGGCCACGCATGCCGTAATACGAGAACCGCTCCCACATCTCGGTTAAAAACAAAATGGCCAATCCCCGTGGATGGCCAAAAAATGAAGTATCCGACAATCCAGTATTGGATATTTTTACGTCTTTTGTTGCCACAATTGTGCTCCCCAAAATTATACCGAATTTTTCGGTTTATCCCTCTTGGGCGCACCAAAGCACGGGCAAATGATATGCTCAAGTATTTTAACCATAAAAAAGGCAGCCTACCTAAAGAAACTGCCTCCTTGCTCGAACGACTTAAGGATCAGCCTTCCATGCCGGGCATGAAAAACGCATTTAGTTTATTGCCCTCAAGATCACGAAAATAACCGGCATAAAAACCGCTCTCTCCACGCGGCCCAGCCGGACCTTCACAAGTTCCGCCCAACTCAATCGCCTTGGCATAAAACTTATCAACCTGATCAGTAGAAGTAGCAGCAAAGGCAAACATTGTACCATTGCCAACGCTGGCAGCTTTGCCATCATGCGGTTTCATGATCGAAAACATTCCGCCAGCCGACATATCAACAGCCCACGCAATATAATTATCTTCATCCATCATTCGCTTGCCGCCAAATTCAGCCAGCAGCGCATCATAAAATTTTGCCGACTTTTCCAAATCATTAGTGCCAACAGTTATATATCCAAGCATTTCTATCTCCTATTGCTTATTGAACAAACAGTGAACAACTGTTCGCAACTAACGTCAACCATACAAATTTGCATAAACGGTTTTCAATAAGCAGCTATTTCGAAAACCTTATCAAGATCACCGCTCCATTCCTTATGGTACATTTGCAATAGACGTTCCGCCGGAGTGACACCGCTTATGGCGATTTGCTGCATTTCGTCCAAAAATAGACTCTCATTTTCGCCATGGCCGTTTAACTGCTGGCGCGCAGTTAATCCAATGCGCGAAAGCTCCAGCACCTGTTTAGTTATTTCTTGTAAGTTTGTATTTCTAAACGGCGCGCGCAAACCAATAGTTGGCGCGGTACGACGTAAGCCCTCGCGTTCATGTGTTCCCCAATCTTTGACCAGATCCCACGCAGCATCCAGTGACGGCTGGTGATAATAAATTCCCGTCCAAAAAGCAGACAGAGCGCATAGCTTACCCCAAGGGCCGCCATCGGCTCCGCGCATCTCTAGGAATTGTTTTAACCGTACCTCGGGAAACAGGGTTGATAAATGATCTTCCCAATCACCAAGCGTCGGCTTTTCGCCGGGCAAAATATCCAATTTGCCATCAAGGAAATCGCGAAAACTTTTGCCAGTGGCATTCAAATACCTGCCATCACGTTTGACAAAATACATCGGCACATCAAGTGCGTAATCAACATAACGCTCAAATCCCATGCCGTCTTCAAAGGCAAATGGCAACATGCCAGTACGATCAGGATCAGTATCACCCCAAACATAACCACGGTACGACAAAAATCCATTTGGACGATTATCAGCAAAAGGAGAATTGGCAAACAAAGCCGTGGCCACCGGCTGTAATGCCAGTCCAACCCGCAGTTTTTTCACCATGTCAGCTTCGGAAGAAAAATCGAGATTGACCTGCACAGTACAAGAACGAAACATCATCTGTTGTCCAAGACGGCCAACTTTAGGCATATAATCACGCATGATTTTGTATCTGGGTTTTGGCATCATCGGCGTATCGGCCAATGACCAAACCGGCGAAAAACCCAAGCCCATGAACCCAGCACCAATTTCATCGGCGACTTGCTTGACTTCAAGCAGATGATTATTCACCTCGGAACAGGTTTCATGAATGGTTTGTAAGGGCGCACCGGACAATTCGAACTGCCCGCCAGGTTCCAAAGTAATCGACGCACCATCACGCAAAAGACCAATAAGATAACCCTCTTCGATCATTGGCTGCCAGCCAAAACGCTGTAGGCCTTCGAGCATTTTACGGACACTGGGTCCGTCACATGAATACGGCAATGGCCCGTGATCGTTTAACCGAAATCCGAATTTTTCGTGTTCAGTACCGATCTTCCACTTATCCGCGGGCTTACAACCATCGGACAGCCAATTGATTAAGTCATCTTTTGATTCAATCAGTTTTGATTTTTTATTCCCCGCCATTGCCCGTCCTTTTGTTCAGATACAATCATTTATGATTCGGTGTAGAGAAACAAATGGTACCCGGCAATGCAATCCGCAAGAGATCACAAAATTGTAATGTTTATTTCCAATCGCCATACACCGCTTGAACCATGGCCAACGCCGCCACTGCCGCCGTATCACTTCGTAAAATTCTTGGCCCCAACGACACCGCCAACGCCCCCGGAGTTTGTGCAATCAGTTCTCGTTCTTGCTTGGAAAACCCACCTTCTGGGCCAATCAGCACAGAAGTTGCCTTGGTCGGGTTGTTATTCAACGCCGCCAAAATCGGTGCGGTATCAGTACCACTTTCATCGCAAAATACCAAAACTCGGTCAGTTGGAAATTCCAACAACCAATCTTTCAAATCGACTATTTCCGCAATCTTAGGCAAGTCCATGCGCTCGGTTTGTTCCGCCGCCTCGACGATTATTGTTTGCAACCGTTCAGAGCGAGCCGGCTTTTGATTGCTAAACTTTGTATTGACGATTTGCATATTTCGCACACCAAGTTCGGTGGCTTTTTCAACAATAAACTCCTGCCGCGTACGTTTAACCGGCGAAAAAACCAGCTCGATATCAGGACATATAGTTTGTGGACGTAGCTTGCCCTGCACTTGCAAAACTACTTGCCGTCGTTCTATTTGCCCAATTTCGCTTTGCCATTCTCCGTCTTTGCCATTGAATAACCTGATAATGGTGCCAATGCGCCCGCGCATGACTTTACTAACATAATGCGCCGAATTACCGCTAAGGACTATCTCCTCACCAGTATGCAAATCATTTTCAATAAAAAGACGTAAAACATGCGACATGGCTTGACCTGAGGTTAGTTTTCATTGCACTGAAAATGATGACAGACAAATCCGATCATATCGCTGACGCTGACAGACGCAACTGGGTTACAATATATGCCCCTAAATCAATACAACCATATTTGCAATTAGCCAGATTTGATCGCCCCATCGGATTTTGGTTATTGGCAATCCCGTGTTGGGCCGGAATTGCTTTATCCAGACTTGATCAAAGCTGGGTCTGGTCGGACTTGAAGTTTGCGCTATTGTTCGGACTTGGCGCAATAGCCATGCGCGGAGCCGGTTGCACATATAATGATATATTGGATCGAGACCTTGATGCCAAAGTCAGCCGGACACAGAACCGCCCCTTACCCGGCGGCGCAATTACCTTACGACAAGCATATTGGTTTTTGGGTTTGCAATTATTTGTCGGGTTTGTTGTCTGGTTGTTTTTGCCTGTTCTTGCGAAACAAATATCTTTAGCTGCCATTATTCTGGTGGTTTTATATCCGTTCATGAAGCGTATTACCTATTGGCCACAAGCATGGCTCGGCTTAACATTTAACGCTGGAGCTTTGGTTGGTTATGCCACAATATCGGGCGAAATAAGCAATGCAGCAGTTCTGCTTTATGCCGGTCTGGCATTTTGGACTTTGGGATATGATACTATTTACGCCCACCAGGATCGCGAAGATGACGCGCTGATCGGTATAAAATCAACCGCCAGGTTGTTCGGTAAACACTCGAAAATTGCCGTTGGTCTGATCTATTTTATCTGTCTTGGCTTGTTGATGTTTGCCGGTAACTCGCAAGCCAATTCAATAGCAGAAGAATTACAAAGACAGGCATTATATGGCGGGTTTTTAGCCACTGGTTTATTTGCCTTTAATCTTGCCGGGCAAATACGGCTAACTGACTTTAATGATTCTGATCAGTGCCTAAAATCGTTCAAAAGCAACCAACGATATGGCCTTGAATATGTAGCTCTATTGGCCATAGCACCGGTGCTAATGACCTGGCTTATGCAGATGAGTTCCCAATGAACAACCAAGCAATAAAACATTTGTCACAAGATCCGGTAATGGCTGGCCTTATTGCTATTCACCCAAAGTTTTCGGCAGCAACAACAAACACCAAAGCCCCCTATCAAGCTTTATTGCGCTCCATTGTCTATCAACAAATTTCAGGTAAAGCGGCGGCAACCATTTTCGGAAGGTTCTTGGCCTTATTCCCCGATGAATATCCAAAGCCAGAAGAACTAGCCACCGCAGATATCGAGCATTTACGATCAGCTGGCTTGTCAAAAAATAAAGCAATCGCAGTAATTGATCTGGCTGCCAAAACCATTGACGGGACAATTCCGGCAACAACAAATTTACTGGAAATGCCTGATGATGAAATTATTGAACGGCTGATTGCAGTTCGCGGCATCGGCAAATGGACGGCGCAAATGTACCTTATGTTCACACTTGAACGCCCGGACATTTTACCGCTTGATGATATTGGTATCCTAAACGGAGTTCGCGCTGCATATCAGCTAGACGCACGACCAACAAAGAAACAATTACAAGAAATGGGCGTAAACTGGAAGCCTTGGCGAACTCTCGCCAGTTGGTATTTATGGCGAGCAGCAGATATGGCATCTTTGCCGAAATAAATACGCTATAGTTAATTATTCTGTCTCGCGGCGCGAAGAGTGCGAAGCGAACTTGCCGTGAGACAAACAAGAGTCACGACAAGGGTGCATAAGGGTCAACGGTAAAACCCTTGTTCACCCTTAATTAGCACTCATTGGCAAAGAGGTTACCTGAGCCAAGGGTTAATTTGCAAACATTACACCCTTATTCACCCTTGATAGCAATCAACAGCCGGGGATAAGTTCCAAACACACACACTTTGTGTGACCTTGGTATAATGGTGTTGCAAACGGCTTTAACTTAGCCATTTGCGGCTGTTTGACATTGTAAATAAGTGATAAGTTCAATGAAACGTGGACTTTGGTTAAGGCTGGCACGAGTGGATGCGGCAAAATAAATTGTTTCCTGCTAAGCCTTTTTTATACTTATCCTGTGGGGAAAGTGTCCATAATTACCAACGGTTTTTATTCGGGTACTTTTCTAATGCCAATTAAAAGATGATTCAAAGCAAAAAACGTCTAGGACAATAGTGATTTGGCAGCTTCTCTAGCCTGCTCGGTAATTATTGCTCCGGCCAGCATTCTGGCAATTTCTTCTTCGCGTTCATTATCCGTAAGTAATACAACAGAGGTTCTTGAAACACCTTTTGTTTCTGACTTTTCTATCTGGAACTGCGCCGAAGCCAGAGCCGCTACTTGCGGGCTATGGGTAATTACCAACACCTGACACCCTGCGGCAAGCAGTGCCAGACGACGGCCAACAGCATCAGCAACCGAGCCACCTACTCCTTGGTCGATTTCATCAAACACCATTACCGACGGACCAAAATTAGCCGCCAAAGCAGCCTTGATTGCCAAGGCAATTCTGGATAGTTCACCACCCGAAGCAATACTTGCCAACGGGCCAAGCGGCACGCCAGGATTGGTGGAAATTTCAAACCCGACCTTGTCTATTCCGTTCGCGCTGCCATTTTGCGGGTCTTGCACTTCGACACGGGTCAGGAACTTTGCTTTTTCCAACCGCAATGGAGCCAACTCTTTTAATATTTCTTTATCCAGTTTATTAGCGGCTTTTTGCCGTTTTTGCGACAAATCATCAGCAATTTTAGCGTATTCAGTATAAGCTTTTTGCACCTCCTGAGACGCTTTCGCTTGTGCCTGTTCCAAATTTTCCAATGCCTGCAAACGAGCACTCAGATCAGAACGAACAGAACTTAATTGTTCGACATCCACTTTGTGCTTGCGAGCAACGGCACGCAAAGCGAACAATCTCTCTTCGGATTGCTCTAGCTCCCCCGGCTCTAACACTAATTGCCTTGCGGCATCGTCCATAGCAATATTGGCTGTCTCTATTTCAACTAACCCGGATTCTAGTGATTGCAAACTGCGCTGTAATAATTTTTGCACCGCATTGTCTTCTATATCAGGCTCAAAACGACTTAGAGCCGTTTCAACATTGCGCAGAGCGGCTCCCACTTGCCCGTCAATGCCTGATCCAGCCTCCAATGCAGTTCTGGCACTTTGCAAATCAGACAACAGCTTTTCTGTTTGCATCATCATGCTGCGTTGTCCGGCCAATGCTTGTTCTTCGCCTGACTTTGGATCTAGTCTGTCCAGCTCACTAGCAGCTTCTTGCAAATACACCTGTTCGGCGGCATCGGCATTTGCTTGGCGGTTAAGCTGCTCGGCAGCAGATATTGCCTGTTTCCATGTTTGATATGCGTTACTGCATTTATCGACAAGTTTCGCGAAGCCGCCAAACATATCAAGCGCAAGAATATGAGTACGAACATCCATTAAGCCCCGACCATCATGTTGCCCATGAATTTCAACCAGCAAGTTACCAACTTCGCGCATCAAAGACGCAGAAACAGGTATATCATTGATAAAGCTCTTTGATTTACCGTCTTCGGATAACGTCCGCCGCAAGACCAAGTCTTCACTTCGGTCAGCATCCAATTCGCGCTCTGCGAGCAACGCCCAGACTAAATGATCAGGTTCAAGATTAAACGTTGCAATGACCCTGGCCTGCTTGGCACCGGCTCTAACCAACGAGCGATCAGCTCTAACTCCTAGAGCCAAGCCAAGAGCATCAAGAACAATAGATTTACCAGCACCGGTTTCACCAGTTAATGCGCTTAACCCCGACGAAAACGACAGATCAAGTTGATCAATCAACACCACATCATAAATTGATAAATCAGTCAGCATAGGACATTATCAGAAAAGACGTTTCCAGGCTTTCTGGAAAAAGCTCTCGCGCTTTATTGGATCGGCTTCATCGAGGTGTTTCGTCAACTGCAAACCTCCGGTTTTATCAAGCAATTTGTAGCTATCCTGATACCATCGACTACCAGGATAGTTATAACCCAGAACCGCCGCGACCTGTACCGCTTCGTTCATCACTCCGAGCTGAACGTACGATTCGACCAGTCTATGCAATGCTTCTGGTGCATGAGAAGTAGTATCATACTCTTTAATCACATTCCTGAACCGGTTAATCGCCGCCAAAGTATTGCCTTTACGCAAATAATAACGGCCGACCTCCATGTCCTTACCGGCTAATTGATCACGGGTCAGGTCAATTTTTAACCGCGCATCTCTGGCGTACTCACTATTCGGAAATCTTCGCACAACTTGCCGCAATGCAGTTAAAGCCTGCGCTGTTTTTCCCTGATCACGTCCGACGTCTCTAATTTGCTCAAACTGGCTGACCGCAATCAAATAATAGGCATAAGGAGCACTACGAGACCCCGGATGCAAGGCGACAAAGCGACTGGCCGCAGCAATAGCTTCATCATACTTGTTAGCTTCGTAATTTGCATAAGCAGCCATAAGCATGGCCCGGCGCGCCCATTCCGAGTAAGGGTGCTGGCGTTCAACTTCATCGAACAATAATATTGAACGTGACCAGTCCCGCCTTTGTATTCTGTCATAGCCTTCAAGGTAAATAGTTTCAGCAGGTTTTTCCACATAAGCCAATTTCTTGGCCTTATTGCCAGCACACCCGGATATCACCACAAACGACATAGCCAGCAATAATAAGATCGACTTTTTCATTAAATACACCAAACTGAAGGAACGAAGAGACGGGACTTGTAGCCCAAGGGCGCTTGCGGGTGAAGTGCGTTCTGCAGGAAACTTCAATAAGAAACAAATAAATTTCCTCTATTGAGAAAAAAACGAAATTTTTCCTGCGTGAAATTTACAATGCCACCATTTCCCACGCATCATCATCACTGAATAATTTCTGTAATACCATAATATTTATCCTATGGCTGGCATGACGCACATAGTATCTACCAAGAAGAGAACCACCAGCCAAAGACATGTCGCCAAGAACGTCTATTGCTTTATGCCTAACAAACTCATCGTCTTTCCACAAACCATTTCGATTCTCCACTGCCGCATCCCCAACAACAATACAGTTATCAAGACTACCACCTGCACCTTTGCCATTACGATACAAATCATCAACCTCAGAGCGCAAGGAAAAAGTCCTTGCCTTTGTCAGCTCTTCGATAAAATATTTACGGCTAACATCAAAACAAATGGATTGCTCGCCAATAACTTGATTTTCATAATTAATACCAACATCAACTTCGAACCCCTCATGAGGTGAGAGACGCGCAAAGCTATTTTTATGTCTAACTTCAACTTCTTTCAAAACTCGAATAAATTTACGAGGGGAACCCTGAACAAATGTCCCTGCCTCTAATAGCAACAAAGTGAATATTTCTGCAGACCCGTCCATTGCCGGAATTTCCAGCCCGTCAACAACTATTTCCGCATTATCTATGCCAAGAGCCAGTAAAGCGGCAAGCAAATGCTCTATTGTATTAACCTGCGCCCCTTGGACATTACCAATGCTAGTGCTCCGGTTAGTACCAACCACGTGTTTAACCAATGCGGGAATTTTGTTATCATGACTATGTATATCAGAACGATAAAAACAAATGCCAGTATCTTCCATAGCCGGCTTGATCAACAAGCTCACCTGTTCACCTGCATGCAAGCCAACACCAGAGCAACCGACTTGTCGTGCTATTGTTTTTTGTAATCTTGCAAGTAAGGGAATTTTGTTGACCACCACAAAACCAGTTTATTGAATATCTACTGATCAGGTGTAGTTGCACCAGATCATAGTTCAACAAACGAATGGTTGCACAATATTTCCCTAATAGCCATGCACAGGTAAAAACCTGCTAATTTGCCTGCCGTCGCAAGAATGCTGGAATTTCCAATTCATCATCAACCGAACTTAAAAACAAGTCCGGGGTTGTTGTAATTGGCGTTTCAATTCTGGCTTCAGCAACCGGCTCGATACGTTGGTCAACTGGCTTAGCCATCGCCGGAGGGGCACCGACAGGACGGCGTTTTGGACGGAAAATATTAAAGCCGAATTTAGGAGCAGGAGTTTCTAATTCTGTCTCCAACGGAACATTCACTTCAGTAGCAGTTTCATTGCTACGATAAACCGGATCAGATACAACCTGCTCAACAGGCTCAGGCATCGTCACTTGCGCCGCCACCGGTATGGGCTGTGGTAATGGCTCTAATACAGGCTCTGGCACTGGCTGCTGGATTGTTTCATGTGCTTGAACTGGCTCGTTAATAACCGATTGTGTTATCGGTGCCGGCTTTTGCATTGCGACGCCCTCAGTAATTCCAGTTGCAACAACTGACACCCGCATTGCGCCGCTTAAATTTTTATCAAAAGTCGAACCAATAATAATATTGGCTTCTTCATCGACTTCTGCACGGATCAAAGATGCGGCTTCATCAACTTCGTGCAAAGTAAGATCATCGCCACCGGTAATATTAATGAGCACACCACGGGCTCCTGAAATAGCAATGTCTTCCAGCAATGGGTTGGATATTGCAGCCTTGGCGGCCTCAACAGCCCGATCATCACCACTAGCTTCACCGGTTCCCATCATCGCCTTGCCCATTTCGTCCATTACAGTGCGAACATCGGCAAAATCCAGATTTATCAAGCCGGGATTGACCATCAAACTGGTAATTCCATGAACGCCAGAATGCAGCACCTCGTCGGCCATAGCAAAGGCATCGGACATGGTGGTTTTTTCATTGGTAATTCTAAACAGGTTCTGGTTTGGAATTATTATCAGCGTGTCAACAACCTCTTGCAGGTTAATAACACCTTCCTCGGCAATTCTCGAGCGCCTTGACCCTTCAAAGTCAAACGGCTTGGTAACTACACCAACCGTTAAAATTCCTGCATCTCTAGCAGCCTGGGCAATAACAGGAGCTGCTCCGGTTCCAGTGCCACCACCCATTCCGGCAGTAATAAACACCATGTGCGCACCTTCGAGGTGCTGCATTATGTCTTGTATGGAATCTTCTGCTGAATCACGTCCTACTTCGGGGCGCGCTCCGGCTCCAAGGCCTTCAGTTATTGCGGCTCCCATTTGAATAGTGCGCTCGGCTTTTGAGCGGTGCAGAGCTTGAGCATCTGTGTTGGCAACAACAAACTCGACTCCTTGTAAATCAGACTCGATCATGTTGTTAACCGCATTGCCACCAGCTCCGCCGACTCCGAACACCAGTATACGGGGCTTTAATTCATTTGACGGGGGCGCTGTAAGTGAGATTGCCATTTTAAGGCTCCAGTTTTCCAAAAGGGGAACAAGGTTCACACATAGTTTACGATTTCACTTAACACTGGGTTAAGCATAAACAGTAATTTTTACCAATTACTGGCTAAATCTTATATATTTTCGCGCAACCAACTCAAAACCCGTAAAACAGGATTACTATTTTCCGGATTTTGATTATTTCCAGCACTGTCGACCAACTGCACCGACCCATGTATTGTTTCGCGGTTAGACCTAAGTACATGACGTAAACTCCCAGCTGTAGCTGAAAACCCCGGACCACTAACAGCATCGGCCAAACCTGACATTGCCAAAGGTCTTCCAATACGCACAGGTTCACCGAAAACCCTACCTGCTAAATCAGCAACGCCATCCATCTGACTGGCACCACCGACCAATACGATTCGTCGACCCCAAGGGTTTTCTGGCTTCATCTGATCAAGCTGGTCACGTACCATTTCAAGAATTTCTTCAACCCGAGGCCTGATAATTCCGGTTAACAAAGCTCTTGGAGCCTGATCCACACGTTGGCGTGGATCATCACACATGCCGGGGCAATCAATCATTTCACGATCATCATCCGGACCATCAAGACACGATCCAAACATAGTTTTAATTCGTTCAGCCGAAGCAGTAGGGGTTGATAAGCCTCTGGCAATATCACTAGTAACATGGTTACCACCAAGCGGAACAATCCCCATACACTCCAAAACACCCTCGTTAAACGCTGCAAATGAAGTAGAGCCAGCTCCCATATCAATGATCGTTGCTCCCAACATTCGTTCATCCTCGACCAATGCTGACAATCCCGCAGCATACGGAGTTGCTACTATGCTTCGTAATTCCAGACGACAACGGTCAACAGCCAACGCAATATTGCGTATAGGCCCGAGCGGGCTGGAAACCAGACACATTTCAACAGCCAGCTGGTGGGCGAACATTCCCCTAGGGTCACGCACATCAGTATTTCCATCAACCCTATACCTTTGCGCAAAAGCGTGGATCATTTCATGTTCCGGTTCCTGAAACTTTCGTTTGGCAACATCAACACACCGCTTAACGTCACGATCTGACACTTCGCGGCCACTCATATTGATAACGCCTTGAACACGACGAGCCATCATTCCAGTAGAAGCAAGATTAACCGTAACCGAGGAAATCGAGTGCCCAGCCATACGTTCGGCCTGATCAACCACCAACCTTATGGCACCCTCCACTTCCTCAAGATCAACAATACCTCCGTTCGAAGTACCTCTAGAAAGCTGATGGCCAACGCCTACCACCTGTATATGGTCTCGACCTGTTTCATCTATTTTAGCAATAAAACAAGTAATTTTAGATGTTCCGATGTCCAGAACACCAGCCAACTTTGGTTTTACACCAACAGCACCCGCAGAAGAATACCCGCCTTTTACTGATGAAATCATACTTACCTTAGAGCTCATGAAACTATTCTTTTTAAAGAAACAGCCCTTGCCGGCTTCTTGCTGACCGCAATTCGGCCAACAACTCTGGTATCAAGAATTACATTTGGCAATTCCAACATCGCCATAAAATCACTAGAGGCTACAACCTGATCAAGCGAACTACCCCAACCTGTCGCAGGCAACAACAATTCAGCGCCGGAGAAAAATATCAAATTCCAGCGACGACCCGATACTCGAACTACATAACGAACTTTTTGCACCAATTCTTTTCTGGTTCCCAAATCCGTCAATAGCGTTATCGCTTCAGTCGAGGCACCATCACCGATAACCCTTGGTAAATTCGTATATTCTTTTGCTGTAATACGGCTGATCAATGAACCATTCGCGTTAATCAGGCTAAACTCGCTACGGTGTTGCCACACTGCAAAGGGGGTTCTTTCAGTAATAACCACCGCAATTCGGTTTGGTAGCAATCGAGTGACAGAAGCTTTTTTTACCCACCCTAGCGATTCAACCCGTGAACGGGCTTCTTGCAGGTTTACCGCAAATACCAATTCGCCATTCTCAATACCCAATACTTTGCGAACCTCACCTTCCGATGAATATATAGCGCCATCAATATCTATATGGTCAATCCCGAAACCAGCCGCTAACAACCTGTTTTCCCCGAATTTTATGCTGGTTGCATAAACATCACCTAAATGCCCGGACAACCAAAACCCCAAAATAATAGTAGACAAAAACCCGCTAACAATACCTATAACTATTGTTCGTGGACGCTGCCGCTGGCGAACCGACCGAGCTTTAGAATAAATCCAGCTACTGGCTTTAGTCGACGCGCCATTCTTTTTTTTCGGCACACGCCTTGATCTAGCAGGCTTAGCTCGCCCATTAGGTTTCCTGCGGCCGGAAGCCGACTTTAGTTGAGATAAACGCATCTTCTGCCATCCATTCCACCAGATCATCAAACGCGATCTTTAAAGAAGCCGCCTGTTCAGGAACAAGCGAAGTAGAAGTCATGCCCGGTTGGGTGTTAATTTCCAGTAACCTTAACAAATTATTTTTTTCATCCCAGCGAAAATCTGAACGGGTAATACCATTACAACCCAGCACCTTATGAGCCTTAACAGCTTGA
>JAESTZ010000025.1 GCA_016763315.1 Robiginitomaculum sp.
CAGGCCGGTAGCTTTGCCGCCGTCACGGGACAACCATGGCAGATCATATTCACGAGCCATTTCCGCCAGCCATGAACGAAACCCGCCAATTCGCCCGCGAACTGCGATAACTGAAACATAGATGTTGGGTGCATATTCACCCTTGATCGGCACTTCTATAACCGGATTGCTCCCTGAAATATTGGTGATGAAAGTATCAATCACCCCTTCGCGCTGGATCGTTACCAAGGCGGTTGCTGAGCGAAACGGACTACGTACCTGAATGCGTGCCATGTCGCCGCCCTCAAGGTCGACGCTTTCCACTAACAAGTCCATGCGATCGCTTTGTTGCTGATCGAACCACCAACTATCTTCGCCAACCAGCCAAACGGACTTGGTACTTGTGGTGCTATTGCCGTCCTTATCTGTGGCACTTGCTTGTAATAGAACATTGCCGGAAATGCCGGGTTTTAGTTTACAGAATAACCGGCCATTGCGATCAGTTTTGCCAGAACAATTATCATCAAGCAAACTAACTTGAAGTTCATTTTCATAAGAATAATAACCGCCGATCATGCGCTTTCGCCATGATAAATTCTTTTCTTGGTACAGTTTAATCGCCACTTGTTGCCCGGCTATTGGCTTTTCATCGGTTCCGATAGCCAATACTGAAAATTTTAGATCATCTTCTTTGGCTGTCCAGCCTTCGGTTTTGATGCCCAAAGCCAAAGCCGCCGGCCATAGTTTTGTATTGGTAGTTTTGGTTAAGAACTCGCCATTTGCGTCCTGATATTCCAATTCGGTGCGTAAAACTCTGCGCTTGTTGATTTTTGGTAGATTAAAAATAGTCACATTCGCCGAACCATTAGCATCAAGCTTTAAGCTATTCTCGCTATTGAAACTTGGTTCTTTTTCACCAATTTGCTCGCCGCGCTTGAACGTTCCTACGACAATATTGCGATAGTCAAATGTGTAATCCTCCCATTTGTCAAACTTACCCCAGTCGTTTTGAAGTTCGCTGATGATTCGCACTTCTTTACCACTTGCCCCGCCACCGGAAAGGTAACGAACCAAAGCTGTAACTTGTAATTTATCTTTGGCGATCACTGGCTTGGCAGGGCCGGTTAAAAACGCCTGCATCATCGGAATTTTGAACTCTTCTATGCGAAATTCTGCTGCAGTGCCAAGAATGCCGCCTTTGTGAGCAATAACTACCGAATAAGAACCAAGTTTCGCATCTTTTGGAATTTTCCATTGGTTTTGCGCCCGACCAAATTCATCAAACTGTATCGGGAATTTATATTTTTGGTCGGAGTTGTCATGAACAAGAACCACATGAATGCCATCAGGCATTTTGTCATACAGTCCAAAGCCGGTCGCAGTAGTTTTACGAACAAAATGTTTCATCGACAGGGTTTCGCCAGCCCGAAATAATGAGCGATCGAGAACTGTGTGAACTTTTATCGGGTCATCATTATAATAATAACTATCCAGCCCGAATTCCCACGGGCTAAGGCCATCATTCCATTTCGTGCGAGAAAAGCTAAAGTCTTTGCCCTTGTTGGCGGTAATGATCAGCGGCGGATTTTCTTTATTATTGCATGAGCTCCAACTGCTGCCCGAAGGTATATCATTGCCTATCATGGCCACACCGTCTTTACCGGTTGTGCCGCTCCAGAGTATTTGTTTGTTGCACTCGTTACCGACTTGTACTTGTGCGCCCAGTACCGGCAGGCCACTGTCAAGATATGTCACCCAAACCGCCGAGCTTTGATCGCCCCATAAAAAATGTACCGCCATATTGGTAACCAGCGCACTGGTGGCTACATGGTATCTGGTCTTTTTTTCGTTTAGGGCATCGCCTAAAATCTGGCTGCTAAGTTCAACTACATAAAAGCCCGGCTCTTTTAGGGGAATACCAATTACCTCTAGGGCTTTGTCGCCAAGAGTTTCAGGCATTGTAAAGCTATCAAGTTGATCTTGTCCTTTGAATACCGAAGGTCGCGGGTCGTCTTTCATGTATTCCCAATTACCGTTTTCTTGTTGTAATTGCCCCCATTGCACGCGGCGGACTTTTTCCATCCAATCCAGAATCTCAAACGGGTCTTTGGTTTTTATAAAATCTGCATTGCTGGAAATATTTATCGCAAGATTTGATAAAGGAGCCTCAACACCACGAATGGACACCGGCAATACACCGCCAGTTTTGTGTTCCAAAATGCCAAAATCACCAGAGAATTTGATCAATGGTGGGAATGAACCCGTTGAAAATGATAACGGGAAAGATTTAGCGTTTTTTAACGGGCGGGCAGCGTCATCTTTAATATCTGTTGGTAGGCTTATTTCGAAGTCTGTGTTTTCTGCAAATGGCCCCTTAAAGCTGACATATCTGGTGTCTCCGCGCTCGCTGTCTTCTTCTACTTTTGCTAAAATCTTATCTTGGTCTTCTTGCTGCAAGGTAATTTTACGAGCGGCCTCCAAAGAAATTGACGATGAAAAATACAAGGTAAAATCAGACAAAGGCGAGCATGGTTGTTTGATCGAGCTACGGGTGCAGGTGAAGTTAGCAGTAAATGGCGGGCGGACTTTATAGTCAAAGCTTTGGCGTGAAGTGGTTGCAATACCGCTGGTCGAGCGAATACCTTTTTCCCAAACAAGCCGGACTTTGGTGGCCGAGGGCAGGGCGTTTTGGCATTTTAGCCAGATGCTTATAGCGTTGTCTCTTTTTCCTTCCGGTGTGTCCAATACCTGCACCGGGATTTTTTCTGCAATGCCTTCTACTTCGCACCAGCTAAGTTGCTGCACGCTGTCTTTATCAGCCTCACCATCAAGGAGAAATTCAAAATACTGGTCTTCGGAAAGTGATGAGTTGCCGTCATAAGGGCGAGTGTAACGAACAGCCGGGCCGCCGGTATTAAACGAATAGGATTTATTTCCTCGTACCCGATTGCCTTTGATGTCACGTAAGCCGGGCAGGGGGGTAAATGTACAATGATTGCCTGCTGCCAAGCGCGGTGAAAATTCGTAAACCCAGTTTTTTGGATCAACCCAGCGCCCCTTGCCTTTGGTCGAGCAATCAATTTCAAACGGGTCATCTTGGCGCAAATCCCCCAAGGTGGACATGTTGCTGTTAAAGCGAACTTTTACCTGTGAAACCCATTTTGCTTCGCCTGTGGGCGAGAAAATATCAATGGTTGGCGTTTGAGCATAAGACTGTGTGCCAAGCGAGAAAAGCAGCAATGCCCCTATAGTCAATATCAATAGCCGCATTATTATCCCCTTGAATTTGCACGATTCGTTCAATACGGATTGCAATCTAACTCAATTTAGCCGATCAATACATTGTTTACTTAGTCGCGAAGGCTAGAAACGGGAAAAGACGATATGCAGGGACTTGTTTTCCAGATTGAAAAAATAGTAGGCAAGTCCGGCATTATCAGTGGTGATGATGTGGCTGGACGGCCTACTAATTGGTTAGGCTTAGGCAATAGAGAGGCCAAGGCAATAATTCGTCCTAAAACCACTGAAGAATTATCGCAAGTAATGAAGCTTTGTTATGAGGCTGGACAAACCATGGTTCCTGCCGGTGGATTAAGCGGTTTGGTGCAAGGAACCGATACCGATAAGGACGATGTTCTTATCTCATTGGAGAGAATGCGAGAAATCGAAGCTATTGATGAAGCCGGTGCAACAATGATCGTTCAGGCTGGTGTGCCATTGCAATCGGTGCAAGAGCGTGCAGAGCAAGCATCTATGAGCTTTGCTGTTGATCTTGGCGCGCGTGGTTCGGCCAGTATTGGCGGGTTGATCGCTACCAATGCCGGTGGTAATTCGGTCATTCGTTACGGAATGATGCGTGAACAGGTGTTGGGATTAGAGGTAGTGTTAGCCGACGGGACGATCATTTCTTCAATGAATAGCATGTTAAAAAACAATGCCGGTTATGATCTCAAGCAATTATTCATTGGTTCTGAGGGAACATTAGGCATTGTTACCCGTGCGGTTTTGCGTTTGCGTCCGGCAATGGTCAGCACCAATACGGTTTTGGTTGCGGTAAATGATTTTGACAATATTGCAAAATTGCTAAAAAACTTTTCCAGCGATCTCGGCGGAACATTAAATGCATTTGAAGTGATGTGGCAGAATTATTATTCATTAATCCTTGATGGTAATAAGCAACATAAAGCACCATTGCCTGATGATTACGCGTATTACATTTTAATCGAGGCCTGTGGTGGCGATCAACAGCTAGATGCGACAAGTTTTATGCAAGTTCTTGAAAATGCTATGGAGAACGAATTGATCTTGGACGCGGTGGTCGCCAGCTCCGAAGAACAGCGCAATGCTTTGTGGGCAATCCGCGATGATATTATAACTCTGGTGATGACAATGTTACCGGCGGCGGCCTTTGATGTTAGCCTGCCTATTGTTCACATGGAAAAATACATCGCCGATGTGACAAGCAATATGCAAGATAAATGGGGCGATAAAGCTAAGCTGGCAGTGTTTGGGCATTTGGGCGACAGTAATATTCACCTTGCAATCGGTACCGGTGTCGAGAACGAGCTGGATCATGGCGAAGTCGAGGAAGTGGTTTATCAACCACTGGCTAATTATGGCGGTTCGGTTTCGGCAGAACACGGTATTGGCTTGGAAAAACGCGAATGGTTACCAACATCACGCTCAACGGCAGAACTTGATTTAATGCGCTCTTTAAAGAAAATGATGGATCCAAAAAATATTCTTAATCCGGGAAAAGTGCTAGGTTAGTCATGGCTGGTAAATTAATTGCCAAAACCGGTATTTCACAGAAAATTATAATCATTGGCGGCGGTCTTATCGGGATTGCCACTTTATACGAGCTTTCACGTCGTGGAATTGGCGCGATTTTGCTGGAGGCCGAAGCTGAACTGGCGATGGAAACCAGTTTTGCCAATGGCGGCATGATGACCCCGTCGCAATCAGAACCGTGGAATGGGCCGGGGGTGGGGCGACACCTTGCATCATCGTTATTTTTGCCCGGCTCGGCAATGAAGCTGCATTGGCGACAAATACCATCTTTAACAAATTGGGGTTTGCGGTTTTTACGTAATTCCCGGGCTGATAAATATCCGAAATCTGTACAATCGAATTTTACTTTGGCTAACTTTTCGGCCTCTAAAACGGCAAACATTCTACAAAAATACAAACCGGATATTGATCACTCAAACTGTGGATCGTTAAAGGTATTCGGCAATAATAATGACTTTAAGAAATCATTATTAGCATTTGATTTAATTAAAAATATTGGATTTACTTGCGTTAAATTAACTGCCGAGGGCGTAATAAAAAAAGAGCCACAATTGGGCGGAGCTGAAAGCTGGATCAAGGGCGGGCTTTACTTTGCCGAGGACAGTGTTGCCGATGCCAGAAAGTTTGCTTTATTTCTGTCGGATATGGCAATCAAAGCCGGCGGTGAAATTAAAACATCTGTTCAGGTCAGTGATCTTATTTCTGAAAATGGCAAAATTGTCGGAGTGCAAACCGATCATGGAGACTTTCAAGGAACGGTTATATTATGCGCGGGAAGTTCTAGTGCTGATCTAATTACAAACCTTGGTTTGAAACTACCGATCAAACCGGTAAAGGGTTATACAATTACTCTTGATGGCGGGCACGTAACATCACAATTACCCAAAATGCCGGTAATCGATGAAGCAAAACATATTGCAATTGTACCAATGGGGCAAAAGCTCAGAATTGCCGGAATGGCGGAATTTGCCGGATTTGATCAATCATTGCCGGCAAAACGATTGCGAAAATTAAAACAATTGTGCCAACGTCTTTATCCAGACTTGTCAGCTAAACTTGATTGGCAGTCAGCAACAAACTGGACGGGCTTACGACCAATGAGCGCCGATGGTGTGCCATTTGTTGGCGCCGCGCCGCTGGACGGTCTGTGGCTTAATTGCGGGCATGGTCATTTGGGGTGGACGATGGCAATCGGCTCGGCAAACTTACTGGTTGATATGATAACTGGTGACGAGCCGGATATTGATCCCTTGGCCTATCGTTATGGCAGATAAAATCACCGAATTTGAAACCGGCGTTTTAGAGCCAGCAGTAAAAAGAACACCAGAGCCAATGATGAAATGCCGTGTGAAAATATAACCACTCGAGTACAAAGCTGATTATCAAGCAGGGCGTTGATAAAGATAGGATCAATTTCATCATAAAAGAATTGTGAAGCGAAAATAGATACTGGTGGCAATGAGTATTGAAAGGCCATTGCTGCGGCCGATCCTGCATCTCGCCAATCACCGGCAATCCAAGTGTATGTGATAGTGGCTAAAATGGGCAAAGCAACCAACCCAATAATGAGTAACCTTGGCATGTTTTGCCAACGATTGACAAATAAGCCGTATAGCAAGGCCGTTGCAAGTGCTGCTCCGAAAAGTATGCCATCACTGGCAATCCAATTATAAGCTCCAGCCGCGAGAAAAAAGAAAATAATCAGCCAAAGTAAAGGTCGTTCCGCACTTTGCCCATAATCAGCAAAGGTGCCAAATAAACGCGACTGAAAACGTTCCCAGGAAGAAATATCATTTGAACCAGCTCGCCGTTGTTTTGCCTGCATTTCAAGTCTGGCAAATTTGAAAGTTTCTGTGAAAGCTCCGTTTTCTTCCATGAGTTGGCGAAGTGTTCTAAATGCCCGTTGGTATTTCTCGGCTCTTTCAGTAGTGTCAGCTTTCTTCGGTAATTCAAATGTAGCCTCGGCAAAGCTGGTGTCTTGATGAAAAGTACAGCCATGAAATTCGGCGAGACCGCGAAAGTTCGCTTTGGTAAAATTAGTATTGGGTTGAAAAACCCTGTTCGTGAAATGGACATCTCCAAAAAATTTTACTTCTTTGAAGGATAGGTCATACGCTTCAGGAATGTCCTTCTGATCGACAGCCATTCCAAAAATGCAAGTGCCATGAAATTCAGCCTCGTCAAAACTTGCGAACGGGCCAAAAACTGCATAATCAAAATGGGCGTCCTTTCCAAACTTTGCATGATTGAAAGAACTGTTCTTTAGGAATGTTGCACTAGAAAATCGAACGTTTTTCCCAAATGTAGCATGTGTGAAGATTGTCTTGTTCTTGAATTGTGCCTTTTCAAAATTGGTATGGTCTCCAAATTGAGTTAGTTCAAAATTAGTTTCTTTATTGAACCGTACTAGATCAAAGTTGGCGGTGTCGGCGAACTCTGCATTCTTGAAATTGGCATCACTTTCAAATTTTGCTCTTGCGAAACGGGTATTTGATCCGAATTTCGTGTTTTCGAATATGGCTATATGGTGAAACTGTGCTTGTTGGAAAACAACTTCCACCCCGAAATACGCATTGGAGAAATTAGCGTTTTCACGAAATGTTACATTATTGAAGTCAGCGTTTTCCCCGAATTGCGCCCAATTAGCGCAAATACGCAGATCTCCGTGTGGACTTGTTGCCGTTTTATTGGTGGGTCTGAAATTTTCTGGAAATATTACGCCGGATAATTGGGCTACTTCTTTTCGTGTTTGTGAAGCGATAGTTAGCCTGTTTATAATTCCCAACTGCCATTGGGCAATTTGATCTGTGGTAAATTCATGCCTCGGGCTTGGGTTCCCGTCCTTATCATGAAACGGCAAATGAAACCGTGTCCATTTTTTTTTTGCTAACTCTATTAAATCTTCCCTTTCATCCCACCAATAATTCTGCAAGGTCTGACCTGAATTATAAATATTTTTGTTTGCCAGACCGTCCCATGAAAAATCCTGATCCCACC
>JAESTZ010000026.1 GCA_016763315.1 Robiginitomaculum sp.
ACCCACCGGAGCTGCTGAGATGGCTGTGCCGGTACGAGCTGATCTGGCCGCCAGCTTGGACGATAACGGGTTGCGGATTCGCTCTGGTTTGCGCCGTTTGCTCGAAGTAAAGGACATGGCTTTAACATCTGCCAGAAGGGGATTACCGAACCTTGAGGACTTACTAAGCATTGCCGCCCAAAGGTTTGATTATGCCGTAGAGCGATTAAGCTCCGGATTAGGCAAGCGAATTGATTTAGCAAGAATCTCTCTCACACAAGCAGGATCCGGCCTGCGGGCAAATGTTCTGCTTAATTCCATCGAGCAGCGACAGCAAAGAGTATCCTCTTTGAGTGCAAGACTGTTACCTGCCATAAAACGAAATTTTAATAGGCAAAAAGAAATACTGCAAGCAAGCTCCGGTTTACGAGCCAAAACATTATTGCAAAACATCGGCAAATTACAGCAATCGCTTTTAGGTGTAAGTTCACGATTATCACCGGCAATGTTAAGGGGGGTAAAAAGACGAGAAGAACACTTAATCGCGTCGGTAAAGTTATTATCCGCATTGTCACATAAGTCGGTTTTGGGACGCGGGTTTGCTTTGGTGCAAAGTTTGAGCGGCAAATTGATAACCAGAGCGAACAGCTTACACGATGGCGAACAAGTTTCTTTGGAATTTGTTGATGGCAAAAAAGCAGCCGTAATAGCTGGCGGCAAAACCACTCCAAAACGCGCAGCTAAAAAATCAAAACCCACCGAACCCGATCAAGGCGATTTGTTTTGATAATTGCGTAACAAAAAACGCCCCGGAAAATCCGAGGCGTTTGTTATTAGTCATAAAATCCAGTTACGGATTATTTGCCTTTTTTCTTGGCGCGTCTTGCTCTGGCTTCGACCATTCCCCGACCGCTGGTGCGTTCGGTGATCCGAGCAGCTTTACCGGTTAGACCGCGTAGGTAATAAAGTTTCGCGCGGCGAACTTTGCCTTTGCGTTTGATCTCAATGCTATCGACATTTGGGCTATAAAGCGGAAACACCCGCTCGACACCTTCGCCAAAAGACAATTTGCGAACGGTAAAGCTTTGGTTTAGGCCGCCGCCTTGCCGAGCAATGCACACACCTTCAAATGCTTGCAAGCGCTCACGTTCACCTTCAACGATCCGCACCATGACGCGAATAGTATCGCCAGGTGAAAAATCCGGGTGGTTTTTGTCACCGGCTAAACGGGTAACTTCTTCTTGTTCAACTGCTTCAATGATGTTCATCATTCTTCTCCTCGTCCGTCCCCTGATCCAGCAGATCAGGGCGCACGCTCTTGGTTAAATTCTTTGCCGCTTCAAGGCGCCAGCGGGCTATACGCTGATGATCGCCACTTAGCAAGACTTTTGGTATTTCTCGGTCATTCCACACCCGTGGACGGGTATAATGCGGATGTTCGAGCAATCCCTGTTCAAAACTCTCATTCTTAATCGACTCTTTTGCTCCTAAAACTCCGGGGATCAATCGCACACAAGCCTCAATAAGAACTTGCGCTGCCACTTCTCCACCGGCGAGAACATAATCGCCAATACTAATCTCTTCCATCTCAAAGGCATCGATAACCCGTTGATCCAAACCTTCAAATCGGCTGCAAAACAGCACAACTCCCGGGCCATTTGCCAACTCATGCACACGGGCTTGGGTTAGCGGCTTGCCACGGGGGCTAAGGTTGATCAGCGGGCGCTCATTACGCACAACAGAATCAATCGCCTTTGCCGCCACATCGGGGCGCAGCACCATTCCGGGGCCACCGCCAGCCGTCGTGTCGTCAACGGAGGCGTGCTTATGATCGGAAAACTTACGAATGTCCAGTGTTTCTAGCTGCCATTTTTCGGTTTTTAATGCCCGGCCAATAATTGATGCGCCAAGCACGCCGGGAAAGACATCTGGGTACAGAGTTAAAACGGTGGCGGTAAAGAGATTAGTCATTTTTCTTGCCCGGTTTTTTGTCCTGTTTTTCCTCTGGTAAATAATCCTGCCAATCGGCCACAACTACTGTGCCAGCAGCAATGTCAATTTTTGGTACATGCATCAAAGTAAATGGTAAAACCCATGTGCCTTTGACATCTGGTGTGTCGTAAATTTCCAGCAGATCAGACGCGCCAAAATTATGCACGGCTTCGATTTTACCCAATGCTTGGTTCTCTGCTGACTTTACTTTTAAGCCCACCAAATCAGAATGATAAAATTCATCATCATCGGTGACAGGCATTTTGTCGCGTAAGCAATACAATTTAGTGCCGCGCAAGGCTTCTGCTTGATCGCGATACTGAATACCGGGACTACGCACAGCAAACCCGCCTTTTACTTCACGCCATTTGTTTATTTTAAGGATCACTTGACCCTGTTCATCAACAAATGGCGCGTAAGCCAAGCAGGCTGCTGGATCATCGGTAAAAGACTTGATTTTAATCTCGCCTTTTGCGCCAAAAGCACCGGTAATCGCAGCAACAAAAATGGTTTGCGGGGTTACAGTCATGATTGCAAATCCCCGCTTACCCTTTAGCTGTCTGACTTATCGTCAGCAGCTTTTTCTTGCTTAGGAGCTTCTTCAGCTTTTGCTTCTTCTTTTGGGGCTTCTTTAGGAGCTTCCTTAGCAGCTTCTTTTTCTGCCTTGGCCGCTTCTTTGGCAGCTATAGCTTCGGCTTTTGCTGTTTCTTTAGCTTCAGCGGCAGCAAGTTTTGCAGCTTCCTTGGCTTCTGCTTCGGCTTCTACTCTGGCCGCAGCTTTTTCTTTTTTCTCTTCGGCGCGCTCGATGGCTTTTTCGCCCGGCTTGCCTTTATTTGGGTTATTGCCGTGTTTCCATTCCCAAAGGCCAACAGTGCTAAGAAACCTTGCTACCCGCTCGGTTGGTTTTGCACCTTTTGAAATCCAGTATTTGATCCGCTCTTCGTCCATGCGGATCCGGTCTTCATGGTCTTTTGGCAATAATGGATTGTGCGTTCCGACCTGTTCGATGTAACGGCCATCACGTGGGGCTCTAACATCGGCAATTACGATACGGTAATAAGGACGCTTTTTGGCGCCGCCACGGGCTAATCTAATTTTTACTGACATTTTTAGTTCCTTTGGTTGTTATAAAGTTGTGATTGATAAATTATTTTTTTCCGGGAAGACCGGGAAGGCCACCGCCGGGCAAACCCGGTAATCCGCCGCTTCCAAGTTTTTGTTTCATTTGCTCAAGCTGTGCCGGATCTATATCACCCATGCCAGCGCCAGGAGGCATGCCGCCACCCATACCTGCACTTTGGCCGCCAAACATTCCACCTTTGCCGCCTTTGCCCATTTTTTTCATCATGCCGGCCATTTGTTTATGCATTTTCAGCAATTGGTTGATCTGTTGCACTTGAGTTCCGGAACCGGCAGCAATGCGTTTCTTGCGGCTAGCTTTGATTAGAACCGGTTTGGCGCGTTCTTGCGGAGTCATAGAAGATATAATTGCTAATTGTTGAATGAAAACGTTATCGTCCATGGCCGGATTAGCCATTTGTTTTTTCATTTTGCCCATGCCCGGCAACATGCCCATAATCGCTTGCAATCCACCCATCTTTTGCATTTGCTTTAGCTGTCCGGCCAGATCTTCGAGATCAAACGATCCCTTTTTCATCTTGGCGGCTAGTTTGCCCGCCTGTTTTTTGTCTATTAGGTCAGCAGCTTTTTCCACCAGGGAAACCACATCACCACGACCAAGAATAAGCCCGGCAACTCGAGCAGCATCAAATATGTCAAGCCCGTCAATTTTTTCTGAAACGCCCAAGAATTTAATTGGCAGGCCAGTAACTGCCCGCATGGAAAGTGCGGCGCCGCCACGGCCATCACCATCCATTCTGGTAAGTACCAGTCCGGTTAATGGCAGGCGTTCATGAAATTTTGTCGCGGTCTGCACCGCATCTTGTCCGGTCAAAGCATCAGCGACCAATAAGGTTTCGGTTGGCTTGGCAACTCTGGCAATAGCTGCAGCTTCGGTCATTAATTCTTCGTCAATCGAGGTGCGACCGGCAGTATCCAAGATCACTACGTCATAACCACCTTGGCGGGCGGCGGTCATGGCACGATTAGCAATTTGCACCGGTAGCTGTCCGGTTTCGATGGCGAGGCTGTCTACTTCGGCCATCATTGCCAATTGTGCCAACTGTTCCATCGCCGCCGGACGACGAGTATCCAATGAAGCCAATAAGACTTTTTTGTTGTCCTTGGTTCGTAAACGCAAAGCGATCTTGGCAGCAGTGGTGGTTTTACCAGAACCTTGTAAACCGGCCATCATAATCGCCACCGGCGGAGTGGCGGCCAAATTGATCGGGGTTACAGTTTCGGTACCGCCAAGCATTTCCACCAGATGATCATGGACTATTTTGACCATTTGCTGGCCAGGTGTTACCGAACGCAACACCTTGTCGCCAACAGCCTCGATCTCAACGGCGCTAATGAAGTCTTTTACCACCGACAAGGCTACGTCTGCTTCGAGCAGAGCAATGCGAATTTCACGCAAGGCTGCTTTTACGTCTTTTTCTGATAGTGAACCACGACCTGTTAAACGCTCGAAGACGCCGCCAAGTTGTTCGGTTAAATTATCAAACATAAGACCATCCGTTATAGCCCATAGTTTCAGTCACGACAAAAACACCCCACTGAGCAAATCTTTGCCGAGTGGGGGTTCCGCCTGTCTCCCCTTAAAATCATACGATCTTAAGATGTACAGCCAGAAGCATCGTCTGACGCTATGGAAAGTTAGTGTCTATTACTGTAGATGCGGCTCTGGTGTCAATGGTTTTCAGTATAAGATCAAGACGGGCGTTTCAAATAAAAATCTAAGCCAGCACCGCCAGGGCTTGTCATAACTTCTACCATTTCCCAACCTTCCATACCTAGTCGGTTTAGGGTGTCTTCAATATTTGAATTTCTTGTTTGCAGACTGGTGAACATCTTATATTCAATATGTTCGACTTTATAACTCCATCGATTACGCATTTATTACTCCTGTTGTTCGGTTTTAATTGGTTTTGGCGGGTGTTCTTTTAATCGCCCGGCATTGCGCAAAGCATTGCGCAACACGTATTCAATTTGGCCGTTGATCGAGCGCAATTCATCGTCAGACCAGCGTTGCATCGCCGTTAAAATGTCCGGATGAATTCGTAGCGGATAAGATTTGCGTACTTTGCGCTCGGTCATAACGAATTAGTAAATCGAGCCAGTGTTAACCACTGGCTGAGTTGCGCGATCTGAACACAATACCACCAGCAAGTTGCTAACCATGGCGGCTTTTCGTTCATTATCCAGCTCAACCACACCTTTTTCGCTTAATGTATCAAGCGCGTGCTCAACCATACCAACCGCGCCTTCGACGATACGTTGGCGCGCCGCAATAATGGCCTCGGCTTGTTGACGCTGTAACATGGCTTGGGCTATTTCCGGCGAATAGGCCAGATGGGAAATACGCGCCTCAATCACGTTTAATCCGGCTGTCTCCAACCGATCCTGAATTTCCGAACGCATTTTTTCCGAAACCTCTGTCGGGTTAGAGCGTAAAGAAGCATCCGCTTCATCTTTTCCTTCATAAGGATAAATGGATGCCATCGAGCGAATAGCTGCTTCGGATTGTATTTGCACAAAACTTTCATAAGCATCGACGTTAAATACCGCCTCGGCACTGTCATTATCTTCCCAAACTACGATCGCGGCAATTTCAATTGGCGAGCCGCTTAAATCATTGACCTTTAGCTGGCCGCTTTCAAAGTTGCGAACCCGCAGCGAAATTTTCTTCTTCATAAAAAACGGATTGTTAAAGTGCAAACCAGGTCGACGATTGGTACCTACATAGCGCCCAAATAGGGTCATAACCGCCGATTGATTGGGCGCAACCATATAAAACCCAAACAACATTATGAGCCAACCAATTGCGCCAAACAGAAGCGTAACAATCAAGCCGAAGGCCATAAGATTGGCGCCGGTATTAACAAAATAAAGGAAGGCCGCAAAGCCGCTGAACAAGGCCAGTGGTATAAGGATGGCAACAACCAGCAACATGAAAATGCCGGGTAGGGAGGAAATCGGTTTTTCTTTTATCATTTTATTGTATCCTTTTTTATTTATGATTTTAATTGATATCATAATGATATCAATTTGTCAAATACAGCCGGTTTGTTAACTTGACTCCACCTTCAACAGAGACAAGTATGCGCGCAGATGAGACGGGAGACCGTTTTGTTCGACGTTTTCGGGGAGGAA
>JAESTZ010000027.1 GCA_016763315.1 Robiginitomaculum sp.
CGGCGAAGCCGACGGAGGGGGATTTATAAGGATCAAAGCCAAGGGTGAATAAGAGTCTCGTTCGCACTACATTTCTTTAGTGATCGCATTTGCTCATCACAAAACCGGTTCCCACTTTTGCTGGCAAATGCTCGTTGACCCTCAATTAGCAATCATTGGCAAAGGAGGTATCTGAACCAGGGGTTAATTGGCAAACATTGCACCCTTATCTGACCCTTATTCACCCTTGTTAGCAATCAAGCGGCGGGGAAAAGTTTCAACCATGCCCGCAACACCCTCGCTTGCTATAATGGTCATGCAACAGATCATAAACCACCTGTTTGCGGCTGTTTGACATTGTTAATACGTGAGAAACCCAATGAAACATGGGTTTGTTAGTAATGACCACAAATAGTTGCGCCAACAATAATTATTTCCTGCCGAGCCTCTTTAACTTTTATCCCGTGAGGAAAATGTTAAAAATTATCAACGTTTTTTTAATGCAGTTCAAAATCTATGAAATTTGGCTAATCATCACTCATTTTTAGGGCGGCGATAAACGCGCTTTGCGGTATTTCAACTTTACCGAATTGTCGCATTTTCTTCTTACCTGCCTTTTGCTTGTCGAGCAGTTTACGTTTTCTGGTAGCATCACCGCCATAACATTTGGCGGTTACATCTTTTCGCATCGCAGAAATGGTTTCACGGGCAATGACCCGGCCACCAATGGCGGCTTGGATCGGAATTTTGAACATGTGGCGCGGGATCAGATCTTTTAGCTTTTCGCACAATATTCGCCCACGACTTTCTGCTTGCGCCCTGTGCACCATCATTGAAAGCGCATCAACTGGTTCGGCATTGACCAATACACTCATCTTTACCAGATCACCCTCGCGGTAATCCTCGATGGTATAATCAAAACTGGCATAGCCTTTGGATATGGATTTCAAGCGGTCGTAAAAATCAAATACCACCTCGTTTAGTGGCAGATCATAAACGATCATCGCTCTTGATCCGGCATAGGACATGTCTTGTTGAATACCGCGACGGTCTTGGCATAGCTTTAAGATCGGCCCGATATATTCATCAGGGGTCAAGATAGTAGCTCGTATCCAAGGCTCGGCAATGCTCTCTATTTTTACCGGATCAGGCATGTCGGCTGGGTTGTGCAGCTTTACCATCGAGCCATCGTTCAAGCTCATCTCATAGACCACAGATGGCGCAGTGGCGATCAGTTCAAGATCAAACTCACGGGATAGGCGTTCTTGAATGATCTCAAGATGCAAAAGACCTAAAAATCCGCAACGAAAACCAAAACCAAGCGCGGCGCTGGTTTCCATTTCATAAGAAAACGAAGCATCATTAAGCCGCAACTTACCAACAGCGGCGCGTAAATCCTCAAAATCCGCAGCATCAACCGGGAACATTCCGCAAAACACCACTGGCTGTACGGCACGAAAACCCGGCAATGCAGTTTTGGTCGGGCGCTTTTCTTCAGTGATAGTCTCGCCAACTGCGGCATCGGCAACCTCTTTGATCGAAGCCGTTAGAAAACCTATCTCGCCGGGGCCAAGGCTGGCTACTGTTTCAATTTTCGGACGAAAAACTCCAACCCGATCAATGACATACGAAGCATTAGTCGACATCATGCGAATGCGCATGCCTTTTTTGGCAGTGCCTTCTAATACTCTAAATAATACGATCACCCCAAGATATGCATCATACCAAGCATCAACAAGAAGTGCTTTTAGTGGCGCATCAGCTGCGCCCACCGTCGGAGCTGGTAATTGATCAATAATTGCTTCGAGAATATCTTCAATGCCGATACCGGATTTGGCCGAAGCCTCGATCGCGCCGCTGGCATCAATGCCGATCACGTCTTCGATTTGTTGTGCTACTCTTTCTGGTTCTGCTGCTGGTAGGTCGATCTTGTTAAGCACGGTTACAATCTCATGGTCATGATCTATGGCCTGGTAAACATTTGCCAAAGTTTGAGCCTCAACGCCTTGGCTTGCATCGACCACCAGTATCGAGCCTTCACAGGCAGCTAATGAGCGCGATACTTCATAGGCAAAGTCTACATGCCCTGGCGTATCCATCAGGTTCAAGACATACTGTTGTCCGTCTTTGGCCGTATACTCCAGCCGAACGGTCTGGGCTTTGATGGTGATACCGCGCTCTCGCTCGATATCCATATTGTCCAGAACCTGTTCGGTCATTTCACGCTTGCTCAATCCACCGGTAAACTGGATCAAGCGATCTGCCAAAGTGGACTTTCCGTGATCAATGTGGGCAATGATCGAGAAGTTGCGAATATGTGTAGGGTCAATGGTCATGTGCGGGCAAATAGCACTCAATTTGAGCGGCAACAAGCAGAACCGGACGGTTTTATGTAAATGGTGCTTATTCATTGATCATTAGGTATTTGCAATGACAATCGCAACCAGATGAAAACGGAATTATTTTAGGTGATTGCCATGCTACTACGATATAAAAACTTTACTGTTTTCGCAGCATTCTTCTTATTCGCTGTATTAGGTTGCGCCAGTAATAACGCACATGCAGAGCCGGTGCCGCAGCCACAAAACAGTCAAAAATCAAGCTTTGATCGTAAAGAAGTAACTTCGGCAATGTCGGACTATTTCGGTGTGACCGCAGAGGCTGCTGGTTCCGTGGTCGAGCGCATTTTTAAGGATCTGGGGCAGCCGGTGGGTTATATTTATGGCTCCGAGGGTTCGGTTGCTGTTGGTATTGGCCTGCGTTATGGCAAAGGAACTTTGCAAATGGCCAATGGTGATCAAAAGCGGGTTTTCTGGCGCGGGCCTTCGGTTGGTTGGGACGTTGGCGGTAATGGCTCCAAGGTCTTTACCTTGGTCTATAATATGCAAAACATTGAGCAGATATACCAACGCTTTCCCGGTGTTGAGGGAACTGCTTATCTGGTGGCCGGAATGGGAGTTAATTACCAAAGATCTGATACCATTACTCTGGCTCCGATCCGTACCGGTGTCGGGCTTCGCCTTGGCGCCAATATCGGTTATCTGGCTTATTCAAAAAAACGTCGGTTTATTCCGTTATAATCAAAGGAACAATCGTCAATTCCGGCCATAGGTCTTTCATGCGTTTGGTTTTTTTGGCGTAAGAGGCGGCGGAAATTTGTGTATCATCGCCTCTGGGGCGCACCACAAAGCCAAACACATCATCAAAGCCAAACGGTGCGTGTAATGTGAGCTTGCCATTGGCAACAGGCTCTATCGCTACCGCATTACAGGGCGACATATAGCGTGATAATGCTTCGGCAGCATTACTAAGCGGCGCGTAATCAAGTCCAAAATGATCTTTGAACCAAAGATGCACCCTTGCTTGATTGCGAACTTCAATATCTGCATCCAAATTGGCAAAAGCCGTGGCGCAGGCTTTAATTATTACGTCTTCGGCTTCGTAAGACAGATCGCTATCGTCATAATATGCCAGATCATAATCAAGAATACCGCGCTCTGGTTCATGTCCCAATAAAGTGTTCCAAATGCTTTGATATAGACAACCGGAAACCAACATTCCTTGCGGCAAAGGTAGATCAGGAATACGGCGCAGAATTTCGGCATTTAGCGGATTGGACAGTACCAAATCTTTGAACACTGCTTCTTGTTCGGCTCTGGGCGCGTTGGTAAATCGAAGATGATCCGTCACGCTCAAGCTCGTAAAACTCCGCCGGTAGCACTTTGCACTTTAGCGATTATCTTCTGAGAAACCGCTTCAATTTCTGCTTCACTTAAAGTTTGTTCAACCGGTTGCAAACTTACCTCGATCGCCAGTGATTTATGACCATCTTCAATACCCTTACCGGCATAGACATCAAAAATATCAACCGCACTTATCAGCTTCTTATCAGCGGATTTGGCGGATCTAACCAGTGCATCAGCGGCAATGTCATCGGTAACAATAAACGCGAAATCGCGGGTTACAACCTGTAATTTATGGCTGGTCAAAGCTGCTCGGCCAATTTTTACCGACCGTGGTTTTGGAATATTATCCTGCCAGACCTCAAAGCCATATACCGGCCCCTCAACACCAAGAGTTTTTAATACTGATGGGTGCAATTCCCCGAACTCGGCCAAGGTGTTTTTAGGGCCAAGCCGCAAAGCGCCGGAACGCCCCGGATGCCAGTACGAGCTGGTATTTGTGGCAGTTTGTAAATTTGCGACCTTAACTCCGGCAGCTTCAAGCGCATGTAATGCAGCAGCTTTTACCACAAATAAATCAGCCTGCTTTGCGCCTTGCCAATGACGTGATGTATCGGGAGTAATAATGCCAGCAGCAGACAAGGCTTGGTCTTCTGGCGCATCACCGCGATATACTGGGCCGACTTCAAATAATGACAGCCCGTTTTGCCCGCGATCTGCATTGCGCTGTGCCGCCAGTAACAGGTGAATTAACGCCGATGGACGCATAACGTCTAATTCGGAACTAATCGGGTTAGCCAATACTAGTTCATCAGCTCCGCCGCCAAAGACTTTTGCGTGGGAACGCGAGCAAAATGACCAAGTAACGCACTCGTTAAAGCCAATACCGGCCAATGCGTAACGTAGTAATTTGGCTCTGGTTTGTGCCAAAGGTGGTTTGTTTGGTAGCGTACCCGGCGCTCGAACCAATGACACCATCGGTAATTTGTCAAAGCCGTGAATACGGACAATTTCTTCGACTAGATCAGCAGAAGCCGTTACATCGCGGCGCCAGCTTGGAACAGTAATTGGCATTTTGCCATTTTCCACCGATCCACACACAAATCCCAATTTTTGTAAAATGTCGGTAATTTGTTGTGTTTGCAGATCAAGTCCGGTTAGGCGTTTTACCTGTGACATTTCAAAATTAATACTTGCAGGAGGTTTTGGAATCTCTCCGGCCAATGAAACTTCCGATGGTTCGCCGCCACACCAATCCATTACCAGTTTTGTTGCCAGTTCAATTCCGTCCAATACAAAACCGCTATCGACCCCGCGCTCGAACCTGTATCTAGCATCTGAAGTAATGCCGGTATCCCGTCCGGTTTGCATAGTGGTTTGAGCATTGAACAATGCGCATTCGATGAACACGTCCCTGGTGTTTTCATCAACTGCGGTGCTATTGCCGCCCATTACTCCGCCAAGGCCTATTGCTCCGCTGTCGTCGGCAATTACGCACATTTGATTGGTTGCATCGTACCATTTACCGTCTAATGCAAGAAATGTATCAGGATCATCTGATATGAAAGTAGCGTCTCTATCTGGTCCACCAACTTCTCTGTTTTCTCTTGTTTTATCGAATGCGCCAAGTCGTGCTGTGATCGCACCGGAAAGTTTAGCCATGTCATAAACATGTAATGGGCGATCAAAGTCATACGACATTAAATTGGTCATATCGACCAAGGCACTGATCGGGCGCAGGCCAATCGC
>JAESTZ010000028.1 GCA_016763315.1 Robiginitomaculum sp.
CCCACTTTTGCTGAGTATTGCTCTAACTTGCGGCTGTTTGACATTGTTAATATACGTAAAAACCAATGAAACATGGGTTTTGAATATGCTTGTTACGAATAGCTGCGCCAACAACGAACTTTTATTGCCGATATTTTTAGCAATCTTTACTGTGAGGAAAGTTGGCAAAACTAGTGGGTTGTTTTTATTTAAGCCGAAAACTTAAGATTTCGTCTGATCCTTACTGTCAGAACTTAGATCAAATCAAAAATTAAAGCTTTGCTTGGCCATAACTTAAGTTATCAAAACTCTTGCAGTGCCCGAACTTCTAATTCAGAACTTGTTGCATCAACTATCGCCAATACGGTCGCTGCTGCTGCTGAAGCGGTGGTGAAATATGGAATACTCATCTCCAAGGCAGTGCGGCGAATAGTATAGCTGTCCTCGTGGGCGCGTCTTCCTTGGGTAGTATTGAATACCAGTGATATTTCACGATTTTTCATGACATCAACACAATGTGGCCGGCCTTCATGGACTTTATTGACTTTGGTAAGATTAACGCCTGCTTCGATCAAATGATCTGCGGTGCCGCCGGTTGCCAAAATTATAAAACCAATTTCCTGCATTTGCTTGGCCAACGGAACCATAGTTTGTTTATCACTGTCCTTTACCGAAATGAATACGGTTCCTTTGGTTGGCAAGATCACGCCGGCAGCCAATTGTGATTTGGCAAAAGCTCTGGCAAAGCCAGTGTCAATTCCCATGACTTCGCCGGTGGAACGCATTTCCGGGCCAAGTACCGGATCAACGCCCAAGAATCTGGCAAATGGAAACACTGCTTCTTTGACCGCTACATGCGTGGACGGCATATCGGGGCAGATCATATCGCTAAGCTTTTCTCCAAGCATTACCCGTGTTGCCATTGCTGCTACCGGTGCGCCAATGGCCTTGGCAACAAATGGTACGGTGCGTGAGGCTCTGGGGTTTACTTCCAATACATAAATAATATCGCCGGAAATGGCGAATTGCACATTCATCAATCCGCGAATGTTTAATGCTTTGGCCATTTGCACGGTTTGTTCACGTAACCGCTCGATCATCGTATCGGATAATGAATATGGCGGCAGAGCGCAGGCACTATCGCCGGAATGAACACCGGCTTCTTCGATATGCTCCATAATTCCGCAAACCCAGACCTGATCACCATCGCAAATAGCATCAACGTCAACTTCGGTTGCATCATTAACATATCTATCAAGTAATAATGGTGAGCCAGCCGAAACCTGCACTGCTTCCCTGACATAGCGTTGTAGTGAGGCCGTATTGGTAATGATTTCCATTGCCCGTCCGCCAAGAACATGGCTGGGTCGCAACACTAAAGGGAAGCCTAGCTTTTCCGCCGCCGCCAAAGTTTCTTCTTCGGTTTTAGCAATGATATTTGGCGGCTGGGTCAGGTTGAGTTCTTCTAAAAACGCTTTGAAACGCTCACGATCTTCGGCCAGATCAAGACTGTCCAAAGCTGTTCCTAACAATGGAATACCGGCATCTTGTAAGGCTTCTGCCAGTTTTAGCGGAGTTTGCCCGCCAAATTGCACAATCACCCCTAACAACTCACCCTTGCTCATTTCCTTGGCACAAATTTCCAAAACATCTTCGTCGCAAAGCGGCTCGAAATACAAACGATCCGAAGTATCAAAATCAGTAGAAACCGTTTCCGGATTGCAATTTACCATGATTGACTGAATGCCAAGTTCTTTTAGGGAAAATGCTGCATGGCAACAGCAATAATCGAACTCGATGCCTTGGCCGATCCGGTTAGGGCCGCCGCCAAGAATAATTACCTTTTTGGTATCAGACACACCGGCTTCACATTCGGCTGTCTCGCCAAAAGGAGCGTTTTCATAAGTCGAATACATATACGGGGTCTTGGCTCTAAACTCGGCAGCGCAAGTATCAATACGTTTATATACCGGACGGACATTTTCCTGATGACGCAGCTTACGAACCTCAGTTTCTTGTTTGCCCGTTAGCTTAGCTAACCTAGCATCGGCAAAACCCATTTGCTTGATGGTTAGCCACTCAGCACTGGTTTGCGGTAATCCGTGGTCGATAATATTCTTCTCGGTAGTAACTATTTCTTCGATACGAGCCAAAAACCACGGCTCATACAATGAGCTGGCGACGATCTCTTCTAATGATAATCCCTGGCGAAATGCTTGGGCAATTGCTAATAACCGGTGCGGGGTTTGCTTGACAAGTTCGGCACTTATTGCACCCTTATCATCACCTTCGCCAAGCCCGGCAAACTCATATTCATCAAAGCCGCTAAGTCCGGTTTCCAGTGAGCGCAAGGCTTTTTGCAAACTTTCGGTAAATGTGCGGCCAATAGCCATGGCTTCGCCAACCGATTTCATCGCCGTGGACAATATTGGTTCGGCTCCGGGGTATTTCTCAAAGGCAAAACGCGGAATTTTGGTAACTACATAATCAATGCTTGGCTCAAAGCTAGCCGGTGTAGCGCCGGTAATATCATTGTCCAGTTCGTCCAATGTGTAACCAATGGCCAGTTTGGCAGCAATTCTGGCAATAGGAAAACCAGTGGCTTTGGAGGCCAGCGCCGATGAACGTGATACCCGTGGGTTCATCTCGATAACCACCAAACGGCCATCTTTGGGATTAACCGCAAACTGCACGTTCGAGCCGCCAGTTTCGATACCGATCTCGCGCAAAACATCAATCGAAGCATTACGCATCATCTGATATTCACGGTCGGTTAGAGTAAGCGCCGGGGCAACAGTTATGCTATCGCCGGTATGAACGCCCATCGGATCAATGTTCTCAATGGCACAAATGATGATGCAATTATCCGCTTTATCGCGAACAACTTCCATTTCAAACTCTTTCCAGCCGACAATGCTTTCTTCTATCAAAACCTCGGTGGTGGGAGATGCTTCAAGGCCAGAGCTGACTATTTGGTAAAACTCTTGGCGATTATAGGCAATTCCGCCGCCAGTGCCGCCAAGGGTAAAGCTAGGGCGTATAATTGCTGGTAAACCAATTGTTTCAAACGCTTTCTCGGCTTCTTCCATATTGTGGGCTAATCGGGATTTTGGGGTTTCTAATCCGATTTTTTTCATGGCCGTGCGGAACAAATCTCGATCTTCGGCCTTGTCTATGGCTCCAGCTTTTGCGCCGATCATTTCGACACCGTATTTTTCTAGTGTGCCATCGCGATTCAAAGAAAGCGCCGTGTTAAGAGCCGTTTGTCCGCCCATGGTCGGCAGCAAAGCATCTGGTCGCTCTTTGGCAATTACCTTGGCGACCATTTCAGGAGTTATAGGTTCGATATAAGTAGCATCTGCCATGTCCGGATCGGTCATAATTGTCGCCGGATTAGAGTTAATCAGAATCACCCGGTAACCTTCTTCGCGCAAGGCTTTGCAAGCTTGCACCCCCGAATAATCAAACTCACAAGCCTGACCAATTACTATTGGTCCGGCACCGATAATCAGAATGGACGAAATGTCGTCGCGTTTTGGCATGATAAACCCTTGTCCAAGTTGACAGTGTTTAGCTTTATGAAGAAGATTAGCCAAGAGAGAATTTGATAAATCGACAGATTATTGTAGCGTGAAAGCAACTTAGGTCTAATGAGTAATAATTCACACTGGAAATAATAATGAATTTTGTAAAGACCAGCAAAATCAGGCACATGTGGATCATTGTATTACTGGCATTACTTGCCGGCGGGGCCGGGGTATTTACCATGCCAGTGCTTGATCGTGATGAAGCTAGGTTTGCTCAGGCAGCCACACAGATGCTGGAAACTGGTGATTATGTAAATATCCGGTTTCAAGATGAGGCGCGCAATAAGAAACCGGTCGGAATTTATTGGGCGCAAGTCTTATCAGTTAAAGTCTTCTCTGATGTGCAGGCACGGGAAATATGGGCTTACCGGATTCCGTCATTATTGTCGGCTATGCTGGCGGCATTGGCTACTTATTTGGCTGGTTGTTATCTGGTTGGTCAAAGGGCAGCATTTGCTGGTGCGGCATTACTGGCGGTTTCGGTGTTATTGGGAACCGAGGCCGGCATTGCCAAAACAGATGCAGCATTATTGGCAAATACAACGGTGATGATGGCTGTGTTGGCCGCTTTGCGCCATGGCAGTTTTCGTGGTGCGGCATTGTTGTTCTGGTCGGCTATGGGATTAAGCATTTTAATCAAAGGCCCGTTGGGGCCGGCTTTGGTGATATTGACACTGGGGGCATTGTTCATTTGGGAACGCAAAGCAAACTGGTTGCGACCATTATTGATCTGGTGGGGGCCATTATTGGCTATGGCGATTGTGTTGCCTTGGGTTTGGGCGATCCAGCAAGCAACTGATGGCGCATTTCTGCGTGATGCTTTGGGTGGTGATTTTGCGGCTAAAATTGCCGTCGGTAAAGAACGTCATGGCGCGCCGCCCGGCTATTATACGTTATTATTGGTGTTTACTATTTTCCCCGCGAGTTTCTTCTTATTACCTGGAATACTCAAAAGTTGGAAAACTAGACGGCAGGCACAGGTTGGAACCGACACTAAATTCCTAATAGCATGGGCAGTTCCGTTCTTCTTAATGTTAGAGTTGGTGCCAACCAAATTAATGCATTATCCACTATTGGTATATCCGGCGATAGCTTTGATCTGTGGGCTTGGTTTGCAACATTTGTCAGAATTTCGTTGGTCAAAATATATCTCGGCTGGATTAGCAATGTTAATGCCCCTGTTGGTGGTAGGTGTCATTTTCTACTTACAAGCAGACGCAAGCCTTGGGTTTTGGCGGGCATCAGTTTTTGTTTGGGCGTTAGTTATAGCTATGTTTGCCATTGCATTTTTTGGTGGTTTTTATGCCATTAAAAACAACACCTGTTTTGCTTTGATATTGGTAATTATTGCCGGATTATTGTGGCATTTTAATTTACGGACATTGATCGTGCCGAGTATCCCATTGGCGGCAACAAGTTCAAAAATCAGTGATTTATTGGCCAAGAATGACTTGCACCCAAGGTTAACGGACGCAAAAAACCTATCCGTTATGTCGGTTAATTATACCGAACCAAGCTTGGTCTTTGCTCTGGGTACCGATACGATTATGACTGGTGATGAAAATTCTTTTGCTAAATATCAACAATACCAACCATCAGTGATCGTTTATTCACTGGAAAATTGCCTTGAACAGTCTTTGCAAGCGAATGAGGATCATAAACTCGGGAAGTTCTTGAACGCTATAAAACAAGCCGATGATTTGTGTCCGATAGCTGTAGTGCCGGCATTTCAGGGTTATAATTATTCAAGGAGTGATTGTTTAAGTGTGCATATATTTACCATGCGACAATGTAAGTGATTGCAAAACCATTGCGATGGTTGGATAAACCTCGTAAAATCGCTGGAAACTTCATAAAACCCAAGGCTTCATAAATGAC
>JAESTZ010000029.1 GCA_016763315.1 Robiginitomaculum sp.
GACCGTATCCGCTCCGGCTTGCACCGCAGCTCGTAACGAGGCTGGCGTTCCGGCCGGACACACCAATTCGAGTCTTTTCATAAGCAAACCTCCACACGGCGAAGCACTACGCCAGATCGCTTTTGCATTTGCGCTACAATCGGTTGCAGTCCGGGAACAAGAAACCGTTCCGCAGGTCCCAACAAAGCCGTAAATTCATCAAAAAGATCCAGTTCACAATCATCAATAGCATTGCGCAAAGCCAATACAGCCGCAGTATCTCCTTCAACAACAATATCTCTGGAGAAGAAAAGAGCATCGCCATCATAAGCACCATGAATCATACCACAAAGTGCAGCCAGCGAGCCGGCAATACGCCCATCATATTTCCGGCAGTTCTTACGGCGATGTACCGTCAACTTTGGATCTTTTGGCAGCGGTTGTAGATAAAAAACAAATGGCAGGTCTATTGGATCAATCAGAAAACCCTTTGTCGCATGATCACCCAACCTGGCAAATAACGAAGGGTGACGGTACACGCTTTGGCGAATAAGACGCTTTAATATCATCGCCAAGACCGGCAAGGGTAATGGTCTGATTAAAGCCGATGCCAACACTGGCAGACGAGGAATAAGGGCTGAAGCATCCAACATATTACACCTTTGTTGCACGCATATATCCGAAATCTGTCTAGCGCTTGATTAAGTTATCTGATTGCTCACCATGGTCAGAAATGGCTGGACTTGCCAAGAGGCCAGCTTGCGGCAGATTGTCTCGTTTCAAGGTAAAAAGCAAAATTAATTTTACATTTTGTTTTATTCACCAGCTTGTTATACTACCCTTTTGAGATCAGATTTGGAGCATTACAATGAGAAGAAACTTTCTGGCTATAGCTTGCGGAATAGTAGCTTTATCGGTAGCGGCTCCGTCATGGGCTCAATCTGAAACGAATTATCTAGAAAAGTTATATCTGCACTTGCATCAAAACCCTGAACTATCATTACAGGAATTTGAAACCTCCAAGCGCATGGCAGCGGAATTAACGCAGGCAGGTTACGATGTGACCACAGATATTGGCGGAACCGGTTTGGTGGCGGTAATGAAAAACGGCGACGGCCCGACACTGATGTTACGCGCCGACATGGACGCGCTACCCTTGGAAGAAAAAACCGGACTTAGCTATGCCAGCAAAGCCAAAGGCGTAAATCAACGCGGTCAAGATGTATCGGTTATGCACGCTTGTGGTCATGACATTCACATGACTTCATTGATCGGCACTGCGCGCAATCTAGCCAAGTTAAAAGATCAATGGTCGGGAACCTTGATCCTGATCGGTCAACCAGCCGAGGAAGTGGGCAAAGGCGCAAAAGCCATGCTGAATAATGGTTTGTATAAACGTTTTGGCACACCGGACTTCAATATTGCTTTACACGTTAGTGCAACATTGCCAGCTGGCACTGTTGGTTATTCATCAGGGTTCGCGCTGGCCAATGTCGATAGCGTTGATATCAAAGTGCGTGGTATTGGCGGTCATGGCGCTTACCCGCACACCACCAAAGATCCGATAGTATTGGCTGCCTATATCGTTACGGCCTTGCAAACTTTGGTTAGCCGCGAAATATCGCCTCTTGATCCAGCAGTGGTCACTGTTGGCTCTATCCATGGTGGCTCGAAACACAATATCATTTCCGATGGCGTGCATTTGCAACTTACCGTTCGTTCGTATTCGGACGAAACCCGTGCCAAGTTACTTGATGGAATTAAACGAATTGCCGAAAATCAAGGACGGGTATTTGGCCTACCAGAAGACCTACTACCAATTTTCGAGCTAAAGGACGAATATACTCCGGCAACTTACAACAATCCAGAACTAAGCACACGAGTAGCCGCAGCAATTTCCAAGAAGCTGGGTGCAGAAAATGTTAAAATCATAGATCCGGTTATGGGTGGCGAGGACTTTGGCCGCTTTGGTCGTACAGATGCAAAAGTTCCCGGTGTGATTTACTGGCTTGGCACTGTCGAACCGAAGAAGCACGCAAAAATGATCGCCGAGGGGACAGGTTTCCCGTCATTGCATTCACCGTTTTTCGCCCCGGATCGCATCAAAACCATCGAAACGGGCGTGGCTAGCATGAGCGCAATCGCTCTGGATTTATTGGCTAAGGAATAATGACAATCAAACGAGCATTTTCCGGTGCGCCATGGGAGGCAAAAATCGGCTATTGTCGGGCAATTCGCCATGACAATCATGTTTGGGTAACCGGCACTGCACCAGTGGCCGAAGATGGCAGTTGCGTTGCGCCAAATGATCCATATCAACAAGCCAAAAGGTGTTTCGAAATTATCGAGCAGGCTTTGTCTGAGTTAGGCGTTGGCATGAAACATGTGGTTCGCACCAGAATGTTTGTAACCGATATTTCCAAATGGCAGGAATTTGGCAAAGCCCATGCCGAGTTTTTTGCCGATCACCCGCCAACTACTTCGATGATCGGGATTGAAGCTCTTATTGATCCACAAATGATGATCGAAATCGAGGCCGAAGCCTTTGTTACAGAACAGGAAACAGAAAAATGAAAGTATTGTTTTTAAGCTCGTTGATATGGATATTTGCATTTGCGGCCTTTGGCGATGACGAACAGGTGCAAATCCCGTGGCGGGTTATTGCTCCGGAAAACTTGCTAATCATTGATACTGATTATGGCCGGACAGTGATTGAGCTAAATCCTGAGTTCGCCCCGAACCATGTTGAGCAAATCCGGCGACTGGCCAAGCAGAAATTTTATGATGGCCTGACTTTTTATCGGGTGATTGACGGCTTTGTTGCCCAAGGCGGACGCGGCGAAGGCAAAGACGCACGAGCATTGCCCGATGGTTTTGGAACCTTAAAAAACGAAAATGACCGCACCAGCGATGGTCTGGAATTTGCGCCTGTGGTTTCGCCTGACTTATATGCCAAGCAATCCGGTCACGTGAACGGCTTTGCCGCCGCCAGAAATCCAGACACCGGACGTACATGGTTGCAACACTGCCCCGGCTCTATGGCTATGGCGCGCAATAACGATCCTGATAGTGGCGATGCCGAGTTTTACATAGTGCTTGGCCCTGGCACCAGATATCTTGATCGCAATCTTACCGTTTTTGGCAGGATAATAGATGGCATGGAATTTATCCAAAAGCTAAACCGTGGCGTTAGATCTATAGACAGCGGTGTGATTGCCGATATTGCCCGTCGCGATGTAATCCGTAAGTTTACCATTGCCGCAGACATGCCCTTGGACAGCCGTCCGGTTTACGAGGTCATGGCAACACCTTCGGACGAATTTGAAATATTCAAAGTATCAAAACGCATCCGCAACGAGCCGTTTTTCTATCGCCAACCGCCAAAAGTAATCGAAGCCTGCACCGTGGTCGCACCGGCACGAATGGTGGGGAAATGAGGCGATGGAAATTAACACCGGTCTGGTGTTGCGACCATAAGGTTGGACTCCGATTTTCATCGGAGTGACGATTGTTGGTGATCCAGTTTTTACATGACTGGGTTGCTCGGACAAGCCGTGCAATGACGGCCTTAGGGTACTGATCTGTCTATTGCCAGACGGGGTTTGAACCCCGTCTGTTGGTTTCAATCGACCCGATCACCTTACAGAAAAGGTTGAAAACGTTTCGAACGGGGTTATAAACCCCGTCCGGCGGTGGTCTGGA
>JAESTZ010000030.1 GCA_016763315.1 Robiginitomaculum sp.
CCCACTTTTGCTGAGTATTGCTCTAACTTGCGGCTGTTTGACATTGTTAATATACGTAAAAACCAATGAAACATGGGTTTTGAATATGCTTGTTACGAATAGCTGCGCCAACAACGAACTTTTATTGCCCAGCTTTTTAGCAATCTTTCCATAGGGAAAACATTGAAAAAACTGCCCATAGTTTTTTTAATCGGCAGTTTTCATAAATTTTGACGGCAAATACCGCTTACCGAACGAGTTTTCTCCGTTCGGTTTGCAAATCATGATACAGTAAATTAAGTTGAACTAGCCAACTATTTCGCAATTTGAGAAGAAATACGGAATTTCTTCGGCGGCAGTTTCCGGTGCATCAGAACCATGCACTGAATTAGCCTCGATGCTTTGGGCAAATTCCTTACGGATTGTTCCGGCATCGGCTTCGGCAGGATTGGTTGCGCCCATTACTTTGCGATATGTAGCAATTGCGTCCTCGCCCTCGAGGACTTGCACCACAACCGGGCCGGAAATCATGAAGTTAACCAAATCAGCAAAAAACGGACGCTCGCTATGCACTGCATAAAAGCCCTCTGCTTGAGCTTTGGTTAGCCAAATACGTTTTTGGGCAATTATCGACAAGCCAGCGGCTTCGATTTTAGCGTTAATTGCGCCGGTATGGTTTCTAGTGGTTGCATCTGGTTTAATAATAGAAAAAGTACGTTGAATGGCCATTGTGCAGACTCCTGATAAAGACTAAACGGGTGATATGTTGGCGGCCATATACCAGTGCCTTTGCTTTAACTCAAGCGCTTTACTATCAATATCAACTCTTTTGTTAAGGCAAGAATCAAACAACAAACCCTTATTATAATTTTACGAGAAATACACCGATGTTACATGTAAATAATATCACTATCCGTATGGAAGGTCGCATTCTGATCGAGAATGCCAGCTTTGCCCTGCCGCCGAAAACCCGCATGGGTGTGGTTGGAAGAAACGGCACCGGTAAATCAACCTTGTTCCGGGCAATTACCGGCGAACTGGTTCCTGACGAGGGAGAAATTCGCATCCGAAAAGGTGCGCGAATGGGCGCTGTCGCCCAAGAAGCACCGGGCGGCGCGCAATCAATATTGGACTTTGTACTCGAGGCAGATACTGAACGAAGCGGTTTGCTGGCCAGTGCGGAAACCGAAACTGATCCGAACAAGATTGCCGAAATCCAGTTACGCCTACAAGACATCGAAGCACACAGCGCCGAAGCCAGAGCCAGCACCATATTGGCCGGCTTACGCTTTACTACCGAGGCTCAAGGCCGTCCTTGTGGTTCGTTCTCCGGCGGTTGGCGGATGCGGGCATCTTTGGCGGCGATATTGTTCTCGACCCCGGATTTACTATTGCTGGACGAGCCAACCAATTACCTTGATCTTGAAGGGGCGATCTGGCTTGAGAACCATCTGCAAAAATACCCGGGCGCGGCACTGATTGTCTCGCATGACCGAGACCTGCTGAACCAATCAGTACATAAAATCGCTCATTTGGCCAATAAAAAAATTCGCACTTTCGAGGGCGGCTATGATGACTTCCAGAGGTTATTAGCGGAAAAACAACGACTTGATATGGCGATGATGGCCAAACAAGAAGATCAAAAACGAAGAATGCAAACTTTCGTTGACCGATTTCGTTATTCCGCCGCCAAGGCAAAACAAGCGCAATCTCGCATTAAAATGATGGAAAAAATGCAACCTGTTGCCACCTTAGTGCAAAACCCTGTGGCTCCGTTTGATTTGCCTGATCCGAAAAAAACCATGGCTCCACCGATTATTCGCTTTGAAGAGGCTGATGTTGGTTATGAAGCCGGCAAGCCGATCTTACGTGACATAAATTTGAGCATTCAAAATGATGATCGCATTGGCTTATTGGGGCAAAACGGTGAGGGAAAATCAACCTTTGCCAAACTGTTGTCCGGCAAATTACAAGTAATGTCCGGCAATAAGTACCAACACAAAAAATTGGAAATCGCCTATTTCGCCCAACACCAATTAGACGTTTTGGATCGCACCCAGACCCCGCTTGATCTAATTATTGACCTAATGCCAGAAGCTAGCGAAGCGCAAAGGCGGGCGCGATTGGGACGGTTCGGACTTGGTGTCAATCAAGCAGAAACTAAAATTGAAGATCTGTCTGGCGGCGAAAAAGCTAGATTACTGCTGAACCTAATATCGTTCCAAGGGCCGCATTTGTTGATCCTTGATGAGCCAACCAACCATTTGGACATGGACAGCCGCTTGGCGCTCGCTGACGCTTTGGACGCCTATTCAGGAGCAATATTGCTGATCAGTCATGACCGTAGCCTGATCGAACGCTGTATCGAACGGCTATGGCTGGTAAAAGATGGCGGTGTTCACCCCTATGATGGTGATATGGACGAATACAAGCAATTGGTTCTCAAAAAAGAACGAAAACGTAAACCAAAAGCCAACAAGAAGGTCGTAGTGCGTAAAAATGCCGCAGATGAACGTGACGGCAGAGCACATATCAGGCGCAATATTGAACGGCTAGAAAGTGAAATGCAACGCTTACAAAAAGGTATTAAAAGCCTTGATAGGGCGCTGGCTTCACCGAACTTATATGACCGTAATCCGGCGCAAGCTCTTGATTATAATCGCAAACGTAGCCGGGCTATCGAGAGATTAGAAATGCTTGAAGAACAATGCCTGCACGAGATGGAAAAACTGGAAAATCGCTAATTAGCTTTGTAAGCGGTAAGTTTTGCCGAGAATTTGATCCTATTGCCCAAAAATGCTAACCTTGCCTCAAAATTAGCATTTGAAAGTAAACTAAAAAAGCCTTGTGCTGTTAGGACATACCGATGAACCAGAATATATCATTATCCAAAAATTCTCTCGTCTCCATATTGGTTATAGGCTTCATGGTTGTTGCCGGCTCATCCTTTGCCTCACCCAAGCCTACCGCCAGTGATGCACAAAATTTCCTAAAAACCATGGCCGACAATAAAATGATATCAGGTTATTCGGATCCATTACTAGACTATGAAATTCTTGAGCCATGCAAATCCACTTGGAAATATGCAAGCAGTGATTACCCGAACCATACTATAAATATAAATTGGGCAAATATTACATCTATCGTGGACATAAGCAGTAGTAAACTTGTATTGAACGGTGCGGTTATTATCACCAGAAACGACAAACAAGAAATTGATTCGGATGAATGGCTGAAATTCCCGGACAAGGCTACTCGTGATCGAGCCATCCGCGCCATTCAGGTTATAATTGATGAGTGCGATGTGTTAGGTGATGCCTTTGGTGCGCCAATAGAGAAATAACCGATCGCCGGACGGGGTTCAAAACCTCGTCCGGCAGTGTTGCTTTTGTTGTCCTCCCCCATCAAGGTGGAGGACAAAATCCAAAACACCAAGTTCGTCATTGCGATGGAAATCGCAATCCAGTCACTAGCAGCGATCGCATCAACGCCGGCCATTCATTTCAACCATTCCTACTCGCATCAATTACAGGGCTGGATACCGGGGCATGACCCGGTATGACGATGCGTTGGGGCTCAAACCCCGTCTGGCAATTTAGGGCAATTACTATGGAATGCTTCGGCGTAAAATGCCTGCCGGTGGCAATACCGATGACGGTGGTGATGTTCCGATTTTGCGAAAAAGCGTGGTAAAAGCCTTCGGATCAGATACATTTGCCGTTGAAGCTGGAATAATCAGCATTTCATCAATCGTGATTTGATGTCCCCCTGACCATTCTTCTGCGAAAGTGGTCACACCAGCACGTGAAGCTATATATCCGGGGCTAAATGGAAAATCAACCGAATCCTTGGGACGAACCCAGGATCTAAATGCACCAACATGGCCATCAACAGGCCAGTGGCGATCGAACCTATTGCCATACATATCTCCGATCAAAAGGGACGGTTTTAGCACCGAACCGCCTAATTTGGCCGCAACAAAATACCCCAATGGGTCATTGCCTTCCATGTGAAGCCTTGAATGAAAAACCGGACTTGGCTGACCATAATAAAATTCGGTAAAATTGCCAATGACATTGCTTTGCGAGGGTCTAGTAATACGCTCAAAAGGTATGCCAGAATGCGCAACGGTGTTGGCTATTTGGCGGTAAAGCCCGCCGTAATAACTGGCAGTTTTCTCCATACTAAGGCAAAGCAAAACCCAATTTTCGTATGATCTTCTATTTGGACCCCGATATTCGGCCAAGGCCATGGCTGGAGTTAAGCTGGCAATTCCACCTAATCCAATCTTCAGAACATCCCGACGCTTCATTTGCTCACCTCCAGCTGAATATATCATAATATGATAACATAAACTGGCTACGCATTCAGCTACATAGACTGCGGCAAACTGCCCCAGCACCAACGAAATGGAAAAACTGGTAAATCGCTAACAAATATCAACCGGTTGCCGCAACCCTAGTGTCGGCCACAGCTGAATTGTTAGTGCCTATATTTGCAGCTTTCAATGCAGCCGATAGACCAAAACCGGCCAAACGAGTGCTGGCATTTTTGGCTTTCGCCAATACCGATTGCAATACTTCAAAATTAACCATTGCATGCGACTGGCTATCATTGGAAACCATGTCGATCAGCCAGTCTTCAGCGTCAAATTCCAAGAAACCGTATTCTTCGCCCTGCCCCAACAAATGATCGGTGATTGCCGTGACAAATGCCTGTTTCCACGCGCAATCTGATTTGGGGAATGAGCCACAAACATCAAACAATATCTCGGCCTCGCTGCGACTTGCTACTCCAGCGGCAAATACCCGTCTTTGAACGGCCAAACCCTCAGAAATACTCATTGGAGAAAACTTTGAAATTTGCTGACCCAACAGCTCACCACGACAAACATCCATAACACGCACACCTTTTTCTACTGACCCTCTTCGCGAGGCCATATAAAGGCAACATAACGGCTTAAGGTTAGAAAACTGTTAGCGAGAAATGAAAACTTACCCACACACCTAAAGTGGTATATTATCGTGTTTTTTCCATGGGTTCTTCAATTGCTTGTTTTGTAAAGTTCGCAACGCACTGACCACTCGTTTTCTAGTATTGCGCGGCATAATCACATCATCAATATAACCACGACGGGCGGCAACAAATGGATTAGCAAAATTATCTTCATATTCTTTGGTGCGTTCGGCTATTTTTTCGGGATCATTAGCTTCAGCCCGAAAGATAATTTCAACTGCGCCTTTTGCGCCCATCACCGCGATCTCGGCAGTTGGCCAAGCGTAATTAACATCACCACGTAAATGCTTGGAAGCCATAACATCATAAGCCCCGCCATAGGCTTTTCTGGTAATAATAGTTACTTTGGGAACAGTTGCTTCGGCATAGGCAAACAGTAATTTTGCTCCATGTTTGATCAGACCACCGCTTTCTTGCTTGGTGCCGGGCAAAAACCCCGGAACGTCAACAAATGTCACCAACGGAATATCAAATGCATCACAAAACCGCACGAACCTAGCGGCTTTCTTGGAAGCATCAATATCCAGCACTCCGGCCAGCACCATTGGTTGATTGGCAACAAAACCAACAGTTTTACCCTCTAGCCTACCAAAGGCAGTAATAATATTAGCTCCAAACTCTGGCATGATTTCAAAGAAATCTCCTTCGTCAGCAACTTTTTGCAATAACTCCTTCATGTCATACGGAGTATTCGGATTATCTGGTATCAAGCTGTCCAATGATGCTTCCTCGCGCATTGGCTGGTCAAAAACCGGACGAATTGGAGGTTTCTCACGATTACTGGCTGGAAGAAAATCAATCAGCCGGCGTATCTGCACTAAAGCTTCAAAATCGTTCTCGAAAGTCCCCTCAACCACACCGGAGATTTTTCCATGCATGCTGGCGCCACCTAATTCTTCATGGGTGACGATTTCATTGGTTACAGTTTTCACCACACCAGGTCCAGTAACGTACAAATACGAAGTATCACGAACCATAAAAATGAAGTCAGTAATCGCCGGTGAATAGACATCACCACCAGCGCATGGCCCCATAATTACTGATATTTGTGGAATGACTCCAGAGGCCAAAACATTGCGTTGAAAAACTTCTGCATAGCCGCCAAGAGCATCAACGCCTTCTTGAATTCGCGCGCCGCCACTATCGAACAGTCCAATTATTGGCGCACCATTTTTCAAAGCCATATCTTGAACTTTGCAAATCTTCTTTGCATGTGCCAATGACAAAGAACCACCCATAACCGTGAAATCTTTAGCAAAAACATACACCAAGCGGCCATTAATAGTACCATTTCCCGTAACAACTCCGTCACCGGGTACTTTGTTGTCGCTCATGCCAAAATCAGAACATTGGTGTTCAACAAACATATCGTATTCTTCAAACGATCCTTCATCGAGCAATAATTCCAAACGCTCTCTGGCGGTTAATTTGCCTTTGTCGTGTTGGCGTTGCATACGTTTTTCGCCACCACCCGCCAATGCTGCTTCGCGTTTTTTATCCAGCTCTTTGATCATGTTTTTCATAACTTAACTCCAATATTCCGGATAACATTTTAACTGCTATTTAGGCAAGTACACTAAAAACACTGAATTAAACTGTGTTTTTAGTATAGTTTATATTTATGACCCATCAACTTAGCCAAAAACCGGTTCCCACTTTTTGGGTCGATGGAGTATAAATCAACATTTAGCCGCTTGCATAAACTCATACGAAGACCGCAATGCAACAAGCATGTTTTCGGAGCGAAGCAATGCCTCATCATCATCGCCCCACTGTTTGATCTGCCAATCTTCTTCGATCCGCGACAAATCAAATGCTGTTTTTGCATCCATCTGGTTTTGAACCATCGCAAAGCCCAAAACCGCAGAACCAAGAATGGACACTGCATGTAACAAGGCAGTAAGCGTAAATGGATCTAGCTTAAGAGCAGCATTACGCATATTTTCCAGTGCGGCAAGCGGCATATCCGGAGGTCTAAGTTCGTTTGTTACACCTAATCTGGCACCGAACTCTTGCGCAGCCCAGTCCAACCACGGATCACATTTGCTTGCTTGTAATTCTTGTAGACGCTTTGGTTCTGCCACCCGAAAGCAAATCACATCATTAGCGGCAAACCGCATCAATTCGCCAGCGCTAGGAACTTTATCTGGTGCTACATGGTCTTGTGCGACATTAGCCAGCTTGGTCAACGGCATTTGATCTGGATTTATCCTGTCTTGTTGATCCTGCCATTCTTCTGCCAGCACTATAGCCAATTTTTCGGTAGGCAATCGTAACACCTGCCTTGCCGGAGTACGCAACGCCTTATCATCAAGCATCACTTGCCAAGTACGGCCTTGTTTTTCATACAAAGCCTGTTTGTAAAACCGGCGAGCATTTGTTTTGACAGTCATTACTCCAACCCTTCGAATGGATCAGCCGGAATATTACTTTCAAAACCCAGCATATCCATGGCGCGGGTGAAATGTTCGGGTAATGGGCAATTAAGTTGAAATTTACCACTAGTCGGATGTGGCAATTCAATTCCCCACGCATGCAGCATCAATTTGTTCGGTAACCCTCCAAGTTCCTCGCGATCACAAACATATTTATGGTCTCCAGAAACAGAATATCCGATTTCAGCCAGATGAAAACGTAATTGATGGGTGCGGCCGGTTTCAGGGCGCAACGCCACCAATGCCGCTTTTTGTCCGGCTCTGGACAGCACAGTGTAAGAAGTACGCGAATATTGAGCATCACGATCACCGTGACGCGCCCAGATCATCATTTCGCGACCCTTTTCCCCTATTCCTTTTTTCATATAACCTTTAATAACTCCGATCTCCGGCCTTGGCACACCAAGCACGATCGCCAGATAGGTTTTCTTGGCTGAACGTGACTTAAAAGCTTTCGCCAATGATGCCGTTGCTGCCGGAGTTCGCCCAAGCAGTAACAAACCAGAAGTATCACGATCAAGGCGGTGAACCAACTTCGGGGTGTATTCCAAATCATCAAATGCCGGTAGCATTCCATCAATATGACGAACGGTTCCGGTACCGCCTTGTGTCGCCAGGCCACTGAGCTTGTTCAAGGCTAAAACTTGCTTATCATCAAAGATTACCATGGACTTCACCAAAGACTGGTCTTTCGCAGTGACCCGTGACTTTACCGCAGGTCCAGCCTTTGACACGACAAACGGCGGTAAGCGAACCAACATACCTGTAAACAACCGAGTATTAGATTTAGCACGCTTTCCATCGACACGAATGTCACCTTTGCGTAAGGATTTCTCTATCTGCCCCTGCCCAAGTCCGACAATCTTCCTCTTAATCCAGCGATCCAGGCGGACATCATTTTCATCCGCTCCAATAGTGATATTTTGCACTTTGTTCATCCGGCAAAAACTTTCCTTATTACCAACAGGCCCAATAAAAGAGCCAACACTGAAACCACAACCGAACTAGTACTATATATAGCAGCTGCAACCCATGCTTTGCGTTGAATCATTTGCACTAATTCCAACGAGAAAGCAGAAAATGTAGTAAATCCACCAAGCAAGCCAACTCCGAACAATAACCGTAAATCATTGCCACCATCAACTTTATGAGCCAACCAACCGACTAACAAACCCATTAAACAACCGCCAATAACATTTACACCAAGAGTTGCAAATGGAAATCCGACATTTGGCCATTGCAATGCCAAACGACTTACCAAATGTCTGGCGATTGCACCAAAAGCTCCGCCTAGTCCAACTAAGAAAATGCTATTCATGGCTAGCCCCTCGTAATTGTCGCCATTTGGCTAATCTCTCGGCTACGCCGCGCTCAAAACCGCGATCCACCGGAAAGTAAAACTGCTGCGATTGCATTTCACCTGGAAAATATTCCTGCCCTGAAAAGCCGTCCCTTTGGTCATGGTCATAAGCATAGGCATCACCATAGCCCTGTTCTTCCATCAACTTGGTTGGTGCATTTAGTATGTGCTTGGGCGGGCTAAGTGATCCGGACTGCTTGGCAGATGCCATTGCCGCTTTAAAAGCTTTGTAAACCGCATTAGATTTAGGTGCGCAAGCCAAATGGACACAGGCTTGTGCCAAGGCCAGCTCGCCCTCTGGCGAACCCAGCAAGCGATGAGTCTCAACCGCTGCCAAGCTTGTTTGCAAAGCTGATGGGTCGGCATGTCCGATGTCTTCTGAGGCCATGCGAACCATGCGTCGCCCAAGGAATAACGGATCCTCGCCACCTTCCAGCATTCTGGCCAACCAGTACAGGGCAGCATCAGGATCCGAGCCACGAACCGACTTGTGCAAGGCAGATATTAAATTGTAATGTTGCTCTTTGTTTCTATCATAATGGACGGCACGTTTTTGCAGCACATTAGCTAAGCCCTCTGTATCAAGCTCTTTATTTCCGTCTAATGCCAACACCTCTTCGGCCAAGTTCAACAGGTACCGGCCATCACCATCAGCCATCGCGCACAAGGCAAGTCTGGCATCATCATCAAGCAATAGGCACTTTGCCGTTTGTTTTTCAGCCCTTTGCAGCAATAACAACATCGCCGCTTCATCAAGGCGTTTTAGAACCAATACCGAACACCGCGACAACAACGCGCCATTTAATTCAAATGAGGGATTTTCTGTAGTTGCGCCAACTAAAGTAACAATTCCCTGCTCGACAAACGGTAAAAACCCATCTTGCTGCGCCCGATTAAATCTATGAATTTCATCAACGAACAACAAAGTTCCCTTGCCGGTTTCTCGTCGTAGTTTTGCAGCATCAAAAATTTTGCGCAAATCAGCAACGCCGGAAAACACTGCGGATAATAGCTCAAAATGCAAATCGGTATGGTGTGCCAATAATCTGGCAATACTGGTTTTACCGACACCGGGCGGCCCCCAGAGTATCAGTGATGATAGACGTTTTTGTTCAACCATTCGACCGATCGGTGCATCAGGCCCTAATAAATGATCCTGCCCAACTACATCATCCAAGTTTTGCGGACGCATTAAATCCGCAAGCGGTGTCGGAGCTGTTTTTTCAAGCCCGGCTACTTCAAATAAATTGCTCATGTATCAAGTTAAAACACCATCTACGCTCAAGAACAATCCATTATCGACGTAAACGGATAGTTGCCGCTATTTCCTGTTCGGCTCGAACTATTTTTACCGGCCAACGTAAGTTTCCTTCATTATCGTCAATAGCATCTGTTAAATCATTGATATTCTTTATCTCATCATCGCCGATCTCTACAAATATATCTCCGGTACGAATGCCATAATAACCTGCAGCAGAACGGCGTATCACCTCTAGCACAACAACTCCCTCCGAAAACGGGTCAAGACCCTTTTCTATTGCTAAGGCTGGCGAAAGATTTCCGACCTTAGCGCCCGCAAATGGGTTATTGCCCGATATGTCGGTAATATTGCGTTTTGGACTTTCAGGCGCAGCAATTGTTTTTAGTTTTTTCGTTAGTTCCTTATCGTCGCGAAATATTTTCACCGCAATTTTTTCACCAACTTTGTGAACTGCCAAACGAAAACGTAAGCCCTGATCAGTATTAATGTCCTGATTATCAATAGCCAGAACCACATCGCCACGGCGAATCCCTGCCATTTGCGCCGCGCCACCGGGATATACTTCCGATACCAAAATTCCTCGCGGTCGATCCAGACCCAATGATGCCGATAGGTCACGATCAACATTTTGCAATCTGGCTCCGAACCATGGCCGGATCACTTCGCCATCAGAAATAGCAGATTCTACCACCCGGCTAACCATCGCTGCAGGAATTGAAAACCCAACACCATTGGAACCACCAGATCGCGAGACAATGACTGTATTAATTCCAAGCAGTTCACCTTTCATATTGACCAATGCTCCGCCGGAATTTCCGGGATTTATCGCAGCATCAGTCTGAATGAAATAAGAAAAGTCAGTAGCTCCCACATCGGCTCTTGCCAGCGCGGAAATAATGCCAGAGGTCACCGTTTGGCCAACGCCAAATGGATTACCAATCGCTAACACCAAATCTCCAACCTCTGATACACCACTAGCGGCAAATGCCATGGTTGGCAAAGCTTCGCCATTGGTATCAATTCGCAAGACTGCTAGGTCAGTTTGCGGATCAGCCAATAATAGTTCTGCTTCAAATTCGCGGCGGTCAGCTAAAACCACCCGCAATTCATCGGCACCGCGCACCACATGATAATTAGTTACAATCACCCCGTTATCGGCAACGATAACACCGGATCCTAATGATTGCTGCACTCTTTCTTGGGGGCCGAAATAGCCGCGCCCGAACATGCGCTCGAACATCGATGATCCACGAAAGGCATTGTTTGTTTTCACCGTGCGTTTTGAAAACACATTGACCACAGCTGGAGCCGCAGACTTTACCAATGGAGCATACGATAATTGTAATTGCCCTTGGGTTTCTGGCACCACTCGTAAATCTTGCGCGCCAGCAGGTAGCGAGTACAAAGCAATAATTATTAAACTGTAAAATATATTTTTCATGATTTTATACTAAAGCTCAAATTGAATTGTATTTTGAATATAACTTTCTTGGCAAAATCAAGGCAGATGAAAATTATAACAAAACTATTACAAATTGCATCGTTAAAAATTATACATTTTGCAATGGGAAATAAAAAAGGTTACTTGCACTTACAAGCTCTAGCCCGCGGATAAGAAACACAAAAGACGAAAAAACGAGTATAGCAACCGCCGCACCTGCTTGTGTAAACACAGTTAGAACTGCATATTTTGCTAGTGTTTATAGGTATTCACCATGTCAAAGAGCCGTAAATGGCTAAGTTAAAGCCATCTGCAACACCATTATATCAAGCAGGGGCAGTGCGAGTGTGTTTGCAACTTATCCCCGTATCTCAAGGGTAGGTAAGGGTTAATGAGTGCTAATTCTTTGTCAATTAACCCTTGGTGCAGATACCGCCATTTGCCAATGATTGCTAATTAAGGGGTAAGCGTGAAGGGTGAGTGACCCTTGTTATGCACCCTCGCTCTTTTGTCTCGCGGCAAAACATAACGAATTCGACTCCTTCTCCCCCGCAAGCGAGGGGAGGATAACAGTTCTTGTTGTTTTATTTTGCGGTGAAATGTCAAAACCCGTCATTCCGGCGAAAGCCGGAATCCAGCCTTGTGATTGTTGCTAAAGTTGATGGTGCAAGAACTGGACCCCGTGTCAAGCACGGGATGACGAGACGCGGTGAAATGTCAAAACATAACGAGGCGGACTCCTTCTCCCGGTGGGGGAGAGTCCTCAAGTAGCGAGCGATAGGACAACAAAGAAGCTGGGGTGAGGGTTTTGATATTGACGATTAACAAGCACCCGCCATCATAGTGAGTTTACTCCGGTGTCCAGCCACCAATAGGAACATCAAGATCAGTTGATAATTA